>NZ_MKUI01000045.1:0-66453 GCF_001898585.1 Aeromonas sp. 62-46 | reverse complement strand
TGGCAAGGTCGTGCTCTACCAACTGAGCTATTCCCGCAAAACCTGAAAACAGACCGTACAGCATTTGGTTGCTTGCGCTACTGTACGGGAGCCGAATTATAAGAGCAGACATTCCAATTGCAAGGGCTTTTTTGTCTGGTTGCAGCCGTTCGCTCAAAAGCTGGCCGAACTGCTGATTTTAGCAACCGAACGACGGCAAACCCTTGCCAGCCACTCAGATTTTGAAGACGTGGGCGCGGTAGAACTGCAGTTCGGCGATGGATTCGCGGATGTCGTCCAGCGCCTGGTGGGAGCCGCTCTTCTTGAACTGATCCAGCAGTTCAGGCTGCCAGCGACGGACCAGCTCCTTGATGGTGCTGACGTCCACGTTGCGGTAATGGAAGAAGGCTTCCAGATCGCTCATGTGCTTGACCATGAAGCGGCGATCCTGGCCGATGCTGTTGCCGCACAGGGGGCTGGTGCGCTCCGGCACCCACTGGCGAATGAAGGCGAGGGTCTCGGCAACGGCCTTGGCCTCGTCGTATTCACTCGCCTTGACCCGGGCCACCAGCCCGCTCTTGGTGTGGGTGTTGACGTTCCAGTCATCCATCTTGCCCAGCTCTTCCTCGCTCTGGTGGATGGCGATGACCGGCCCTTCGGCCAGCACGTTCAGGTCCTTGTCGGTGACGATGGTGGCGATCTCCAGTACCACGTTCTCTTCGGGGTCCAGACCCGTCATCTCCATGTCGATCCATACCAGGTTCTGCGCGCTGACTGTCATGATTGCTCTCTCTATTGGGAGGAATGGCGGAATTTTGCCAATTTGCATGTATCATACTGGCTTTGAATCTGTTCATAAACTGGCAAACCCCGTGGCAAAGAAAGCAAAACTCAATCTGGGTCAACAAAGGCGCGTCCAGGCCAACCGCGAGCGGCGGCTGCAAAAAGAGCACACCACAGAGGTGGATGACACCCTGTTCGGCCCCGCCATCGAAGGGGTGGTGATCAGCCGTTTCGGCCAGCACGCGGATGTCGAGGCGAGCGATGGTGCCATCCACCGCAGCAACCTGCGGCGCAGCAGCATCAGCAGCCTGGTGTGCGGCGACAAGGTGGTGTGGCGCCCCGGCCTCAATGCCGCGACTGCCGGCGTCATCGAGGCGGTGCATCCGCGCCACTCGGTGCTGACCCGGCCGGACTTCTACGACGGGGTCAAACCCATCGCCGCCAACATCGACCAGATCATCATCGTCTCGGCGGTGATGCCCGAGTTCTCCACCAACATCGTCGACCGCTACCTGGTGGCGGCAGAAGATGTGGAAATAGCGCCCCTCATCGTGCTGAACAAGGTCGACATGCTCGATGACGCGGCCCGCGCCCGTATCGAGCACCAGCTCGAGACCTACCGCAAGCTCGGTTACGAGGTGCTGCTGGTGAGCTGCGAGAGCGGTGAGGGCATCGACGCCCTCAAGGCGGCGCTCACCGACAAGATCAGCATCTTCGTGGGCCAGTCCGGGGTGGGCAAGTCGTCCCTCACCAACGCCCTGATGCCGGGGCTGGACGTGCTCACCGGCGAGATCTCCGAGAACTCGGGGCTCGGCCAGCACACCACCACCACGGCGCGGCTCTACCACTTCCCGAGCGGCGGCGATCTCATCGACTCCCCCGGGATCCGCGAGTTCGCCCTCTGGCACCTGGAAGCCGACCGCATCACCTGGTGCTTCGTCGAGTTTCGCGACTACCTGGGTGGCTGCAAGTTCCGCGACTGCACCCACAAGGATGATCCCGGCTGCGCCCTGCGCGCCGCGGTTGAAGCGGGCGCCATCAGCGCCGATCGCTTCCACAACTACCACCGCATCCTGGAAACCATGCAGGAAGCCCGCCACGGTCGCCAACAGGCGCGGCTGTGACCCGTTCAACTCATTCCCAGATGAAGATCATGAGCATCACTGACAACCTGAAAATTGCCGGTCAATACTGCCTGCCCAAACACGCCCTCTCCCGCCTGGTGGGCAAACTTGCCGCCGCCGAAGCGGGCAACCTCACCACCAGGGTGATCGAGGCCTTTATCAAGCAGTACCAGGTCGACATGAGCGAGGCGCTGCACGAGAGCCCTGCCCACTACAAGAGCTTCAACGAATTCTTCACCCGCGAGCTCAAGCCCGGCATCCGCACCGTGGTGGAAGACGCCATGACCCTGGCCCTGCCGGTGGATGGCACCGTCAGCCAGCTCGGGCCCATCAGCCAAGGTCGCATCATCCAGGCCAAGGGCCACGACTACAGCGCCCGCGAGCTGCTGGGGGGCTATGAGGATCTGGTGGCCCCGTTCAAGGATGGCGACTTCGCTACCATCTATCTGGCACCCAAGGATTACCACCGCATCCACATGCCGCTGGACGGCGTGCTGGAGAGCATGGTGTTCGTGCCGGGGGATCTCTTCTCCGTCAACCCCCTCACCGCCGAGAACGTGCCCAACCTGTTTGCCCGCAACGAGCGGGTGGTGGCCACCTTCAGAACCCCCCACGGCCCCATGGCCCTGGTGCTGGTCGGTGCCACTATCGTCGCGAGCATCGAAACCATCTGGGCCGGCAACATAGCGCCGACCAAAGAGAAGAAGGTGGTGCGCTGGGACTACACCGGCGATGAAGCCATCACCCTGCAAAAGGGGGCCGAGATGGGCCTGTTCAAGCTGGGCAGCACAGTCGTCTGCCTGTTTGGCCCGGGCATGCTGGCCGGTTTCGAGCCGCACCTGGCCAACGGGGTCACCACCCGCATGGGTCAGCCCTTTGCCACCCTGGCGGCGCAAGCATGAGCGATCAACCCGCTTCCCAGAAGAACAACCCGCTGCACGGGCTGACCCTGGAAGCCATCGTCACCGCCCTGGTCGCGCACTATGGCTGGGAAGCGCTGGGGCAGCAGATCAATATCCGCTGCTTCACCGATAATCCCAGCATCAAGTCCAGCCTGAAGTTCTTGCGCAAGACCCCCTGGGCCAGAGAGAAGGTCGAAAGCCTCTATCTGTACGTCCAGCGCAAGCAGGCCAAAGAGAAGGAGTGACGCCATGGCGTTCAAGATTACCTACACCTACAAGAAGCAGGCCAGGGAGATTGGCTACGCCAACGACAAGTTCAACAGCATCTATGATGCCGTTGCCGCCGCCGAGGGGATCGATCTGACCCGCTTCCACGCCATGGAAGAGCAGCTGGCCCAGGTGTGCCGCCGCGACAAGAAGAGCGTGAAGGATTACCGGGAGAACTACTTCAAGGAGCTGGGCTTCTCCAACATCGTCATCGAACGGGACGCCAAGGAGTAAGCATGCGCACCCTGACCCTGATGGCCTCCTCCCTGCTGCTGGCCGCCTGCAACACGACACTGAGGGAGCCCCTGGTCGGCGCGGATCGCGACGAACATGGCTGCATCGGCAGCGCGGGTTATCAATGGTCGGCGCTGGCAGGCAAGTGCGTGCGGCTGTTCGAGCAGGGCATTCGCCTCAACCCGACCGATGCCGGTCAGACCGTCAGCGCTTTCGTGCTGTTCAATGCCGATCAGAGTCAGGCCGAGCTGACCCTGCCAGAGGGCGAGCCGATCCGGCTGGTCCGCCAGGGCGAAGAGGGCAACTGGTCTTGGCAGGGCGGCGGCTATCAGCTCTTCCCCTGGAAGGGCTATGTGCTCAAATCCGGCGACCATGTGCTCTATCACGGTGATCTGACCCCCTGATCCTCTGGCGTCATCCCTCCCCTCACGCCCTGATGGACGCAGAGCAGGCATAAAAAACCCCGTTGCACGCAACGGGGTTTTTCATGATACCCGGCAGGATCAGTTGCCGAGGGTGGAGAACAGGCTCTGTTCCAGGCTGCCGCGGGAGACGCACACCGGGGTGATGGAGGGAGCCAGCACCCGCTCGCCGGAGGACTCGACGAAGTAGAGCTGGGTATTGCCCTTGACGTTCACGGTGGCGACGCTGTTGTTGCCGCTCTGGGTGATGATCAGGTTGATCTGCAGGTTGGGGTTGCCCAGCGCCACCTTGGATCCCATGGTGCCGCAATCCAGCCACTCCAGACCATCGGCCGAGTTTTCCACGTTGGCGGTCATCAGACCGGCACCACGCTGGCTGTTCTCGATGTTCAAGCCGTGATCGCCGAACCACTTCTCGGCACGGGCCCACACCAGATCCACCGGGATCGCCATCTCCTGGGTGTTGTTGGTTGCCTTGGCAACCGGCGGGGTATAGCGATACTGCTCGCCGCCGTTGTTGTCGCTCGCACAACCCACCATCAACAGGGCCAGGGCGCCCCCCATTATCTTCTTCATGCTGCTTCTCTCATCCATAAGGCCATAGGCCAACCGGCGGCTATTATGGCGATCGCGACACAGGCTGTCAGCAGGGATCCGCACAAATGACGTACTCTTAACCCAGGCTTTACAAAACCCACCTGTTATCATAGATTTGCTCGAAGTCTCCCCCGTGAGTGCTCTCGTGACTTCTTCGCTCTCCCTGGCGCTGCTGCAGCAGATCATCGACCAGTTACCCATGAATATCTTCTGCCGGGACAAGCACGGACGGTACCTGTTTGCCAACAAGGCATTCGCCAGGGAAGCCGGCCTGCAAGACCCGAGCGAACTCATTGGCAAGAGCGATGCCGAGATGCCCTGGGGGGATGTATTCCGGGAGGAAGATGACCGCCTGCTGGCCGACGGCAAACCCCTGCTGCACCAGCAGCTCCATTGCCACAGCGGCGAAGGCGCCAGCTGGATGGAGATCAACAAGGTTCCCCTGTATGACGAGCACGGCGACCCCATCGCCCTGTTTGCCATGGTCAGCGCCATCGATCAGCGCAAGGAGCTGGAGCAAACCTTCCGCCAGCAGCAGTTGCTGCAACGCCGCCTGCTGGATGCCATTCCCGACCTCATCCGTCTCGAGGATCACCAGGGCGTGCTCATCGACTGCAACCAGGCCTTTCTCGACTTCATGGGGCTGGTGGCAAGCGAGGCTCTGGGTCGGCGCGTCCCGCCACGGCTGCCCGTCGAACAAACCCTGGGTCAGGGGGAGTATTGCGTGGTGGATGCCCAGGGCAAAGGCCGCCATCTGGAGGTCACCCGGGTCGAGGTGCCGGATGACGAGGGCAACTCCCTCGGCATCCTTACCCTGAGCCGCGACATCACCGGGCTGCGCACCACCCAGGCCCAGTTGCAGCAGGAGCAGCACTACGACAGCCTGACCGGCCTGCTCAAGCTCTCCCACTTCCTCCAGACCAGCCGTCATCTGGGCGCCCGCAAGGCCAGCCTGCTGCTGGTGGATCTGCAACATTTTCGCGAGATCAACGATCGCTTCGGCATACGGGTCGCCGACCGCCTGCTGAGCCAGGTGGCCCGCCGCCTGCAACGGCTGGCGCCGCCCCAGTCCCTGCTCTGCCGGGTCGCGGCGGATGACTTCGTCCTGCTGCTGCCCGAGCTCCCCCTCTCTCTGGATGCGTGGAGCCGCAACCTGCTGCAGGAGCTGATGACGCCCTACCAGGTGGAAGAACACAGGATCCAGATCCCGGTGTTCCTCGGCATCGCCCATGGCAAGGCCAAGGATGCCGAGCGTCTGCTGAGCCACGCCGAGGCCGCCCTGGCCCAGGGCAAGCGCCAGCAGCAGCACTGTACCCTGTTCGACCCCGCACTCGATGCCAAGCTCAAACGCCGCCAGCTCATCGCCGCCCAGTTGCCACTCGCCATCAAGTCCGCCGAGCTGACCGCCGTCTACCAGCCCATCATCTGTACCCACAGCAACCGGCTGCACGGGGCTGAGCTGCTCTGCCGCTGGCCCCATCCCGAATTCGGCATGATCTCCCCCGACGAGTTCATCCCGCTGGCGGAGGAGCTGGGGCTCATCGGCCAGCTCGGCCAGCTGATGCTGGAGCTCGGCTGTGCCCAGCTTGCCCGCTGGCAGGTGGCGGCCCCGGATCTGGTGCTCTCCATCAACCTCTCGCCCCTGCAGTTCCGCGATCCCGAGCTCTGCCCGCAGATCTTCGACTGCATCGCGCGCCACGGGCTCGCCCCCTGGCAACTGGAGCTGGAGATCACCGAAGGGGTGCTGATGGAGAATGCCGACGAGATAGAGAGCAACCTGGCCAGCCTCATCGAGGCGGGCTTCCAGCTCGCCATCGACGACTTCGGCACCGGCTACTGCTCCCTCGCCTATCTTCCCAGGCTGCAGGTGGCGACCCTCAAGCTCGACAAAAGCTTCACCCAGGGGCTGGCCACCAACCAGGCCACCACCGCCATCGTGCGTTCCGTCATCGGGTTGGGCCATGAGCTTGGCATCAAGATCACCGCCGAAGGGGTGGAGACACCGGAGCAGCAGGCCTGGCTGGTGCAGGTAGGTTGCGATCGGCTGCAAGGCTATCTGTTCAGCCGCCCCCTCCCACCGGCCGACTTTGCCCGCAGCTACCAGCTGCCGGAGCAGTAAGCCAGCAACAACAAGGCCACCCGAGGGTGGCCTTGTTGTTTTTGCAAAGCGTGCATGATCTGGGGCACTTACTCCTGGAAGTAGGTGCCCCAGCCGTCGTAGTCCACCCCGTATTTCTCGAGGATGGGCAGCATCTTCTCGATGTCGGCGACGATGGTGTCGATATCCAGCTTGCACTCCACCATGGCGTCGAAGCAGAAGATGGTGGCGCCGTCGTCCAGCTCCATCTCCTCGGCGTCGGTCACTTCGAAACCGGCCTTGAACAGATCGACCGCCGCCTTCTCCAGCAGATCGAACTTCTGGCAGGCAAAGTGGTGCTCAATCTCGTAATCCAGATCCGGGTTGCTGCCATCGGCCAGCAGCTCGTTGACGATGGCGGCGGTCTCTTCGCGCCACTCTTGCATATTGGTATTCATATAAACCCCAGGCGGTGTTGGATGGATGTCACCCCTGCCAGCCGCGTCGGCCCGGACCATGGCCAGGGGATGAGTGCGGCAAAGCATACCCGCAGAGCGCGGCAGGCTCAATCGATGGGCCAAGATAACTGGCGCCTCTCCCGGCTTGGCGCCAGCGGGCAGCCCTCGGCACGTCAGGCAGCTCGCCCCCCTTCATGATGTTCTGCTGGCCGTCGGCCCCCCCCTGTCCCACAGGCCCCCCTCTTTTCATGGTTAAAACGGGGAAACCGGTCCAATCACGGGAAGATTGCTCGGATATCGAGCGAACGGTACATCAATCTGCGGCCTGTGGTTGACACCCCAGTCCAGAAAGGGTTTAATGCGCGCCGTTGCCCAGATAGCTCAGTCGGTAGAGCAGGGGATTGAAAATCCCCGTGTCGGCGGTTCGATTCCGTCTCTGGGCACCAACTATTCCTCCTTAGTTCAGTCGGTAGAACGGCGGACTGTTAATCCGTATGTCACTGGTTCAAGTCCAGTAGGAGGAGCCAAATTCGAAAGGCCCGCTCAGATGAGCGGGCCTTTTTGCATCTGTCATTTACTCACATGCCGGGGCTAGTAGTGGTTTTCGTCCCCATGCCATACGTGTCCAGCCGAGCAGGCACGGGCGACTTCGTGACAGGGGTCGTCCGCATGGCGGCGGAAGAAGTGCTGATCCTGTTGCAGCAGGAGCGAACTCATCGAGTGGCTCATGCCAGCCAGTGCCTCGCCAGCGGTCAATCCTGCAACCCGGTGATCTGTGGCCAAATGAGCCAGGACTTTTTCACGACTGTTCATGATCGCCTCCCTCTGTGGATCCGGTCGTAAATTGACCATAGCAGCCGTGCTCTGCATACCGCAAACCCGCGCCAGCAAAGGGCTACAGGCAGGTCCCGACCTTCTGTTCCGGCATGAAAAAACCCGCTCATGACAAGCGGGTCTGTTTCACTCAGCTAACCGCCGTTGCAGGCCGCCAGCAACAGAGTGGCACCACAGGTGGCGCTGAACACCAGCAAACCCGCCTGCAGCACCCCCTCCGGATCCCTCAGTGTGCGTCTCTTGCGAACACGTATCCATCTCGGCTTCATCGAGCCAACTCCATCCAGTTTCCTGCACCCGGGGTGCTGACCTATCCCTGCCCGTCCCGGCAGGCGGCTCATCTTTGTCCAGTTGCAGCCCGCCGTCAACAGCGGCGAAACCACACCTTGTACGGCACCGACCTCAGACTCCATCTCTGTTAACAATCTCGAAAACCGGCGTGACCCGCCCCTGCGCCAGGGCTATGATGAGGCCGACGATTTTCCTACCCTCAGGGAGACCCCAGATGAGCAGCCCCTTGCACTATGTGCTGGATGGCATCCATTGCGAGCCACACTTTTTTACCGTGCCCCTCGACCACCAGCATCCCGATGAGGAGGCGACCCTCACCCTGTTTGGCCGCACCCTCTGCCGCAAGGACAAGCTGGATGATGACCTGCCCTGGCTGCTCTATTTGCAAGGGGGCCCGGGCTTTGGCGCTCCTCGCCCGACCGCCGATGGCGGCTGGATCAAGCGGGCCCTGCAGGAGTTTCGGGTGCTGCTGCTCGATCAGCGCGGCACCGGCCACTCTACCCCCATCAGTGCTGACGCCCTGGCGGGGATGACCCCCGGTGAGCAAGCGGACTACCTCGGCCATTTTCGCGCCGACAGCATAGTGCGCGACGCCGAATGCATTCGCGAGGTGCTGAGCCCGGGGCGCCCCTGGAGCCTGCTCGGCCAGAGTTTCGGCGGCTTTTGCAGCCTCACCTACCTCTCGTTGTTCCCAAGGAGCCTGCACGAGGTCTACCTCACCGGCGGCGTGGCACCCATCGGGCGCAGTGCGGATGAGGTCTACCGCGCCACCTACCAGCGGGTGGCGGACAAGAACCGCGCCTTCTTCACCCGCTTCCCCCATGCCCAGGCCCTGGCCAACCGGCTGGCCAACCACCTGCACCACTACGATGTGCGCCTGCCCAACGGCCAGCGCCTGACGGTGGAGCAGTTGCAGCAGCAGGGGCTGGATCTGGGGGCCAGCGGCGCCTTCGAGGCACTTTACTACCTGCTGGAAGACGCCTTCATCGGCGAACGCCTCAACCCCGCCTTCCTCTACCAGGTGCAGGCCATGCAGCCGTTCAACACCAACCCGGTGTTCGCCATCCTGCACGAGCTCATCTATTGCGAAGGGAGTGCCAGCAACTGGGCGGCAGAGCGGGTGAGAAGGGAGTTCCCTGCCCTGGCCTGGGCGCCAGGCAAAGATTTCGCCTTTACCGGCGAGATGATCTTCCCCTGGATGTTCGAGCAGTTCCGCGAGCTCATTCCCCTGAAGGAGGCCGCCCACCTGCTTGCCCAGAAAGCGGACTGGGGTCCCCTCTACGACCCGGCGCAGCTGGCCCGCAACACTGTGCCGGTGGCCTG
Source organism: Aeromonas sp. 62-46 (assembly GCF_001898585.1). NCBI lineage: Bacteria > Pseudomonadati > Pseudomonadota > Gammaproteobacteria > Aeromonadales > Aeromonadaceae > Aeromonas > Aeromonas sp. 62-46. The sequence goes on along the minus strand of NZ_MKUI01000045.1, from coordinate 57,162 downwards.
CGCCGTCTATGCCGAGGACATGTACGTGGAGTTTGACTACAGCCGCGACACCCTGAAGGGGCTTGGCAACAGCCGCGCCTGGATCACCAACGAGTACGAACACAACGGCCTGCGGGTCGATGGCGAGCGGATCCTGGATCGGCTCATCCGCATGAACCGGGATCGCTGATCCCGCCGGGCGCACGCCCGCAGCAAGACAACAAGTTCGAGGGCGGCCCATGAGCCGCCCCGCCCATGGAAGCAACACAAAACAACAAGGACACCCATTGGATCATCCGGAAATCTCGGCCGGCTGGCTGAGTCGCCTCTTCTATCGCTGGACCGGCCCGCTGCTGCGCAAGGGGCTGACCCAGCCCCAGGTCAGTCTCGACGATCTCTATCCCCTGCTGCCGGAAGACAGGCGCGACGGCCGCGCCGACGCCTTCCTCGCGCTCACTGCCCGCCAGCCGGTGCGCCCCTGGCCCCTGACCGCCTTTATCTGGCGCCATTACAAGGGACGGATTGGCCTGCTCACCCTGCTGCAACTGCTCGGCATGCTCGCCACCCTGACCAGCCCCTGGCTGCTCAACCACAGCATGACCCAGCTCGGCACCGATGCCACCACCGGCCACAAGCTGCTGCTGGCCCTGGCCCTGTTCGCCTCCGTGCTCGCCGCCGGCATGCTGGCGGAGCACTCCCTGCAACTGGCCCTCAAGATGCACGTGCCCATCCGCCGTCTGCTGGCCGAATCCCTGCTCGCCAAGGTAATGAAGCAGGGTGGCAAGAGCTTCGACGACAGGGCCGGCGGCCGGGTTCAGAACCTCATCAACCGGGACGTGTGGGACATCACTTGGATCCTGGCTGACCCCGCCATGCCGGTCACCATGGCGCTGCAACTCATCGGCACCATCGCCCTGCTGGTGTGGCAGGTGGGCAGTGCCGGTCTGGTGGGCTTCGCGGTGCTGGCCCTGCTGCTGCTCATCTCCACCCGGGTGGTACGGCGCATGAACCAGCAGGAGCAGCAGCTCAAGCGTCAACAGGACGAGCGCAACGGCATCCTGGCGGAATACATCAAGAAGCTGCGGCTGGTGCGCCAGAACGGGCTTGGCCCCTTCTTCACCCGGGCGGCCAACACCAAGCGCCAGCAGGAGTTGGGAGTGCTGGGCAGGGTGCTCAGGCTCGATGCCATCAACGAAGGGCTGATGCTGAGCACTCCCCTGCTGGTGACCCTGGCCACCTTCACCACCTACCTGGCGTCGGGCAACACCCTCACCCTGCCCCAGGTGTTCACCACCATCGCCCTGTTTACCGTGCTGCGCATTCCCATGATGCGACTGCCCTACCTCATCCGCACCCTGATCAACTTCAACACCGGCTTCAACCGGCTGTGCGAGTTCCTGAACAGCCCGGAGCAGCATCGGGATCTCACCGATCCCAGCTTGCCGGTGGGCAGCCTGCGGCTCGACAACGTCACCGCCCTGCACCAGCAAAAACCGGTGCTCGAGGGAGCCAACCTCGCCATCGCACCGGGGGAGCTCGTGGGGATCACCGGGGCCACCGGGGCGGGCAAGAGCTGCCTGCTGCATCTGGTTGCCGGCTTTGACAGCGAGTTTGCCGGCAGCATCCGTCGCCACGGCCGGGTTGCCCATCTGGGCCATAAACCCTGGCTGATGAACGACACCATCCGCAACAACATCCTGTTCGGCCAGCCCTGGCACGCCGAGCGCTATCGTTGGGTGCTCGGCGCCTGCGCCCTCACGGCCGATCTCGCGCTGCTCAGCCACGGGGATCAAACCCTGGTGGGGGAGCTCGGCACCCGCCTCTCCGGCGGCCAGCAGCAGCGGGTCGCCCTGGCTCGCGCCCTCTACGCCCGGGCCGATATCCTCCTGCTGGACAACCCCTTGTCTGCGCTCGACCCCATGGTCGCGGCCCAGGTACTGGAGCAGGGGCTCGCCTTCAAGCCGGGGCCAACCCGGCTCCTGGTGAGCCACGACCCGGATGTGCTGGCCAGGTGCGATCGGGTGATCCGCATCGAGCAGGAGCGCCTGGTGGAGCTCGATGCCCACCAGTTGGCGGATCTTGTCCAGCATCCCCAGCCCGCCCCGCCGGTGCCCCCTCAGGAGGCGGAGCAGTTCAGCGAGGAGAAAGTGGTGGAGGGCAAGGTGGACTGGGGGCTGTTTGGCTTCATGTGGCAGCGCCTCGCCGCCCCCGGTGCCATCCTGCTCGTCCTGCTGCTCACCCTGGGCCAGGAAGGGCTGCGCATCGCCTCGGATCTCTGGCTCGGCGGCAAGGCCGAGGTGAGCGACGTCACGACCCTGCTCGGCATCTATGTGCTGCTGGGGGCGGGCTCCCTCGCCTGCATCATGGCGGTGCGGGTCATCAACTACAAACTCGGCCTCAAGCTGGCCTGGACCCTGTTTGACGGCATGCTGGGGCGCATCAGCCGCGCCCCCATGGCCTTCTTCGACAAGGTGCCCCAGGGGCGCATCCTCAACCGCTTCGACCGGGATCTGGGGGAGGCGCAGGAGATGCTGCTCTCCATGCTGGTGGGACTGTTCGGCATGCTGGTGTCCGTGGCCTTGCAGGTGGTGGTGATCGGCATCAATATTCCCCTGCTGCTGCTCATCGCCCCCCTGGTGGGATGGGCGCTCTATGTGTTGCAGCGCCGCTACCGGGCGGTGCAACTCAAGCTGCGGCGCCAGTCCTCGGTGCTGCGCTCCCCGCTCTACATCAGCATCAGCGAGACCATCCGCGGCGCCCCCGCCCTGCGCCTGGCCGGGGCCGAGCGTTTCGCGCTGGACCAGGTGCTGCACCACTATGACAACAACCTGCGCAGCTGGTACACCACCACCTCCATCAACCGCTGGCTCGGCATGCACCAGACCCTGCTCTCCGCCGCCCTGGTGGGGGCCGTGGCACTCATGGTGGCCTTTGGCAACAGCCCGCTGCTGGGGGCGGTTGCCATCACCTATGCCTTTACCGCTTCCGCCATGCTCAACTCCCTCATCCGCACCTTTGCCGAAGTGGAACAGGTGATGAACGCGGTAGAGCGGGTGCGCGAATACAGCGAAATAGAGAGCGAACGCCAGGAGGGAGAGGCCCTCGCCACCCCTCACCCCGCAGTGCGCTTCGACAACCTGGGGCTGCGCTACCCCCAAACCAGCCAGTGGGCGCTGCACAAGGTGAACTTCGAGCTGGCCCCAGGTGAAAAGGTGGGTGTGTGCGGGCGTACCGGGGCAGGCAAAAGCTCCCTGCTGGGGGTATTGCAGGCCATGTATCCCGCCTCCCAGGGGGAGATCTTCTACGGCAATCAGCCACTGTCACGACTTGCACCGGAGGCGGTGCGCGATCTCTACGACACCGTCTCCCAGATCCCGCTCACCTTCTTCGGTACCCTGCGGGCCAATCTGGCGCCCCTGACCGAGCATGAGGACGCCGTGCTTGAGCAGGCGCTTGCCCGGGTGGGCCTCGCCGAGCGCTGCGCCGGGCGGCTGGACGAGGATCTCGACAGGCTGCAACTCTCCGCCGGCGAGACCCAGCTGCTGGTGATCGCCCGCATCCTGCTGTCGCGCCGACCGCTCATCGTGCTGGACGAGGCCACCTCGGACCTCGATCACGGCGGCATGCGCAAGATGGCCGAGCTGCTCTACCGCTACCGGCCGGAGGCCAGCTATCTGGTGATCGCCCACCACCTGGAGCCGCTCTTGTCGGTGGACAAGGTGGTGGTGATGGAGGCCGGCACCGTGGTGGAGCAGGGGTCGCCGGTGAGCCTGCTGGCCAACTCCCACTCCCGCTTCCACCAGCTGTTTGCCGGCCAGGTCAACCGTCAGGTGCCCCAGACGGCATGAGCACCAAAAATAACAAGGGCTGCCCCCGGGCAGCCCTTGTTGCTTGAGGAGAGCCTCAACGCTCCATGATCTGGGTGATGTCGTCCTTGTTGATATGCACTTCCCTCCCCTCTTCATCGTAATAGCGATACATGCCTGTGGTCTCGTCCAACCTGGGTTTGCTGTCGGTGGCAATCATCTTGCCATCCTTGGTGCTCATGATGTATTGGGAGCTGCACCCCGCCAATCCCAACAGACAAACCAGCATCATCACAGCTTTCATCACTCTCCCCTTCTTCACGCTCACCCTGGCGGTGATAGATGAAGCCTAGCTCAGGGTGGGTTTCAGACTGCAGCAACCACAAAATTAGAGCAAAAAGTCAACCCCACCAGACAGAATCCATACGACACCCCCGCACAGATACCAGAAACAAAGTCATTACGCCCTGCATGTTGAATTATCCACACACAGTCACATACCCGGTCATTTATTGTGCCTTCTGTTCAAAGAAAGGAATAAATCCGAGATTGGTCATAGGAATTGTCTGATATATGTTGCAAAAAAATACACTTTTGATAAATTTCCGCGCGGAAAACAAATCTCATAGTCATTGCCAATACAATCAACAATTTGACGCTTTGACCATCGGGATACGACGCACACTGTCGTCCAACCTGAAAAAATAACAAAAAATACACACCCCATGCCGATTTGCCCTTCGGATGCGGTAGCCATGTCTTTTTATCCCTGACCAGCATGGACGTTGTGACACGCATAATGAGTGAAGGCACAATAATTGCCGTACACAGGGCAGCACACTGACCCCAAGTACCAATCATGCCATCGCTGTCCCTGCGGGTGGTTTGCTCCTCATGCTGACAGCGCTGGGCATACCCGAACCTTCCATTACCTGGGTACCTTGCATATAAAAACGTCACACAAGCATGTTCTAATATACGGGGCTTGTTATTTTTCACGGATATATAAAGAAAGTCTAATTTACTCGATGATCGAGTAAACACCCTATTTATTACCCACCATCTTCAGCAATCTGAACAAACACATTGCAAGGCTTTACCTAAAATGAAATTTATAACAGCGCCATGGATATTAGCTGCGATTAGTTTAAATGTATTCGCTGCGCCGCAAATCAGCCCGCAGATGATGGAACAATTCAAGCGCCTGCCCGCTGATCAGCAACAGGCTCTGGCCAAGCAATACGGTATTTCTGTCAACCAGTTCCAGAATGCCAGCGCCATGACCCCTGTCACCCCGTCAACACCGGTAGCGGCGCCACGGGAGGTCGACTATAGCCAGGTATCCCAGCGCCCGCTGATCGCAGGGGTAGCCCAGCCAGGGGAGCTCCAACCATTCGGTTACAATGTGTTCGCCGGTGAACCCATTCTGGATGCCCCCGTGACCGACATGCCCGTTGCTGATGATTATGTCATTGGCCCGGGGGATGAAATCCATGTGCAGCTGTATGGCAAGGAAAACGCGGTCTATGACCTGAGCGTCGGTCGAGAAGGCTTCATCGACTTCCCCAGTCTCGGTCCTATCTCTGCCAGTGGATTGACCTTCCAGCAATTCAGAAGCGACCTTGAAACCCGGATCAAGGAGCAGATGATAGGCGTCAATTCCTTCATCAGCTTTGGTGCCATGCGTGCCATGCAGGTATTTGTGATGGGGGATGCCTATCGCCCCGGTGCCTACAATGTCAGCGGCATGGCGACCGTCACCCAGGTCTTGCAGGCGGCAGGCGGTATCGACACCGTCGGCTCCCTGCGCAAGATCCAGGTCAAGCGGGCCGGACAGAAAGTCATCGATGTGGATCTGTACAAGATGCTGGTCTGGGGGGATACCAGCCAGGATATTCGCTTGCAGGCGGGGGATACCGTCTTCGTCCCGGCCAAAGGCAGTGAAGTGTCCATCAGCGGACTGGTCAAGCGCCCCGCCATCTACGAATTGAGAAATTCGGCCCCCCTGGCGGACGTGCTCGCCCTGGCCGGTGGCGTAAAGGCGTCCGCCTTGCAGGAAGTCTCGGTAGAACGTCATACGGACACTGGTCTGAAAGTCTTCAACCTGACGCTGGCCAATGGCCATGACCGTCAGTTCAGCATCCGGGACGGCGACAAGATTTCGGTCAAACCGAGCAGCACCGAGTACAGTCAGGCCATCGTCGTCAAAGGGGCCGTGGTACGTGATGGCGTCTACAGCTATACCCCGGGCACCCGCATCAGCAACCTGCTCAAGAGCGTTCAGCGGGATCTCATCTCCGCGACCGATCTGAGCTATGCCCTGGTCGTCAGGGAAGTGGACTCCCAGCGCAATATCAGCGTGATCCAGTTCAACCTGGGCAAGGCGCTGCAACAGCCGGGCAGCAAGGACGATGTGGTACTCCAGGCCAGGGATCAGGTGCTGGTGTTCCGCAACGATGCCACTGACCGGCTCAGAGAGACTGCCGCGACCTCGACGAGAGTGAAGGATCTCAAGACCAAGGCAAGAGAGCTGGACAACGCCGCCATGATGCGGACCGATGTTTCCACCGGCGCCGATGTCAAGAGTGACGAGCTCAGCAATGACACTCAGATCAAGCTATCCTCCCTGTCCGACAAGACCGCCACGGACGCAGTGGTCGCCGATTCACGGCAAGCCCTTCTGGCGCCTGTCATCGAACGCCTGAAGGCACAGTCTACCCTGGGTCAGCCGGTGAAGATCATGGAAGTGCGTGGCGAAGTGAAATACCCGGGCCTCTACCCGCTGACCGACAACAGCCGCATGTCAGATGCCATCCTGGCCGCCGGCGGATTCAACGAGCAGGCCAACGTGGTCGAACTCTCCCGCGTCAATGAGCGGGGCGACAGCATCCTGGTACAGAACGAGCGATTCTCGCTGGATACCGCCAACAGCCCTTACGGTTCACCGCTGCTGCAATCCAAGGACAACATCAACGTCCTGCCCCATCCCCAATGGCGGGAAGAGGCGACCGTCCAGGTCTTCGGTGAAGTGAAATTCCCGGGCACTTACACCGTGCGCAGGGGAGAGAGCCTGCACGATCTGATCGAGCGCGTGGGTGGCATCACGACCTATGCCAACCCCAACGGGGCCATCTTCGCCCGCAAGGCCCTACGCAAGCAGGAGGAAGAGCGGCTGGTGATGCTGCGCGATGAACTTCGCCAGGAGATCTCGACCATGACCTTGCGCAGACAGAGCACCATTGCCAACTACAGCAGCTCCCCTGCCGAAGCCATGTCGGTGGTCAACCAGCTGGAAAACAGCAAGGCCATCGGACGCATGACCATCGACATGCCAGCCCTGCTGGCCGGAGAGAAGCAGTCAGACGTCCTCCTTGAGGATGGCGACAAACTCTATATCCCGACCATGCAGAACGTGGTCTCCATCGCGGGCATGGTGCAGTTCCCCTCTTCCCATATCTACAAAGAGGAGACCAGTATCAACGAGTACATCAGCCTGGCCGGTGGTACCAAGAAACAAGCCGATACCGATCGCGTCTATGTCATCAAGGCCAACGGCAGCGTGATGCTGCCCAATGACAGCTGGTTTGGCGGACGCAAGAGCCTGGAGCCGGGGGACACCATCATAGTGCCGGTGGATTCCGACTATCTGGACAACCTGAGCATCATGTCTTCGGCAACCCAGATCATGTATCAGTTGGGCGTCGCCTGGTCCGCCATCAAGTAACGCGCTGGACGCGTCCAGTCATATTCCATAGGACTCATCAAATCATCATGGAAGCACAAAAAGCGAACGTCATTCCCTTGCCGAGGGATCTTGCTCCGGCAAGCGATGAAATCGACCTGCGAGAGCTGGCTATTGCCCTGTGGCAAGCCAAGTGGTGGCTCTTTGCCACCACATTGATCGCGACCTGTCTCGCCGTTGCCTTCGCACTGTGGAGTCCCAACATCTATCGTGCCGAAGCGCTCCTGACCCCCTCCCTTGAACAACAGGGGGGAGGACTCTCCGCGCTGGCCTCCCGCTTCGGCGGGCTGGCCAGTCTGGCCGGGGTCGATCTGGGCAATAAAGGAGGAGACAAGGCTTCCATCGCCATCGAGGTGGGCAAGTCGCGGCTGTTTCTCGGGGAGTTCATTCGTCGCCATCAACTGGCCGTCCCCCTGATCGCCGCCACCGGCATGGATAAAACCACGGGGGAGCTGCTCATCAACCCCGAGGTCTATGACACCCAGACCCAACAGTGGGTCCGCGAGATGCCGCCCGGCAGGTCTCCCGAGCCCACTGACTGGGAGCTCATCAAGGCGTTCAGGAGCCTGGTCAATCTCAACAGCGACCCCAAGACAGGGCTGCTGACCGTCAGCGTCGACTTCTACTCCCCGCAACTGGCAAAACAGTGGGTGGACTGGTTGATCGACGATCTCAACAGCACCATGAAACAGCGGGATCAGGAGGAGTCAAAACGCAATATCGCCTATTTGACCGAACAACTCTCCAAGACTTCCGTTGCCGATATGCAGAAAGTCTTTTATCAATTGATAGAAGAGCAGACCAAAACCTTGATGCTCGCCGAAGTCAATCAGGAATATGTCTTTAAAGTGCTTGACCCTGCCGTTATCGCCGAAGAGAAAATAAAGCCGAAACGGGCACTCATCGTCGCATTGGGTGCCCTCTTGGGCGGCATGTTGGGGGTGATGATAATTTTGGTTCGATTTGCATTCCGTCATGATAAAAAATAATGGATGCAAATTGATCAAAAACGATGGCTTGCCATCACAATAGAGTAGAACGATCGTCGACTATTCTGATTTTATAAGGGAAATATATGAAGAAGAGTGTTTTGATTATGACTGCACTGCTGGCCCTGTCCAGCCCGACCATGGCTGCAGAAACAGTCGCTGCTGGCGCAGGCGCCAGCACTGGTGGCGCCGCTGCCGGTGCCGGTGCTGCTAGCGCTGCTGCTGTCGGTGGCATCACCGCTGGTGCCATCGCCGTTGGCGTAGCCGCTGCTGCTGCCATCGGTGTTGCCGTTGCCGTTGCCAGCAACAACAACGACGACAACCCCTCGACTGTCACCAGCACAGCTCGTTGATATAATGAAATAAAGACTGCCTCAGGGCAGTCTTTATTGTTTTTCTATTTATTCAGTGATGCTTTCATGCTAATCAAGCGCATTCTTTTATTGCTATCAATGTTGTTGTTTGGCTGTGCAGACAGCAACGTTGATAGCTATCAACAGCTCAAATATATCTTCACTGCGGATGATGAGATAACCATTTCCCCGGAAGCCATCGAAAAGCTGCCCTATGCCAGTGCATTGCTCACCGTTGATGACAGACCACCTGTATTGCTCGTGCTCGCCTTTGCCGAGGGGGATCGCCTCTCCTGGGTCAGCAGCGACAGAGGCTTGATAGTGACCGAGCATGGTCGAATTACCAAGACGCTCAAGCTGGATAATGATCTTCGCTATTTCGCCGCCACCATGGCGGATCCCTTGAGTCAGGCCGTCATTCCAGGCGATGCCCAATTCAGTTATCTGGCTGAATGGGCGCAACTTCGCCACAGCGGAAGAAACCTCCACACCACCTTCAAACAGCTGGCTGATGAAAATCTGGATATCAATGGCGCCGTGCTGACGACCTCCCTCTACGAAGAGACGGTCCAGTCGGTGAAGGATGACCTGACGTGGCGGAATTATTACTGGCTGGACAAAAAGACGGGCTTGGTCAGAAAAACCATTCAGCACATCGGCCCTGACAACAGCACCATCGAGATGGTCTTCACCAAGCCCTATGCACCATGAAAAAAATCATACTCTCGCTTCTGATTGGCTATGCCCCCTGGCTTCATGCCGACAGCATCACCCGGGTGATGGTCGGCCATGCCAGCAAGACCACCATTTCCCTCTCCGATAGCCAGCGTCTGGAACAACTGTTGAATGCGCCCGGCTTGCCCGGCGACGTCTACTGGCCTGCCGCCATCATCTCCTCCCCCGCCCAAGATGAGTCTGCACAGCAAGCCAAAGAACAGCTGCTCAGCGATCTGAAAGCCCTCCAGGTTCTCTGGATGAGAGCGCATCAGGGCGGCCTGGTTCAGGCCACCCAGCAACTGCTGCGCGAGCTGGATCAGCTCGATGTGGCCGGCCGGATTGACATCAAGCTGGATCCGGATCTCAGCAGAGTGGAGCCTGCAAACAACCCTCGTCTGTCTGGCGACTATTCTCTCTATCTCTCTCGCAGACCATCCAGCCTCTACCTGCTGGGATTGATCAACAGTCGCAGGTCCATGCCCCATGAACCCGCCAAGGGGCTGGCTGAATATTGGCAGGGCCACAGTCTGCTACCCGGCGCCAACCCTGGTGAGGTCTATCTCATCCAGCCGGATGGCCGCGTCCAGTTGTCCCCCGTCGCGGTGTGGAACGAATACCATATCGAGCCCATGCCGGGTGCAACCCTGTTTGCCGGTTTCGATCCGGCGCTGTTGCCTGCCCAGTTCAAGAACATCAATCTCCGTATTGCCGACATGATTGCTAATCGGATACCCGAGTAATGCTGACCAGAATCGCCACTCTCTCGCTGCTTGCCTCCCCCTTCGCGTTTGCCAACACGGACAGCTTCTCGCCTCTCCTCCCCACCCAGAGTGATTTTGGTGGCGTGGGCCTGCTCCAGATGCCGACGGCACGCATGGCACCGGAAGGCGAGTTTTCATTCAACTACATGGATGACCAGGAATACCGGCGCTGGTCCATCTCCATGCAGCCATTCTCCTGGCTGGAAGCCACCCTGAGATACACCGACATTCGCACCCGGCTCTACAGCAATGACGAGAATTTCAGTGGCGACCAGACCTACAAGGACAAGGGGCTGGATGTCAAAGCCCGACTCTGGACCGAATCCACCTGGCGCCCGCAGGTCTCTGTGGGCCTGCGCGATGTGATGGGGACCGGGCTCTTTGACAGCGAATACATCGTCGCCAGCAAACGCTACAAGAACCTTGATTTCACCCTGGGAATGGCGTGGGGAAACATGGGTCAGAGCGGCAACATCAAGAACCCCTTCTGTGAAGTCCGTGAAGGCTGGTGTCAGCGTGATGACGGCTTCTCGGGCAGCGGCGGCAAGTTTGAATTCGGCAGCCTGTTCCATGGCCCGGCGGCCCTCTATGGAGGGATAGAGTACCAGACCCCCTGGCAGCCCCTCAGACTCAAGCTCGAATACGAGGGCAACGACTACAGTCACGAGTCGGCGGGGGCCATCGTTCAGAGCACTCCCATCAATGTGGGCATCGTCTACCAGCCTTACGATGTGTTCGACATGCACCTCAGCTATCAGCGCGGCAATACCCTGATGTGGGGGCTGACATGGCATACCAACTTCAACGACCCCTCCCTGTCGCTGCCCAAGGTCATGGATCCCCCCGTTCCGGCCTATCAGGCCAGCCAGGTCGACTCCCTGGAGCAGGTCGACTGGTCGACGCTCTCTTCCCAGCTGGCCAGCAATGGGGGCTGGCAACAGGCCTCACTCTACAGTGACAAGGAGACCCTGACGCTGGAGGCAGAGCAGACCCGATACAGGGATCAGGCCCAGAGCGAGCAGCGAGCCACCCTGCTGGCCGTCAATGCCCTGCCTTCCACGGTGAAAGAGCTGCGCATCATCGAGCAGAAGCAGGGGATGCCCCTGCAGGAGAGCCGAGTCGATCTCGACTCCGTGCGTCGTGCCAACAGCGATCTCCCCCTCGGCCAGACACAGGAGATCGAGGTCAGCCATCAGCCACCGGCCCCCGTCGAAGGCACACTGCGCCATGGAGCCGAACCCCGCTCATGGGATTTCAAGATAGTGCCCAAGCTGAGCCAGTCCATCGGGGGAGCCGAGAGTTTCTACATGTACCAGCTCGGGTTGAATGCCAACACCGACTGGCACATGACCGAGCACGACTGGGTGAGCAGCACCGTCTTCGTCAACCTCGTCAACAACTACGACAAGTTCAATTACACCGAGCCGCCGCCCGATGGAGAGGCCCTGCCCCGGGTCCGAACCTGGGTGCGGGAGTACGTGACGTCATCGAATGTGCTGCTCAACAACCTGCAGCTCACCCACATGGACAAGTTTGCCGATGGCTGGTACGGCCAGGCCTATGGCGGTTATCTGGAGATGATGTATGCCGGTGTTGGCGGGGAGGCCCTGTATCGCCCCTTCAACCGCAACTGGGCCATCGGCGCCGATCTCAACCTGGTCAGGCAGCGGGACTGGGAGAACACCCTCCAGCTCGCCGATTACCAGATCGCCACCGGCCATGTCACCACCTACTGGCAACCGGCGTTTCTGGACAAGGTGACCGCCCAGATCTCGGTGGGTCGCTACCTCGCGGGGGACTATGGCGCCACGTTCAACTTTGCCAAGACCTTTGATTCGGGGATCAGCGCCGGTTTCTTCGCCACCTTCACCAATGTGTCGGCAGAAGAGTACGGCGAAGGGAGCTTCACCAAGGGCCTCTACATCACCATCCCGTTCGACCTGATGATGTTCAAGTCCACCATCGACAGCGCCAACATCAGCTGGGTCCCCCTGACCCGGGACGGCGGCCAGATGCTGTCGAGGAAGTACGGCCTCTACGACCAGACCAGCGTGGCCTCCTTCTGATTCCGGTTCACCATGCCTTGCAGACAAAAAAAGCACCTTCCATGAAGGTGCTTTTTTATTTCCGCTGCTCGGCTTTGCCGTCTCAGTTGCCCGGCTTGCGCTCGCCGGTGACGGTGGGGTTGGCCGGATCCATGCTCCACTCGAACCATCCGCCGTCGTAGACGCTGATCCGCTTCCAGTCCATCAACCAGGCGTAGAAGAACGCCTCGGAGGCGCGCCAGCCGGTGCCGCAGTAGAAAGCGGCCTGCTGGGTCGGCTCGATATTCCACTCATCCCACATGGCGAGGATCTCGCGGGGGGGCTTCATGGTGCCGTCCGGGTTGTGGAAGTCGCTCATGCTGTTGGCATCCACCCCGCCATGACCCCATCTGGCCCCGGGAATGTCCCCCTTGGGCTTGATGTAGCTGTAGCCCGAGGTATTGCCCACGAACTCGTCCCAGGTGCGCACGCTGACCAGGGCGCCGTCCGGCTGCTTGAGCAGGGCCTTGGCCTGGTCAAGGGTGGTGTAGTACTCGGGATGGGCCGGGATGGCCACGCCAAACTCCTTGGCCGGGGTGAACTTGTTGGCCAGCCCGGTCTCGGTGCGCAGATGCTGCACGAACCAGGCCTCCAGCCCGCCATCCAGCAGCCGCACATCCTCGACCCCCGCATACATCATCAGATGGGCCGCACGGGCCGCCGCCATGGTGTTGCGGCCATAGAGGATGACGGTGGTGTCATGACGGATGCCGTTCTCCAGCAGCAGCGCCTTGAGCGCCTCGTCAGAGACCTTGTTCCACAGCGGCTCCCCTTCCAGCCGGTTGGTGTCGATGTAGCCGGCTCCCGGAATGTGGCTCAGCAGATAGGCCTTGGGGGATCCCCAGTCCACCTCGAACACCTTCCACTCCCCCTTGGGGGCGGCGATGACCGGTTTGCCTGCCTGCAAGTCTGCCAGCCAGAGCGGATGGACCAGCTGCTGCCAGCGTGCCAGATGCTCCCGGGGCGCCTCTTTCCATCCCTGCAGCTCGAACAGCTGCTTGATGCCCTGCAGGCGCAGCAGACGGGCCACCTCGGCCACCTCGCGAGGGGTGCCATAGAGGGCGACGGGTTTGTCGGCCTTCAGCCCCTTGCTCGCAAGCGCCGCAGGCCACTCCTCGTCACTGTATTTCCACTCTGCGGAGAGCAGCTCGGCACCGGCTACATGGCCCCCCTGCTTCTCCCCGTCCATGGGCCAGCCCTGATAGAAATAGCTCGGGCGGGTATCCAGGATCACCGCCTCCTTGCCCTTGGCATCCGCCAGGGAGAGCGGGGGCAGCTCGGCGGCCAGCGCGGGCAAGGCACACCAGAGCAGCAAGGCGGTCAGGCAGCTTCGCCACAGTCCAGTCATTCGTTTCATGATGTCGTCTCGATGCATAGTGAAGAGAGTTAAAAAATGGAGCGGCCCAGGCGCTCGGCCAGCAGCTCCAGCGCCGCCGTCCCGGCCAGGGAGTTGCCCGCCTTGTTGAGCTCGGGTGACCAGACGCAGATGGAAAGCTCTCCCGGGATCAGCGCCATGATGCCGCCCCCCACCCCGGATTTCCCCGGCATGCCGACCCGGTAGGCGAAGTCGCCCGCCTCGTCATAGAGGCCGCAGGTGGCGAGCAGGGCATTGACCTGCTTGGTGGTCCGGGCCGGCAGCAGGGGCGTGCTCTCGCCAAGGGGCACGCCCCGGTTGGCCAGATAGACGAAGGCTCGTGCCAGATCGACGCAGCTCATGCGGATGGCGCAGGCATTGAAGTAGCTCTGCAATACCTTGTCCACCTCGTTCTCGAAGTTGCCATAGGCCTTCATCAGATAGGCGATGGCGGCATTGCGGGCGGAGTGCTGGTACTCGGAGCGCGCCACCACCTGATCCGCCATGATGGCCGGGTTGCCGCACAGGCGGCGCACCAGCTCCAGAGTGCGTTGGCGGGGAGCGGTGAGCCGGGTTTCCAGCAGATCGCTCACCACCAGGGCACCGGCGTTGATGAAGGGGTTGCGGGGAATGCCCTGCTCGAACTCCAGCTGGACGAGGGAGTTGAACGGCTGGCCGGAGGGCTCCTTGCCCACCCTGGCCCAGATCTCCTCCTCCTGATAGAGGGTCAAGGCCAGCGTGAGGCTCAGGGCCTTGGAGATACTCTGGATGGAGAAGGGCTCGAAAGCGTCACCTGCGGTGAACAATTCCCCTTCAACGGTACAGACCGCGATCCCCAGCCGATCGGCAGGCACCTGGGCCAGGGCGGGAATGTAATCGGCCACCTTCCCCTGCCCGAGCAGCGGACGCACCTCTTCCAGGATGCCGGCCAGTAATTCGGATGACAACACCATTGGCTTTTCCATGACGTGAAACGAGGCGGGGCCAGCCCACCGACAAAAATCCCGCCGGCGGCGGGATTTTCTATCTGCCCGGGAGGCAGTCAGATATCAGGCCGGCTCGCCGTACCAGAGATCGAACAGCTCGGTGACCACCACGGCCTCCAGCCCTTTGCCTTGCAGCCAGGTCTGAACGGCGGAACGGTCTTCGTCGGAGCACTTGCCGAGCTGCTGGGTGCAGATCATCCCTTCCCAGGCCAGGTGACCCGAGCCGGCGAAGGCCAGCTTGCGAGGCTCAATCACCTCGTCGATCAGCGCATCGACCACGGCATCAATGGTCTCTTCGGCGGTGCCGACCGGGAAGTTGAAACTGATGTCGAACCCCATTTCCTGGAATTCATCGACGCGCAGTTTCTTGCGCAGACGGCGGCTACGGTTGGCCATGATAGCTCCTTAGTTGATACGTTGACTCAGTTGACTCGTTTGAAAATCAGATCCCAGACACCGTGGCCCAGACGATGGCCACGCTGCTCGAATTTGGTCAGGGGGCGCCAGTCGGGACGGGGCACCCAGTTGCCGGTGGCGGAGGTGTTCTCGTACCCCTCGGCGGCACTCATCACCTCGAGCATGTGCTCGGCGTAGTTCTCCCAGTCGGTGGCCATGTGGAAGACGCCACCGATGGCAAGCTTCTGGCGGATATCCTGGGCAAAGGCAGGCTGCACGATGCGGCGCTTGTGGTGGCGGCTCTTGTGCCAGGGGTCCGGGAAGAAGAGCTGCAGGCAGGAGAGAGAACCGTTCGGGATCATGTGCTCCAGCACTTCCACCGCATCGTGGCAGATGACGCGCAGGTTGGTGACGCCCGCCTCCTGGGCGGTGCCAAGGCAGGCGCCCACACCCGGAGAGTGCACCTCGATGCCGATGAAGTTCTTCTCGGGGGCGTTCTTGGCCATCTCCACCAGGGAGGCGCCCATGCCGAAACCGATCTCCAGCACCACGGGTGCCTCGCGGCCAAACAGGGCCACCATGTCGAGCGGCTCTGGTGCGAAATCGATGCCCATGACCGGCCAGAGCTCTTCCAGGGCCTTCTCCTGCCCTTTGGTCAGGCGGCCTTCGCGACGGACGAAGCTGCGGATCTTGCGCATGAACTTGCCGTCTTCGTTAAACACATCTTGGGTCACAGACATAGTAAATTGCTCGTTATTGCATCGCTCTGGAACAGAGCCGACATAAATGGATCGCTCGTTATTGCATCAGTTCGCAAAAACAGGGGAGCGAATTATCCCAAGATAGGCACAAGGCGCAAGTGTTTCCCACAACAAATCCCCCGGGACTGCCCACATCCACCGGCAAGGTTGACAAATGCCACCCCCTTCACAGAATCTGCCGGACGTCAGGTTCATCCTGACGCGGAAAAATAAAACCATATACAACAAAGGATTGCAGTATGAAGAAAACCCTGTTGGCCCTCGTTCTGCCTGCCCTGCTGGCCGGTTGCAACCCCTCTGACAACGACTCCCAACCCCCTGCCCCCGCAGCTCAGGCCCATGAATTTCTGGTGCAACTGAGCTCTGGCGCAGAAGGGATAGGCGCTCGTCCCACGGGCACCGAGGCCGAAACCCGCGCCGCCGCCTGGATCCAGGATCACCTGGCCGGTTGGGGTTACGAGGTGCAGAACCAGCCGTTCACCTACACCCGGGGCGGCACAGACCGAACCTCCCAGAACATCGTCGCCGAGCTCAAGGGTCAGAGCGACAAGGTGATCCTCATCGGTGCCCACTATGACAGCACCGGCGAGAAGAAAGGATCCGAAGGCGCCACCGACAACGGGGCCGGCGTCGCCGCCCTGCTGGCGGTTGCCGAGGCACTCAAGGGAGAGACCCTGCCCTACACGGTGCGCTTCGCCTTCTTCGGCGCCGAGGAAAACGGCCTCAACGGCTCCAGAGCCTATGCAGCCAGTCTCGACACCGATGCCGTCGCCAAGCTGCTGGCCATGGTGAACTACGACACCATCGCCGGGGGTGACATCGTCTATGTCCACTCGGCCCACTCCGACGTGGCCGAGTACAACTGCGCCGACCCGAGCCGCTACAGCTTCGATCCCAAGGTGCGCGATCGCCTGCTGGCCATCTCCCAGCAGACCGCCACCCCGTTCGCCATCCACCCCAGCTACAGCGGCTACCCGGAAGGGGAGACCGGCAGCTGGTCCGATCATGCCCCCTTTGCCTGCCTGGGGGTGCCCATCGCCTACGTGGAGGCCACCAACTTCACCATCAACGGGGAAGATGGCTATGACGGCTACTCCCAGAGCACCAATCCGGCGCTGTGGGACTGCTACGACGACACCACCAAGAGCGCCTGCGACCGGGACAGCGAGACCCAGTGGGGCAAGATCTGGCACACGGAGCATGATCGCCTCGACAAGATGGCCGAGCTCTTCCCGGGCCGGATTGAGCAGCAGCTCGGGGCCAACACCGACCTGATGATCCGCTTCCTCAAGGCGCCGGGGCTCTGACCCCCATCCCGCCCGATGCCCCCCTGACAGGGGTTTTTGCGCCCCTGACCGGGGTCGGGACGATAAAATTCGGGCAGGTGCCAAACCTGCCCTTTTTTATGGATTTTTGTGACAGCCATTGCCTCATTTCTGAAATCTGATACAAACGGATAACCTGGCGGTTGAATGGAGCGACCGCCACCTAGTCAGAGAGAACCCTATGCAGCCGTTTTTTGCCCAGCGCTTCGAGAAGGTCGAGCCTTCCTTTATCCGCGAAATCCTCAAAGTTGCCGCCAATCCGGAGATCATCTCCTTCGCCGGCGGCCTGCCCAACCCCCATCTGTTCCCGGTCAAGGCCATCGAGCAAGCGTGCCAGGACGTGCTGCGCGAGCAGGGAGCCGCCGCGCTGCAATACGCCACCACCGAGGGCTTTGCCCCGCTGCGCCAGTTCATCGCCGACCGCTACCTGGGCCGCCACGGCATGGCCGTCAATCCTGACAACATCCTCATCACCAGCGGCTCCCAGCAGGCGCTGGATCTGCTGGGCAAGGTGCTGGTGAACGAGGGGCAGGATCTCATCATCGAAGAGCCGGGCTACCTTGGCGCCATCCAGGCGTTCTCCGTCTATCAACCGAATTTCAAGCCCATCACCCTGGCGGAAGAGGGGCTGGATCTGGCCGCGCTGGATGCGCTGCTGGAGCAGGGCTCCAGCGCCAGGCTGCTCTACGGCGTGCCCAACTTCCAGAACCCGAGCGGTGTTTCCTACAGCCGCGCCAACCGGGAAGCCCTGGCGGAGCGCCTGGTGCGCCACGATCTGCTGATGGTGGAAGACGACCCCTATGGCGAGCTGCGCTTCGAGGGAGAACACCTCCCTCCCATCGCCAAGCTGGCCCCCCACAACACCGTGCTGCTCGGGTCCTTCTCCAAGACGGTGGTGCCCGCCTTCCGCCTGGGCTGGATGGTGGTGCCGGACTGGCTGCGCAAGAAGGTCACCATCGCCAAGCAGGCCACCGACCTGCACAGCAACGCCTTCAGCCAGCAAGTGCTGCACCGCTTCCTGACCGACAACTCCCTCGACGCTCACCTGGAGAAGATCAAGGAGGTCTATGGCCGCCAGCGTGCCGCCATGGAAGCCGCCCTGACGCGCCACTGCCCGCCCGGCGTCAGCTACACCCGGCCCGAGGGGGGCATGTTCCTCTGGCTGACCCTGCCGCCCAGCGTCAGTGCCATGGCCCTGTTCGACGAGGCCATCAAGGAGAAGGTTGCCTTCGTGCCCGGCGCCCCCTTCTATGTGCGCCCCGAGATCCAGAACACCCTGCGCCTGAGCTTCTCCTGTGTGGATGAGGCGACCACGGAAGAGGGTGTTCAGCGTCTGTGCCGCGCCCTGGCCCGCATGCTCTGAGCCATCCGGCCATAAAAAAACCAGCGACCCGGTCGCTGGTTTTTTTTTGCCTCGCGCTTTCCTCTCAGCGCCCCTGCCCGGCCAGCTGGCTGACAAACTCCTTCATGGGCATGGGCCTGCCAAACAGGTAGCCCTGCAGGAAGGTCACCTCGCGGGCCTTCAGATAGTCGGCCTGCACCTGATTCTCCACCCCTTCCGCCACCAGTTGCAGACCGAGCCGGGTCGCCAGATCGATGACGTTCTCCACGATGTGGCTGGAGAGCGCGTCCGACCCAATCATGCCGACGAAGCTCTGATCGATCTTGAGGAAGTCGACCTGGAAGGTCTGCAGGTAGGTCAGGCTGGAGTGGCCGGTGCCGAAATCGTCGATGGCGATGAAGACCCCGAGGGCATGCAGCTCGGCAAAGAGCCGGTCCGTCGTCTCGTCCGCCACGATGAGCTCGCGCTCGGTCAGCTCCAGCACCAGCTTGATGGGATTCCCCTTGAAGGCGTTGATGAAATCCCGGCAATCTTCCACCAGGCTCAGATCCTTGCAGTGGCTGGCGCTGATGTTGAAGCCGAAGTGGAACCCTCGCGGCAGATGGTGCGCCTTACCCGCAAACTGTTCGCGCACCTGCGCCATCAGCAGCCGGGTCATGGGCACGATGAGGCCACTGTCCTCTGCCAGGGGAATGAAGCGATCCGGCGAGATCATCCCCTGACGGGGGTGTTGCCAGCGCATCAGCACCTCGCAACCGCTCCATTGGCCGTCCTCCCCGTTCACCACGGGTTGCAGATAGGGGATGAACTCCTGCTGGGACAGTGCCCGTTTCAGCTCCTGGGCCGGCGACGTCGAACGGCCCATCAGCCAGAAGACCGCCACCCCGAGCAGCAGGCTCAGCAAAGGATAAATAATGACGCCCACCTTGGAGTAGTCCCAGATGTGGGCACGGTACTCATCCACCGACACCGTGGTCACTACCTTGAACGGGTACCTGGTCGAGACCTGTTCGAGATAGCCATTGCGATCCTTGGGGATCAGCTTGTCGGTGAGTTCGCTGTTTCGCAGCAGCATCTCGTTGCCGACCACCAGCCCCAGTGGGGAGTTGCGGCTCAGCATGTCCAGGATGTTGAGCAGGTAGTAGCCGTCGACCCCCACCAGCACGCTGAACTCGCCCACCTCTTCCCGGTAGGCGATGAGGGGGCGATTCGGGGTGACCGGGTTGCCCTTCATCAGGTCGAGCCTGCCCCCGACATAGTCATCCAGTTTGATGCCGCCATCGACCGGGCCATAGAGAGAAGAGCAGTAGATCCGATCCCCCCTGGCCAGGTTGACGCTGCGCACATCCGGCACCGTGGCCACCTGATCCCTGAGCCCCTGCACCACCTCGAGACAGGGCCTGCCCAGGCTGCCGGTGAGGGCCGACGCCGCCAACTGGGCATTGTCCAGAGTGCGGTCGAACATGACCCTGGCATGTTCCAGGCGCGCCACCGCATCCTGTTTCACGCCGGTGGCGGTCTGCCAGATGACGATGACGAGCCCAAGGAGCATGGGCAACAGACCGGCCAGCAAGGCACAGAGCAGCCGGACATAGAATTGACGCACCTTCAAACGTCGAAATGGCATAACGGCCCTCATGAACATGGCGAAAAAGCGCTCGAGTTTACCCGCTGGCGCCCGTTTGGCAAGCCGGAATGAGCCCCTGATACCGCCGCGCCACGGCGCCCCCCCGTGGTCGCAACGCCCGGCAACCCCCTGGACAAAGGGGGCGGCGTCTTGGGAGACAAAAATCATAATGCTCATAAAAACAGGAGCTTGTCCATCGGGCACCCAGGCTCTAGAGTAGACCCTAGAGCGTCAGGGAGGCAGGGAGGCAGGACATGAAGATACTGATCACGGGGGGCACGGGGTTTATCGGCCGCCGTCTGGTGGCACACCTCAAGGTGGCGCACGAAGTAGTCGTGCTGACCCGTCAGGGCAGCCGGGCCTACGAGCTGCTCGGCCACGATGTCACCCTGCTGGACAGCCTGGACAGGCTGGATCACCTCAATGACGTGGACATCGTCATCAACCTGGCCGGCGAACCCATCGCCGCCGGACGCTGGAGCGAGTCCCGCAAGCAGTTGCTCTGCAACAGCCGCTGGCTGCTGACCGAACAGCTGGTGGATCTCGTCAAACTCTCCAGCACGCCCCCCAGATTGCTGCTCAATGCCTCCGCCATCGGCTGGTATGGCCGCCAGGATGACGCCCCTCTGGATGAAACCTGCCAGAGCCCTAACGACGAATTCACCCACCGTCTCTGTCAGCAGTGGGAGCAGCTTGCCCAGCAGGCCCGCTCGGCCCA
The DNA here is from genome assembly GCF_001898585.1 of Aeromonas sp. 62-46. Classification (NCBI taxonomy): domain Bacteria; kingdom Pseudomonadati; phylum Pseudomonadota; class Gammaproteobacteria; order Aeromonadales; family Aeromonadaceae; genus Aeromonas; species Aeromonas sp. 62-46. Next base: position 36,222 of record NZ_MKUI01000045.1, on the reverse strand, counting down.
GACCCGGGTCTGCATCCTGCGCATCGGCCTGGTACTCGGCATGGAGGGGGGCGCCTTGCCCAGGATGCTGCCCCCTTACCGCCTCGGCCTCGGCGGCCCCATGAGCAGCGGTACCCAGATGATGAGCTGGATCCACGTGCAGGATCTGGTGCGGGCCATGCTGTTTCTCATCGAGCACGGCGAGTGTGACGGCATCTTCAACGGCACGGCCCCGGAACCGGTCAGCAATCGCCGGTTCAGCGAGACCCTGGCCGCCACGCTCCATCGCCCGCACCTCTTCTTCGTACCGGCCCCCCTCCTGCGACTCCTGATGGGAGAGGCGGCGGATCTGCTGCTCACCGGACAGCACGTGCTGCCCGCCCGCTTGCAGCAGGCCGGTTTTCACTTCAGCTTCCCGGCCCTGCCCGGCGCTCTGGACAATCTGCTGCACTCACCCCGTTGACCCAGTGACGCATCCCGACCTAGGTCGGGATGTGTCGAGCCATCAGAGCAGCCCCTGCCCCAACCCCCTGAGCCGGTCGCTCAGGGTACCCGCCAGCAGTTGGCGGCGCATGCCCTGTCCGGCCAGGGTCACCAGCACGGCCCCAAGCAGGGGGAGTGCAACCCAGATGGCCAAGTGGAACTGCCACTGCGCTCCCTCCCACCACCACTGCAGACCGAAGGAGCAGAGCTCCACCACCATGGCGGCGCAGAGCCCTGCCAGGGCACCGCTCGCCACCAGCTCCCAGCGCAGCATCTTCTCGAGCAGGGCGCTGCCCGCCCCCAAGGTGCGCATCAGCAGCAGCTCCCGGCGCCGATGGGCCATGCCGGCCTGGGTCTGGGTCAGCAGCACCAGCAGGGCGGCCACCGTCACCAGCCCGAGCATCAACCCCAGGGCGCGGCTCACCTGATCGGAGACCAAAGTGAGGCGGCCTATCAGATCCTCCACATCGATGAGGCTCACCGTGGGGTGGCGGCGGATGAGTTCCACCTCTGCCCCTCGCCCCTCAGGCGGCAGACGATAGCTGCCGAGCCAGGTCTGGGAGAAGGGGGCCAGCACGTCCGGCGAGAAGATCATGTAGAAGTTCGGCCTCATGTTGTCCCACTTGATGGACCTCAGGCTGGTCACCCTGGCCTCGAACGCCCGCCCCTCTATGGTGAAGCCGAGCACGTCTCCGAGTGCGATGCCGAGCCGTCCCGCCAGTGCCTCGTCGACGGAGACCTCCCCCTTGCCGGCCAGCCATTGACCGGCAGTGACCTTGTTGTCGGCGGGCAGGGCCGATGTGGTGGTGAAGTTGAGCTCCCTGTCCACCCCCTCCCGCGCCGCATCCTCCCCCACCGCCTCACCGGCGATACGGGTCAGGCGCCCGCGCACCATGGGGTAGAAGTCCGAGGTGATGGCCCCGGCCTGGTGCAGATCGGCCAGGATCCCTTCCCGCTCGCTGTCCGCCACATTGACCAGGAAGCGGTTCGGGGCGTCGGCAGGCAACCGGGTGGAAAAATCCTCCAGCAGATCGACCCGCGCTGCCCACAGCAGCCCGAACAGCATCAGGGCCAGGGCGAAACCCGCCAGCTGGAACAGACCACTGCCCCGCTCACGGGAGAGGTGATTGATGGCCAGGCGCAGGGCATGGGGCCCCTTGAGCCGACTGCCAAGACGCAGCAGCACGGAGGCGAGCAGGGCCAGCAGCGCCATCAACACCCCCATGCCGCCGATGAGCCCGCAGGCCAGCCTGATGTCGGCGGTAAAGCCCCACACCAGGGCAAACAGCCCGATGAGCCCCACGGGCACCGTCAGCCAGGGAGGGATCCCCGCCTCCAGCTCCCGGCGCAGCACCCGCAGCGGCGGTACCTTGAGCAGCCTCAGGAAGGGGACGAACGCCAGCATCAGGGTGATGAAGAAGGCGACCGCGAGGCCCAGGGCGAAGGGTCGCCAGGAGGGGGGCGGCAGATCCGCAGGCAGCAGATCCCCCAGCAGGTTCAGGGTCAGCCACTGCATGGCGCTGCCCGCCACCAGCCCCATCAGGGCCCCCACCAGGGTCAGGGAGAACAGCAGGGTGCCCATCAGTTGCCACAGGGTGCGCCGCGAGGCCCCCAGGGTCTTGAGCAGGGCCACCATGTTGGTCTGGCGCTCGGCGAAATGGCGCACCGCTATCCCCATGGCCAGGGCGCCGAGCAGCACGCCGGCAAGGGATGCCAGACGGAAGAAGCGCTCGGCATTGCCCAGGGATTTCCCCACCTGGGTACCCTGATCGTCGGGTTTGACGAGCTTCTGCCCGGCGCTCAGCCTGGGGTTGAGCCAGGCCTCATAGCGGGCGATGGCGTCACGGGGCCCCTTGACGAGATAGCGCCACTGCTGGCGACTGCCCGGCAGCAGGGCCCCGGTCGCCTCGATATCGGCGCTGTGGATCAAGGCCCTTGGCGCCATCTGGAAGGGGCTGAACCCCTGATCCGGCTCCTGGCCCAGCTCCCCTGCCACCGTCAGCCGGGTGTTGCCGACCTCGAGTACCTCCCCCACCTTGGCGCCGAGCAGCTGCATCACCCTGGCGGAGAGCCAGATCTCGCCGGGCGCCGGGGCGCGCTGGGGAGTGAGCTCCAGCTTGCCGTAGAAGGGAAAATCCCCGGGCACGGCGCGGATGGAGGCCAGTTGCAGGGTATCGCCGTGAAACAGCATGCTGTTGAAGCTGACCGTGGTCTGTACGGCCAGCCCCTCCTGATGCGCCTGCGCCAGCCACTCTGCCGGTGCCGGCGTCGCGGAGCGCAGCACCCTGTCCCCTCCGATGAAATCCCGCCCGGAGGCCTTGAGCCCCGCATCCAGCCGATCCGCCACCAGAGCCACGCTGAGCACGCAGGCGACGCTCAGCGCCAGCGCCAGCACAAACCAGCGCAGCTCGCCGCTGAACCCTTCCCGGCGCAGCAGCTTCAATCCCAGTCGCCACTGACTCATGACAGCTCTCCCACCCTGGCCGCCATGACAGCCTGTGCCTCCAGCCGCCCGGCTGACATCACCAGCTGCCGCTGGCAGCGCTGGGCCAGCTCATGGTCATGGGTCACCACCACCAGGGTGGTGTTGTGCTCGCGGTTGAGACGAAACAGCAGTTCGATCACCGTCTCCCCTGTCTTGCTGTCGAGGTTGCCGGTAGGCTCGTCCGCCAGCAGCAGGCTGGGGCGGGTCATGAAGGCACGGGCAATGGCGACCCGCTGCTGCTCGCCGCCAGAGAGGCGCGGCGGCAGGTGGTGCAACCGCTCTCCCAGACCGACCTGGGCCAGCAGCTCCCGGGCACGGGGCTCGCTGTCGGTCTCCCCCCGCAGCTCGGCCGGCAACATGACGTTTTCCAGGGCGCTCAGGGTGGGCAGCAGCAGGAACGACTGGAACACGAACCCCACCTGCTCGGCCCGCAGCCTGGCGCGTCCCTCCTCGTCCAGCCGGGTGAGGGAGTGGCCGAGGATCTCTATCTCGCCGCTGCTCGGCAGATCGAGACCGGCCAGCAAACCGAGCAGAGTGGACTTGCCGGAACCGGACGCACCGACCAGCGCCAGCGTCTCGCCGGTATTGACTTGCAGATCGATCCCTTCAAGGATGGTGAGGCTTTCCTGACCGAGGCGAACGGTTTTACCGAGCCCCCTGACGGCGATAATGGGCGTTGAACTCATCTTGGGTATCCTGTTTGCCTGAACCTGTAATGACAATAGAACGTGGGAGTTGACTGCATGATGCGTCTCTTGTTTGCCGTGAGTTGCCTGTGCTGCTGGGCAGCGTCCGTCCAGGCCCAGACCCTGCTGGTACTGGGCGACAGCCTGAGTGCCGGCTACCAGATGCAGGCCGAACAGAGCTGGCCTGCCCTACTCAATGAAAAGTGGCAGCAGCAGGGGGGAGAACACACCCTCATCAATGCCAGCATCAGCGGTGAAACGACCCAGGGCGGCCTGGCCCGCCTGCCCGCCCTGCTCGAAACCCACAAACCGGACTGGGTGTTGATCGAACTCGGCGCTAACGACGGGCTGCGGGGTTTTGCTCCCGCCATCACCCGGGCCAACCTGACCAAGATGATCGAGCTCACCCGGGCGCACCAGGCGAAGACGGTGCTGACCCAGATCCTGCTGCCCCGCAACTATGGGGCGCGCTATCTGCAACAGTTCGAGCAGATCTTCCCGGATCTTGCGAAGGCCAACGACCTGCCGCTGATGCCCTTCTTTCTGGATGATATTGTGCTGCGCCCTGAACTCATGATGAACGATGGACTGCACCCGACGGCTGCCGCCCAGCCCCGGATCCGCGACAAGGTCGCCCGCTTTGTCGAGCCTCTGCTAACTCAGTAGCCCGGTGGCCGGGCCCATGGCCCTTCCCCTTGCCCAGCAAAAAGCCCCCGCATGGCGGGGGCTTTTTCATGGTTCGGCGTGCCGGGTTCAACGGCCCAGGATCTGCCGCATCCGCTGCTGTGCCACGTCCACCAGCAAGTCGGGCTGGAATTTGGAGATGAAGCGATCACACCCCACCTTCTTGACCATGGCCTCGTTGAAGTTGCCGCTCAAGGAGGTATTGAGGGTGATGAAGAGATCGGACATGCGCGGATCGCTGCGCACCTCGTGAGTCAGGCGATAACCATCCATCTCCGGCATCTCGGCGTCCGTGATCATCAGCATGATCTCGTCGGTCACCTTCTTGCCCGCATCGCACCACCCCTTGAGCAGCTTGAGGGCCTGCAGGCCGTCCTGGCACTCGATGACCTCGAGCCCGAGCTGGGCGAGGGTCTCGCGCACCTGGTTGCGGGCCGTGCTGGAGTCATCGACGATGAGCACCCGACGTCCCTGCATCTGGGGCAGGATCTCCTCGTCCAGCACCTCGGACGAGATGCGCACGTCATAGGTGATGATCTCCGCCAGCACCTTCTCCACGTCGATGATCTCGACGATCTGGTCGACGCCCCCTTCCGGGATGCGGGTGATGGCGGTGAGGTAGTTGGCACGACCCGCCGAACGGGGCGGCGGCAGTATGTCCTTCCAGGTCATGTTGACGATGTGGGCCACCTGCCCCACCAGGAACCCCTGAATGGTGCGGTTGTACTCGGTGATGATGAGATTGGACTCCTGATCGATGGCCATGGGACGCATCCCGATGGCACCGCGCAGGTTGATGACGGGGATGGAGACGCCGCGAATGTTGGCGACGCCGCTGATGTTGTGGTGGGACCCCGGCATCTTGTTCAGATGGGGCAGCTTGACCACTTCCCGCACCTTGAAGACGTTGATCGCAAACAGTTGCTGGGCACCCAAACGGAACATCAGCAGTTCCAGGCGATTCTCCCCTACAAGCTGGGTACGTTGATCCACTGAATCCAATATGCTCGCCATATAACGCCCTTACGTCCATTTCCCGAAATTGCCCCGCACCGGAGCTGCGACATGCCAACCAGCCCCGCTTTCCCTGTCGGGACAACGCAAGCCTATATAGAAATAATGAAAAGCGTCGAGGAAAGATAGGATCTTGACCACGGGGCGTGATCATCGCCCCATCACTGCCTCATGGCAAGCACAGCCACGCACCGGCCCCGACAACAAGGGTATCGACCACACAGGGCCATTGCTGAACCCCGGCGTGCCGCTCTTGTCATCCAGCGCGGTCCGCCAGCAACGAAAAGACCGGCCACATGGGCCGGTCCTGGGATGTGCAGTGCGTCCGGGACGACTTAGAAGTTGTACTGCAGGGCCACGGCGACGATGTCGTCGGTGGACTTGTTCAGGCTGTTCTTGCCGGTGGAACCCACTTCGTCCAGCAGGTTGATCTTGTAGTCCACGTAGGCATTGAAGTTGTCGGTGAAGTTGTACCAGGCACCCACGGAGACGTATTCGGTCGCGGTGTCATCGATGCCGTGAGCGCTGTCCTTCACGTCGGTACGCAGGTAGGCCAGGGAGGGCTTGAACTTCGGCGTGATGTTGTACTGCACGACCGCTTCGTAGCCATCCATCTTCTCGGCGTAACCGCGCAGGGAGCCGGTGTCCACGAAGAGGTGATCTTCACCGTGGGAGTAGGTGGCAGCCATGTAGAGGTTGCCGACGGCGTACTTGGCGCCCACCCCGAACAGCTTGGCGTCGCTGTCGCCGCCGAAGCTCACGTTCTCGGCCTGCTCGTCGGTCTTGCCTGCCTGGTTGTAGGCGGCACCCAGGCTCAGGCCCATGTTGAAGTCATAGTTGGCAGAAAGGGCATACCCCTCGGAAGAACCTTTCGGGCTCCAGGTGCTGTTCGGGCCGACGCGCTCGCTGCGGCTCGCGTTCTGCGGGTCGTTGTTGCCGGTGAACTGGGCACCCAGGGTCAGCCCCTGCCAGTTGTACATGTACTGGGCCAGGCCGTTGGTGCGACCGGTGCCGAACACCTCGGTGTCCTTGCCCAGACCATCACCACCCCACTCCGGCAGCACGTCGGTGTAGTTGTTCACCGCCTTGGTGAACAGACCGTCCTGGCGACCGTAGCTGAAGGCACCGAAGCGATCGTGCTTGATGCCCGCATAGGCGTAACGCAGCTCGTCGTTGTCAGAACCGGAGACCGGCAGGTTGTACTCGGCGAAGCCGAACGCGGTCAGATCCTCGTCAACCTTGGTTTCACCTGCGATGTGCAGACGCAGGTAGCTGGCATCGCCTTCGGTGGCGTTGTCATCGGTGCCGTAGTACATGCCGTTGACGCGGCCGCCGATGTCCAGTTTGGTACCATTCTGATCGTAAACGTTGGCGGCCTGTGCACCACCGGCCAGCAGCAGGCTGGAGATGGCCATCGTCAATGCTGTCTTTTTCATTGTTCTTTCCTCAGGTGTAAGCACTCTCTGTCAGACCAGAGTTCGGTCGTGATGATCGGTTGATGTGCCGATGGCCTAAGGTAGATCCGGAAACCTTGATGGGAACTGAAGCGGCGAACGATTAATTATAAAAGCATCAATTCGAGCTAACGCCGCGACATATAGTGTCACATGAAATGACACCGATAGAATTTATGACCATAAAAAATCATATTTTCAACACAAGTTATCTGAAAAGCCTGATTAATGCAGTTTAATCCTTCAGCATAGCGAGAAGCAGGGGAGCCTTGCCGGGCGACACGGACTCCCCGCCTCTGTTCCCCGCCTCGTCAGACCGGCTGCCAGCCGCGCATGACCCTCAGCAGGTCCTTCCAGCTCACTATGCCCACCAGGGCGCCGTTTTCCAGCACAGGCAGACAGGAGATCTGGTGCTCCAGCATGAGGCCGGCGGCCTCTTTCAGGGAGCGTTCGGGGGAGACGGTGATGGGTTCACGGCTCATGATCTGGTGGGCGCGCCGGTTGAGGGTCTCGGTGTCCCGGTTCATCTCGGCATCCGTATCCAGATAGGGGCTGATGGCACGCAGCAGATCCCGGTCAGAGATGACCCCCACCAGCTTCTCTTCTTCCACCACCAGGAGGTGGCGGAAATGGGCCTGCTCGAAGATCTCCTTGATGACGCTCAGCCTGTCATCCATGGAAACGGTCGCGACCCGGGTCGTCATGATCTCTTTAATCAACATGGTCAGCCTCCTGCCCCCCAGATGTCTCTGTTATGACACGTTTTTCCGGCGGCAGCCATCCCCCCCGCCCTCAAGTGCAAATTTGTGTCATTTCACGTAAGATCCGCGCCAGTTTCTCTCCTTCAATCGAGCCAAGCAGACCCATCCATGATAGTTGCCAGTCAAATCGAACTGATCCGCGGCGGCCGCACGCTGCTGGACAATGCGTCCGCCACCATACACCCCGGCCACAAGGTGGGCCTGGTGGGCAAGAACGGCTGTGGCAAGTCCACCTTCTTTGCGCTGGTGCGGGGCGAGCTGGCCATCGACAACGGCAGCTTCAGTCTGCCCGCCGGCTGGCAGATTGCCGGCGTGGCCCAGGAGACCCCGGCGCTGGACTGCTCCGCCCTGGAATACGTGATCGACGGCGACAAGGAGTTCCGCGCCCTGGAGGCCGAGCTCGCCCAGGCCGAGGCGGATGACAACGGTCTGCTGGTGGCCGAGCTGCACGGCAAGCTCGATACCATAGGTGCCTACAGCATTCGCGCCCGCGCCGCCGAGCTGCTGCACGGTCTGGGTTTTGGCGGCGATCAGCTCGACTCGCCGGTCAGAAGCTTCTCCGGTGGCTGGCGCATGCGCCTGAACCTGGCCCAGGCGCTGCTCTGCCGCTCCGATCTGCTGCTGCTGGATGAACCGACCAACCACCTGGATCTCGACGCCGTCATCTGGCTGGAGAAGTGGCTCAAGGGCTATCAGGGCACGCTGGTGCTCATTTCTCACGACCGCGACTTCCTCGACTCCGTGGTGAATCGCATCATCCATATCGAGAACGGCAAGCTCAACGAATACAGCGGCGGCTACTCCGACTTCGAACTGCAACGGGCCGAGCACCTGGCCCAGCAGCAGTCCATGTACGAGAAGCAGCAGCGGGAGATGGCCCACATGCAATCCTATGTGGACCGCTTCCGCTACAAGGCCTCCAAGGCCCGTCAGGCCCAAAGCCGCTTGAAGGCCATGGAGCGGATGGAGAAGATCCTGCCCGCCCACGCCGACTCCGAGTTCAGCTTCGAGTTTCGCGAGCCCTCCGCTCTGCCGACCCCGCTCATCGCCATGGAGAACCTCAGCGCCGGTTACGGCGACAAGGTGATCCTGGAGAAGATCAAGCTCAACCTGGTGCCGGGGTCGCGCATCGGCCTGCTCGGTCGCAACGGCGCGGGCAAGTCCACCTTCATCAAGATGCTGTCGGGCTCCAACCCGCCCCTCTCCGGCAAGCTGGAGGTGAGCGCCGGGGTGAGCATCGGCTACTTCGCCCAGCATCAGCTCGAGACCCTGCGCCTCGATGACAGCCCCCTCGATCACCTGGTGCGCCTGGCCCCGGACAAGACCGAGCAGGAGCTTCGCAACTACCTCGGCAGCTTCGGTTTTCACGGCGACAAGGTACTCGACAAGGTGGCCCCCTTCTCCGGCGGTGAGAAAGCGCGTCTGGTGCTGGCCCTCATCACCTGGCAAAAGCCCAACCTGCTGCTCCTGGATGAACCGACCAACCACCTGGATCTGGAGATGCGCCACGCCCTGACCATGGCCCTGCAAGGGTTCGAGGGCGCCATGGTGGTGGTCTCTCACGACCGTCACCTGCTGCGCACCACCACGGATGACTTCTATCTGGTCCACGGCGGCCGGGTCGAGCCCTTCGACGGGGATCTCGACGACTACCACAAGTGGCTCGGCGAGCAGGAGAAAGAGGCCAATGCCAAGCCGGCAGATGGCACCGTCTCCGCCAACTCGGCGGTGGCGCGCAAGGATCAGAAGCGCCTCGAAGCCCAGTTCCGGCAAGCGACCCGGCCGCTGCGCCAGAAGCTCGAGAAGCTCGAAACCAGCATGGAGAAGCTGCAGGCCAAGCTGGCCGCGGTGGAAGAGCAGCTGGCCGATCCCGCCATCTATGAAGAGAGCGCCAAGGGCAAGCTCTCCGAGCTGCTCAAGTCCCAGGGCCCCCTCAAGGAGGAGCTGGAGCACGTCGAGCTGGAGTGGATGAGCCTCTCTGAAGAGCTGGAAACCATGGAGCAGGCCTTCTTTGCGTGATGAAGCCTTGATGGCCAGCGAGCGGGTCAGCCCCGACGCCCTGCCCACCCCTTCCGAGTTCTGGACATGGAGCACAGGTGCCTATGGCCAGCGCAGCCAGGACTGGCTCCACGTGCAAAGCATGGGGGGCAACGTCAACCTGGCACTCCTGCTGCACCACCTCGACCTGCTCCGGATCCCGGTCGACCTCACGGACTTGCAACCGGCCCTGGTACAGACCGAGGCGGTGCTGCTCCCCTGGCGCACCCTGCGCCAGCAGGCCAAGTCACGGGTGGGGGCCGAGGAGTACCAGACCATGCTGGCCCACGAACTGGAGCTGGAGCGGCTGCAACAGGGGGTCTTGCTGCAGACCCTGCGCACCCTCGCCCTGTTTCGCGGCGACAGCCGCAACCTGTTTCACTATCTATCGTTACTGGGTGCCCAGCAGGGCCCCCTCAGAGATCTCATATGCTGAGCTACCGCCACGCCTTTCACGCCGGCAACCACGCCGACGTGCTCAAACACGCCGTCCAGGCCCTGATCATCGAGTCCCTCAAGAAGAAGGAGAAACCCTTCATCGTGCTGGACACCCATGCCGGTGGCGGTCTCTACGACCTGCGCGGCGACTGGTCCCAGAAGAAAGCGGAATATGCCGACGGGATCAAACGCCTGTGGGATGAGCGGGCCCAGTGGTCTGCCATGGCCCCCTATCTGGGTGCCATCGAGGAGATGAACAGCGATGGCCAACTGCACTACTACCCCGGCTCGCCGGAGCTCTCCCGCCGCCTCATCCGCGATCAGGACAAGCTGGCGCTGATGGAGCTGCACAACAACGAGGTGGAGGATCTTCGCGCCAACATGGGGTACGACCCCCGCGTCGCCGTCCACCATCGCGACGGCTTCGAGGGGCTGGTAGCCCTGCTGCCCCCCACCCCGCGCCGCGGCCTGGTGCTCATCGACCCGCCTTATGAGCTCAAGGAAGATTACTTCGCCGTGGTCGATACCCTTAAAAAAGCGCAAAAGCGCTGGGCCACCGGCATCTACGCCCTCTGGTATCCCATCCTCGGGCAAGAGGCGGACAAGTCCCGCGACATGCTCAAAGCGATCAAGCGCGAGAACTTCGGCAACGTCCTGGTAGCGGAGCTGGAAGTGGCCGGCCAGACTGCCGATTGGGGCATGAACGGCTCAGGCATGCTGATCATCAGCCCCCCCTGGATGCTGGACGAGCAGATCGAAGCCTTCTTGAAACCCCTGTGCGCCAAGCTGGCCCAGGGCACCGGCGCCCAGTACAGGGTGGAGTGGCTGAGCAAGGCCGAGGCCTGATCCTCGGAACCACAGAAAATGAAAAAGGGCCTGTCACAGCAGGCCCTTTTTCATTGGGGCAGATGATCCGGCCCGCTCACCCTGGCCAGCCGCTCGGGCAGCCGGCTCGCCAGCCAGTCGATGGCGAGCCGGGTCTTGAGGGGCAGATGCGGACCACGGGGCCAGAGGGCGTTGATGGGATAGCGCCGACCCGGCAATCGGGCCAGCAGCTCGCGCAGCTCGCCCCGCTCAAGGTGAGGCCGCACCAGCCAGGTCGGCAGCCAGGCGAGACCAAAGCCCGCGATGGCCGCCTGGGTGATGGCGTTGAGATCGTCCATCTGCAACCGCCCTCTGGGTTGAACCTCGCGCCATGCCTCGGCCTCCTGCCACCACCACGACAGCACCCGCCCCTGGCGCAGATAGGCGATGCACTCGTGCTCCGCTAACTCGGCCAGGGTCACAGGTTCCCCCCGCTCGGCCAGATAGGCGGGCGAGGCGCAGAGCGTCATGCCGTGCTCCCCGAGCCTGCGCGCCGCCAGATCCAGGCTGTCCGGCGGCTCTGCGTTGCGGATCACCAGATCCACCCCCTCCTCCACCAGATCCACCTTGCGATCGCTGAACGACAGCTCCAGGGCCAGCCCGGGATGCGCCTTCGCCAGTGCCAGCAAAATGGGGGCCACGCACTGCTGGCCGAACAGCACCGGCATGGAGACCTTCAATCTGCCGTTGAGGGTGAGCTTGTTGCTGGCCAGCGCCGCTTCCCCAAGACGCACCTCCTCCAGCGCCCGCAGGCAGTGGCGATAGAAGAGCGCCCCCTCCTCGGTCAGGCTCTGGCTGCGGGTGGTGCGATGAAACAGTTGCACGCCGAGACGCAGCTCCAGCCGCGCCACCCCCTTGCCCACCGCCGAGCGGGTGAGGTGAAGCCGCTCCGCCGCCTGGGCGAAGCTGCCCGCCTCCACCACGGTGGCGAAGAGATCGATGCCGTTGAGCGTGTTTGCCATCTATTGCATACCTTTTGGAACCAATATGGCGAAATACTATCAGCACTGCGGAAAAAAATGACTGGTAAGCTCCCTTCATTCTTCACACGTTTCAGATGGAGTTCCCCTCATGAGCCAGATCCTGCTGCTGCAATCCAGCCTCAACGGCCCCGCATCCCGCACCAACCAGTTGATGGAGCGCTTCCTGCAAACACGCCGGGAACAGGGCCATCAGGACCAGGTGGTGGTGCGCGACCTGACCGCCCTCGACTTGCCCGTCCTCGACAGCCCGTTGTTTCACGCCCTGCGCGGGGCTGAACCGGCCAATGAGGCCATCCGGCAGGCGGTGGCGCTGTCGGATCGGCTGATTGCCGAACTCAAGGCCGCCGACCTGCTGCTGATCGGCGCCCCCATGTACAACCTCAATGTACCGACACCCCTCAAGAACTGGTTCGATCTGGTGGCACGGGCCGGGGTGACTTTCCGTTACACCGACACCTACCCCATGGGGCTGGTGGAGGGGGTCAACGCCCTGGTGTTCAGCAGCCGCGGCGGCGTGCATCAAGGACAGACGACAGATGCGGTCACCCCCTACCTCAAGTCCGTGCTCGGCCTGATGGGCATCCCGGTGGACTTCGTCTACGCAGAGGGGATGGATCTGCGCCCCCACGGGGCGGAGCAGGGAATGCGCGAGGCCCATGCTCGAATCGCTGACCTAGGCAGGTAGGGCCATCACCCGATCTTGCCCCTTCCAACCGGCCACCTGCTGCGCGGGACATTCCAAATAAAAAAGCCCCGCAAGGGGCTTTTCTATAACTGCGGCAGTAGCGGGAGAGACTAGGCTTGCCTGGCATCGGCGCCTGCGGGCATGTCCCGCCAGAGCGCCAGAATGAGCAGCGCCAGCAGGGCAAAGGGCGGCACCAGGCAGAGCAGTACGCACAGGAAGGTGACGAGCCCCGGGTGGCGGCTCTTGCGCCGGGCCAGTCGCCAGGCCACCACGCCGACGACGATCATCAGCAGCAGCATGAAGAGAACAAACAGGTTGGAGTTGATGGTCATGAAAGCTCCTTTTTCATGGCAAAAGGCACACTCTAGCGCCGTTGCGGTCCCGGGCAACTCCCTATCTGGTGGTGCCTCCCCCTGGTCGATAGGCATTTTCTATTTCGCCGATAGATGAGAATGGTTTTCATTTGATGGGATTCTGGGTGATACTGCCTTCATCGCCAGAGGAGACACCACCATGAAAAAGACCATCAGCTTCGCCATCCTGCACTTCAGTGTCGCCTTCACCGTGGCTTACCTGCTGACCGGCGAACTGCTCACCGCCAGCCTGATCGCCCTCATTGAGCCCGCCGTGAACACGGTCGCCTTCTACTTCCACGACCTTGGCTGGCACAAGCTCAAGCCTGAGCACAGCCTGCAGGCCAAGACCAGCAGCTTCGCCCTGGTCCACTTCTCGGTGGCCTTCGGTGTCGCCTACCTGCTGAGTGGCGAGCTGCTCACCGGCGGCGTGATGGCACTGATAGAACCTGCCATCAACACCGTCGTCTTCTTCTTCCACGAGCGGCTGTGGCGCAGCCGCCAGACCTTGGCGCTGGCCGGCGTCTGATTGCCATGCAGGGCCGCCCGGCACCCAAAAACACGGGGTGCTCCTGCCTCCTTCGGGTGTAAAGTGTGCTCTGATCACGGGGCATCATGCCCCCTGTTGGAGCCCTGTCGATGAACAAGATCTTGCTTGGAACCCTGCTGTTTTCCCCTCTGCTGGCCACGGCGGCCACCCCGTCCTTCGAGTGCGCCAAGGCGAAAGGCGCCGCCGAAACCCTCATCTGCAAGGATGCCGGGCTGGCTGCGCTGGATAACGAGCTGTCAGCCCTCTATCCCAAGGCGATTGCCGGGTTCTCCCCCGAGCAGCAGAAGAGCGAGCGCGCCATCCAGCGCGGCTGGATCAAGGGGCGCAACGACTGCTGGAAGGCGGGCGATCTGCGCCAGTGCGTGGAAGAGAGCTACCAGTTGCGGATCACCGAGTTGCAGATAAAAGGCGGCCAGCTGAGGGTGCCGACGCCGGTCGATTATCAGTGCGGCAAGAGCGTCACCCTCTCCACCTACTTCTATAACGAGGCCAAGCGGCCCGCCGCCATGATCAATTTGAGCGAGGGTAACAACCAGCAGCAGGTGCTCGCCTATGAGACCCCCAGCGCCAGCGGCGCCCGGTACGAGGGGCAAAACCTCACCCTCTGGACCAAGGGGAGCGACGCCATGCTGGAGCGCTACGGTCAGCCCACCCTCAACTGCAGCGAGATCCCGGGCAACTGATCCCCGGCCCGGCCAGAGGCCGGGCAACCACTCCCGAACAGGCAGCAAGAGGGTCACCAGTTGGTGGCCACTCGCCCCCTTTTACCTATGCCCAGCCCCCTCTCGCCAATCCAGCCCGAGCGCCAGGCTTTCGGGCTGGCCTCCATTTGTTGATCTTGCCCGGCAATTCGCCATTTCCTCCTTTCCCTTCGCTCGCGGGCCATTAATATAGCCAATTGGCAACACACGTCTCGTCGGAGTCTCCCATGAGCCATGCCAACCACGCCCCTTTGGTCAATCGCAGCAAGCTGGAAGCTGAAATCCAGTGCGGTTGCGTCGCCAAAGGGCACAACCGGTCAGAGGTAAATGACTGATTCAACCATGTCGAGTGGAGTGAATGTATGGAAACGCACACACTGCATCGGGGTCGGCTGATCGACCATCTCCAGCTGGTAGTGAAAGACCTGACCGCTAGCGAGCGCTTTTACAGGGCCATACTGGCCACCCTCGATGTGCCAATCGGCGGCGCGGGTGAGGGTTACTTCTGGGCTGACGAGCTCTTTGTCACTGCCATCGACAGCCCGGCTGCGCTCGGCGCACTGACCGGTCGCCATCACCTCGCCTTCCAGGCGCAGGACCGCGCCACAGTCGATCGCTTCTATCAGGCAGCGCTGGCCCATGGCGGCCAGGATAACGGCGCCCCCGGCGAGCGGGTCTATCACCCCGGCTATTACGCCGCCTTTGTCCTCGATCCGGACGGCAATAATATCGAAGCTGTGTATCACGGCGAGGCAACGCGGAGTGCAGAATCGGTGGAAATTCGGTTTTAGCAAATAACAGAACACCGGTGGTATGGACTTCGCCATAGTGCAACCAGGTGGCTACACCTCACTAAAAATAATGGAAGGGTTTGTGCATGAGTTCTACTAATATGTGGGATGCAAGGAAATTCCAAGAAAATGTAGGATCCCTAAATTCAAGATTCAATATGTTATTTTTGAGCGATATAGCACCATTCATTACAAACCCTAATAGTGATAGAAAAGTGTCCTTGAGAGCTATAATTGCTCTAAATACTAACCAAATCCAAGCAAACCTTCATAATGCCCTTAATGAAATTGAGAAAGAGTTGAGGGATAACGCTCATTTTTTGCTGAAACAAAAAGGCTTCTCCGACATTGAATCCCAAACATACCTATCAAGTAAATTCCCTTCTGGGTTTATCAAATCAAACATAATTAATGAGCTTAATTCAACCATCGAATCACTTAACAAATTAAGTGCCTTAGCGGTAGTTCACCTCAGTGTGTTGGAAACAAACTCAGGGTTGGGTGGTATATTGAAAGGACTTTTCAAGGGATACTCTAACCCAATTGATGGTATTTCCCATATATTCGGAAAAGGAAGCATGCAGATTGAAGTGAATACTAGCTTGCAAGGTTTTAATTCTACTGCGCTTTTAGTCGGTCAATCTATAGATTCAGTTTCTAAATTATTACATAAAGTTGTTTTGGAAAAATGGAATGATTTTGGAGCTATGATGGAAAATTTGTAGACTTAACAAATAACTAATGCGGAACTGCTAAAACTTGCCTCGATTCCGCTTAGTTAAACCAGCGACACCCACCACCTTCATAACAGACTTGCCTGACAAGGTGCTGTCCCTTATCACTGCCCCCCATCGAGAAGCCAGCGCTGCTTGTACAGTATCTGCTGTGCCAACAGCGCGCCCCTCCCCCCTGGGGATGTAATCCCCCCTGCCACTGGCCTATAGTGAGCCCCCACTCGAACAACCTTTGCGAGCAACACCATGTATATCGGCGAATTTGCCCGGCTGGCGGGCACCACTCCCAAGGCAGTCCGCCTCTACGAGCAGCTCGGGCTGCTGCCCGAGCCCAGGCGGCACGGCAAGTATCGCGTCTACCGGGCCGAGGATCTGGAGTGGGTCGGCTTTATCCGCGAGGCCCAGCGGCTTGGCTGCAAGCTCGGGGAGCTGGTTCCCCTGCTCGCGGGCGTCACCAGCCTCGACCACTTCCCCTGGCAGAAGGTGGAGCAGCTTATCGCGGACAAGCTGGCGCAGATCGAGGCGGAGGTCGCCAGGCTGCAACGCCAGCATCAGGGCTTGAGCCAGTGCGCCACGCTGCTGGCGCAGCACCCCTGCCGCTATGGCGCCCCGGCGCGGCAATCCCCCGACGGGCGGGATCATCCCGCCGCCGCGGATCGGGGTCAAAAGGTGGCTTGACTCTGTCCCATGGGACAAGGGGTGTAATGGGGGCTCACTTCAAGGAGCCATACCATGACCCCCAACCTGCTTGTTCTCAACGGCAACCCCAAACCCGACAGCCTCTGCCACGCCCTCGCCCGAGAGTATGCCCGCAGCGCCGAGCAAGGGGGCGCGCGCGTCACCCTGCATCACGTGGGGGAGCTCGCCTTCGCGCCGGATCTTCACCATGGCTATGACGAGGTGCAGCCCCTCGAACCGGATCTGCAGGCGGTGCAGCAGAGCCTGACGCAAGCCCACCATCTGGTGATCGTCGCCCCCGTCTGGTGGGGCCACCTGCCTGCCCGGCTCAAGGGGCTGCTGGATCGCACCCTGCTGCCGGGTTTCGCCTTTCGCTACCAGCCGGGGAAGGCGTACCCGGAGCAGTTGCTCGCCGGCAAGACGGCGCGCCTGCTGCTCACCATGGACAGCCCCCCCTGGTATTACCGCTGGTGGCAGGGTGCCCCCCTGGATCGCACCCTGGACAAGCCGGTGCTGGGGCTGTGCGGCATCCGGCTGACCCACCGCCAGCATCTGGGGCCCGTCCACACCTCGGATGAGGGGGCCCGCCAGCGCTGGCTTGCCCAGGCCGGGGCCGCCGCCCGCCAGGATGTGCAGCGGCTGGGCAGGCGCCCCGCCTAATCCCTGCCATGGGCATGTTTTGCCCATTAAAAAGCCCCGCAGTTGCGGGGCTTTTGTCGTCGAGGCGGGGGTTATTTTGCCGCAATCGCGTCTGCAATGGGGCTCTGGAACTCCTGCTCGGCTTCTGCGAAGCGATCCTGCATGGCCTTGGAGGGGGCCTTGTCCAGCAGGCTGAACAGCACGATGGCCAGGGTGGCAAACAGGAAGCCCGGGATGATTTCGTACAGACCCAGCCAGCCGAACTGCTTCCAGATGATGACGGTCAGGGCACCGACCAGCATGCCAGCCAGGGCGCCGTTGCGGGTCATGCGGGACCAGAGCACGGAGAGCAGCACCACGGGGCCGAAGGCGGCACCGAAACCGGCCCAGGCGTAGCTCACCAGCCCCAGCACCCGGTTTTCCGGGTTGGTGGCGACGGCGATGGCCACCAGGGCGATCAGCAGCACCATGGCGCGGCCGACCCACACCAGCTCTTTCTGGGAGGCGTTCTTGCGCAGGAAGGGCTTGTAGAGATCCTCGGTGATGGCGCTGGAGCAGACCAGCAGCTGGCAACTGAGGGTACTCATGACCGCCGCCAGGATGGCGGAGAGCAGCACGCCGGCAATCCAGGGGTTGAACAGGATCTTGGAGAGCTCGATGAAGACGCGCTCCGGGTTGGCGGTCACGCCGCCCGCCTGCTCGGTGAAGGTGGAGAAGTAGGCCAGGCCGAAGAAACCGATGGCCACGGCGCCACCCAGGCACAGCACCATCCAGGTCATGCTGATGCGACGGGCGCTGGCCATGGAGTGGTGGGAGTCCGCCGCCATGAAGCGCGCCAGGATGTGGGGCTGGCCGAAGTAGCCCAGGCCCCAGGCCATCAGGGAGATGATGGCGATGAAGTCCAGGTTCTTGAACATGTCGAGGTTGCTGGCGTTCTGCGCCGCCACCTGCACCATGGCGGTGTCGATGCCGCCCACGGCGATGATGACGAACACCGGGGTCAGGATGAGGGCGAAGATCATCAGGGTCGCCTGCACGGTGTCGGTCCAGCTTACCGCGAGGAAGCCGCCGAAGAAGGTGTAGGTGATGGTGGCCGCGGCACCGATCCAGAGGGCGGTGTCATAGCTCATGCCGAAGGTGCTCTCGAACAGGCGGGCACCGGCCACCACGCCGGAGGCGCAGTAGATGGTGAAGAACAGCAGGATCACCAGGGCGGAGAGGATGCGCAGCACCCGGCTCTTGTCTTCGAAGCGGTAGGTGAAGTAGTCCGGCAGGGTCAGGGCGTTGCGGTTCTTCTCGGTGTGAACCCGCAGCCGACCGGCCACCCAGCGCCAGTTGAAGTAGGCGCCGATGATGAGGCCGATGGCGATCCAGCTCTCGGAGATGCCGCCGATGAAGACGGCGCCAGGCAGGCCCATCAGGAGCCAGCCACTCATGTCGGAGGCACCGGCGGAGAGGGCAGTCACCCAGCTCCCCATCCGGCGGCCGCCGAGAATGTAGTCGTCAAAGTTACGGGTGGCGCGATAGGCGATGAAGCCGATCAACACCATCCCGAGGATGTACACCAGAAAGGTGATGAGCATGGGGGTGCTAGCTGTCATTCAAAACTCCGTTATGTGACGTCTGTGCCCGTTCTTGCGACGGACTCTTCCTTAAAAAAACCGGCCTAGAGTAATCAGCAGATCGCCGGACCACAACCACTTTTAACAAATAAAAAACACATAGAAAACGTTTAACACCTAACCAAGCAACCACTCAATTGCAATAAGGCCGGATTTTATCCCGACCTGCCAAGGGTTTACCCTGATGATCCCCTCCCCCGCGCCATAAAAAAGCCCCGACAGTGGCCGGGGCTCGGAATACCGACGGGCGGGATCAGCGGTTGATGGCGATGGGCATGCCGCTGCGCTGCTCCAGGGCCTGCTTGACCAGCTGGGAGTCGCTGTCCGCGTGGGCGATGAAGCGGGTCACGGCGGTGGACATGGGCAGCGGGGCCGGCAGGCTGGAGTTGAACTCCTCCTGGTTGCGGGAGAGGGGCTGGTGCACTTCCAGGTAGCGGCGGCCATCCGGCTCGACAGAGGCCTTGATGGGCTGGTTCACGAACTGGACGCGGGTACCGACCGGGACCTGCTTGAACAGGTACTCGATGTCGTCGTTGCGCAGACGCACGCAGCCGTGGCTCACCCGCAGGCCGATGCCGAACTGGGCGTTGGTGCCGTGGATGGCGTACATCTTGCCGATGTAGAGCGCGAACAGCCCCATGGGGTTGTCCGGACCGGCCGGCCAGACCGCAGGCAGGGTCTCGCCACGGGCGGCGTACTCGGCGTGCATCTTCGCGGTCGGGGTCCAGGTCGGGCCCGCCTTCTTGCGCTGCACGCTGGTCACCCAGTCTTCCGGGGTGTCGGTGCCGAGCTGGCCGATGCCAATCGGCAGCACTTCCACCACCTTCTTGCCTTTGGGGTAGTAGTAGAGGCGCATCTCGGCGACGTTTAGCACGATGCCTTCACGGGGGGCATCCGGCAGGATCAGCTGATGCGGCACGACCAGCTTCTCGCCCGCCTGCAGCAACAGGGGGTCTGCCTTGGGGTTGGCTTCCAGCATGTTGGTCAAGCCGAGCTGGAATCTGGCCGCTGCCGCTTCCAGGGGTTGGCCCGCCTCTTCCGGGGACACCACGTAGTCCAGGTTCTCCCCCACCAGGCGGCTGTTGGCTGCGGGCAGGGCATATTCGATGGCGAGGGCGGGCATGGCGGCCAGGATCAGGGAGCAGCACAGTGCGGCCGCCGTGTTGTGGAGGAGCTTCATAACTTTCCTGTGATAAAGGGGGTGGTTCAGCACTCTGGCCAGCGCGGAGGCGACGGGCGCGCCCGGGGCGAAGAGAAGGCCGCCATTTTTCTCCTCTGCCATGCAAATTTCAACCGCCACGTGCTGACGGGTCGGTGATTAAATACGGTGCCGCGCTGCGCCGCGGCACCTTGTCATAAGCGGGATCAGCCGTTTTTCCAACTGTGCATGTCATAACCGGTTGGCGACTGATGCAAACGCAGATGGAATTGCTCAATTATCGCAAATATGTGGTCGAAAATATCAGCCTGTATCCCTTCATACTCGGCCCAGGCGGTGGTCGCCGTGAAGCAGTAGATCTCCAGCGGCAGGCCGTCCGTGGTCGGTGCCAACTGGCGCACCATCAGGGTCATGTCCTTGCGAATGCCCGCATGAGCCCGCAGGTAGGCGTCCAGATAGGCGCGCAGGGTGCCGAGGTTGGTGAGGTGGCGACCATTGATGGGGCAGCTGATGGCATCGCTGAGCTGCTGGTTGTAGCTGCTGAGCTCCTGCTCCTTGCGGCTGAGGTAGGGCGCCAGCAACCTGGCCTGCTTGAGCTGCAACTGCTCCTGCGAGGTGAGGAAGCGCACGCTGGTCATGTCGATGTTGACGCTGCGCTTGATGCGGCGCCCGCCGGATTCGGTCATCCCCTGCCAGTTCTTGAAGGAGTCGGAGATGAGGGCATAGGTAGGGATGGTAGTGATGGTCTTGTCCCAGTTCGACACCTTGACCGTGGTGAGGCCGATGTCGGTCACCTCGCCGTCCGCCCCGTACTTGTCCATCTGCAGCCAGTCACCGACGCTAAGCATGCGGTTGGCGGAGAGCTGGATACCCGCCACCAGGCCCAGGATGGGGTCCTTGAACACCAGCATCAGGACCGCGGTCATGGCCCCCAGGCCGCTGAACAGGAAGAGCGGCGACTTGCCGAGCAGCAGGGCGATCATCAGGATGCCCACCAGGATGCTGGCCACCAGTTTCACCCCCTGGAAGATGCCGCGCAGGGGCAGATCCCGCCCAAGCCGGGTATGACGGCTCAGGGAGAGCAGGCAGTCGAGCAGAGCAAACAGGGCCAGCAGCAGGAACAGCAGGATCCAGAGCTGGGCCAGCAACTCGATAAGCGCCAGGCTCTCGGACGCTTTGGGCAGCCAGATCTCCGCCTGACCGAGCAGCACGGCGCCCTGGAACACGAAGGCGAGCCGGTAGAAGAGGCGTTGCTGCAACTGGGGCGGCAGCCACATCTGCTTGGTCTTGCCAAGCAGCCCCACCAGGCGCACCAGCAGGATGCGGTGCAGCACCAGGTGCAGCACCATGGCGGTCAGCACGATGAACCCCAGGGCAATCACCAGGGCCATCATGGGGGTTACATCGACCCCCAGGCCTGACAACCAGTTGAAAAACATCTCTTTCATCGTTACCTCCGCAATATCACACAGCGGTCAGGGTACGCATCTGGTCCCCCATGTCAAATGACAGGCCGATCACTATTGCCGAAACGACAACGCCCGGCAGGGGCCGGGCGTTGTCGTCACCAGAGGGTGCCTTAGCCGACCAGGCTCAGGGCATCACGGGCGATCACCAGCTCTTCGTTGGTGGGCATCACCAGGGCCAGACGGCTGCCTTCGACGGTGATGGGGCCTTCACCGCCCAGTACGGCTGCGTTGTTGGCCTCCTTGTCGATCTTGAAGCCGAGCAGGGCCAGTCGGGCCAGCACCATCTCGCGCACCATGGCGGCGTTCTCGCCGATGCCGCCGGTGAACACCAGGGCGTCAAGGCGACCATCCATGGCGGCAGCATAGGCACCGACGTACTTGGCAACGCGATAGGTGAAGACGTCCAGTGCACGCTTGGCACCGGCGTCGGTGGCGTAGTTGCCGGTGACGTAGCGGCAGTCGCTGCTCTCCTCGGTCATGCCCAGCAGGCCGGATTCGCGGGTCAGCACCTGGTTGATCTTGTCCACGCTGTAACCCAGGTTGTCGTGCATGAAGAAGACGATGGCAGGGTCGATGTCACCGGAGCGGGTGCCCATCGCCAGCCCTTCCAGCGGGGTCAGCCCCATGGAGGTGTCGACGGACTCGCCGTTCTTGATGGCGCAGACGGAGGCACCGTTGCCCAGGTGGCAGTTGATGATGTTGAGCTCATGGAGCGGTTTGCCCAGCGCCTTGGCGGTCTCTTCGGCGATGAAGCGGTGGGAGGTGCCGTGGGCGCCGTAACGACGGATGCCGTTCTCGCGATAGAGCTTGTAGGGCAGCGCGTAGAGGTAGGCTTCCTCTGGCAGGGTCTGGTGGAAGGCGGTGTCGAACACGGCCACGTTCTTGTCGGCCAGGGCCGGGAACACCTTGAGGGCGGCACGGATGCCGATGAGGTGCGCCGGGTTGTGCAGGGGGGCAAACGGAATGGCGGCTTCGATGCCGGCGATCACGCCGTCATCGATGCGCACGGAGCGGGAGAACTGCTCGCCGCCGTGCACGATGCGATGGCCGATGGCGACCAGCTGATCGGCCAGGGCGGGATCCTGGGGCAGGATGTGGCCCACGATGTGGTCGAGGGCTTCCTGGTGCGCGGCACCGGCGCCCAGCATGGCGTCGCCCTTGACCCCGTGGAGTTTCCATTTGATACGTGCGTCATCCAGATTGAAGCATTCGGCCAGGCCGGACAGCATGTCCTCGCCCGTTTCAGCGTCCATTACGGCAAATTTCAGGGAAGAGCTACCGCAGTTAAGGATCAATACCAACTTGCTCATGTTCTACATCTTCCTGTGCTTCGGCTTTACGCCGACAGTGTCGTGTCATCCAGCGATGGATGGGATTCCCCTGCCGGGGGCTTATGGTCGCAGGAGGGTGCGTCCAATTTTTCAAATCGTTGGGCGCAGACCGTTCGTCTGGCGCGCGCGTCGAATCAGCGATTCGCAACGGGCCTCTGTTGGCCCAATCACTCGGGACTCCAGGCCCCGGTTGCCACTCAGGCGCCGGTCAGCAGCGACTGGTGAACCTTGACGACCAGCTTCTTGACCGGACCTGGGGTCGTCAGGGTACAGAGAGGGCGATGCAGTTCTCCCGGCCAGAAGATGGCGAAGTCGCCGGGCTGCAACGCCAGATAACTGGTCTGCTCGTCATCGACGAACCAGAGATCGGGGTGAGGATGATCGGCACCGTCCCGGCTGTAGGCGTGAGGGCCCACGCCGATCCACTCCTCGCCGCGCAGCAGCAGCTGGATGTCCAGATACTGCTCATGAAACTCGCCCCGGCGATCCGCCACCGGCTCTGTCAGATCCTCGCTCACCAGGCAGAACAGCATGAGGCCGTCGACCTCCTGCTTGCCGAGGGGGGCGTGCAGCCAGCGTTCGACGCTTTGCACCACCTCGGCCACGATACGGTTCAGGGGGGCGGGCAAGGGGGTGCGTTGCAAGGTATCCAGACTGCCGGTGATCATGAGGTTCGCATCCTTAGATATATCTGTGGTCTATCTTTGTGCACCAATGAAAAAGGACCATTGAAGGTCCTTTTATCGTCTCGTCTGCCATTCGTGCAGACGGGGGCGCTGTCGCTTCCTAGCCGATGGCGCCGAGTCACTGTTGCATACTCGTCCGCCCCTGCCAAGAGATACTCGCCCATTCACCCGATGATCGTACCAGTTGAAACAATATTATTCACTACCCAATCTCCCCCGACTTTGACCAGACGCAAAAACGGGAGCATCTGCTCCCGTTTTTTTTCCATCACCCGCTCAAAGCGGTGCCATTCAAACCTTGCCGGCGTTTTCCACCGGCTTGGCGTACATGGCGCGCCAGATGGCCTTGTGCTCTTGTGGCACCTCGGACTGGCGAGTCAGGAAGGCACTCTGCTCTATGGTGCTGGCCTTGCCGGGCACATCCGCCGCGAGGTAGTTGCCCGGGAAGAGGCGATAGCTGCTCCAGATCGCCTTGTCGATGAGCGCCGCCAGCTCGTCCGGATCGCTGAAACCCTCGGTGATGGGGGCGCCGAAGGAGACATGTACCCGCCCCTTCTGGCCGACGATGCCCGCGACGATACTCTCGATGTCCTCGAACTCGCCCTTCTCGTAGCTGCCGTTGACCGACTTCTCGTAGAGCTCGCGCGCCTTGGCCTTGTCGGTGGGATCCAGCTCGTAGCTGATGCTCACCGGCACGATGTTGAGACTGCGCATGTAGTCGACGAACTCGATCTTCTGCTTCTTGCCGTCCACGTAGAACATCTTGAGGATGGCCGGATCCGTCTTGTCGTCCCCGTCCTTGGCGCGCCCCTCCTTCTGGGCGATCCAGATGGAGTGCCCCTCGTGCACCGACTGGCCGATGTAGGCCGACAGCTCTCCGAGGGCCTTCATCATCTCCCGCGGTCCCTTGGCAGAGCGCTTGACGATGAAGCTCTTGTTGAGCTTCATCAGCTCGGTGGCGCAGGGCTTGCGCAGCAGGTTGTCGCCGATGGCGATGCGCACGGTATCGAAACCGTGGGTGTGCAGTCCCCAGTTGACGAACGCCGGATCCATGGCGATGTCCCTGTGGTTGGAGACGAACAGGTAGCCCTGCTCCTTCTTGAGGTGTTCGAGCCCGGAGAAGCTCACTCCCTGGGTGGAGGTGGCGATCATCCGGGTCATGTAGCGGGTCACCCCCATCTGTACCTGATGGATGGTGCTGACCTTGGCCCACTTGTGGCGCAGGAACTGGCGGATCAGCGGGCGAATGGCCCAACCCAGCCAGCTCATCAGGGAACCGAAGCGGTATTTGGCGATGGCGCCGATAAACTCGTCATCCTGGATCAGCCGCTCGATGGCAGCCGGTACTTCTTCATCGCGATAGGGGCGAATGTCCGCGAATCTATCTACTTCTGTCACAATGTCTGCCTTGCATGTATGGAGTCGCGGCCTGCGTCTGCCGGCCGGGAAAATTCAGGGCGCAATTTTACACGCTTTTATCCCCAGGGGTATGAGAGGCGTACAGATAGTGCGATCTTGCAGTGAAAAAGCGATGGCGGTCACCCGCCAGCCCCCCTTTCTACAACGGCTGCGCTAGCCAGCGGGGTTGATGAGCGCGGTGAGGACGTGGTCCTCCCAGCGGCCGTTGATCATCAGATAGTCCCGAGCGTACCCCTCCTGCTCGAACCCCAGCCGTTCGAGGAGCGCGCCGCTTCGCAGGTTCGCGGGCATGTAGCTGGCCATGATGCGATGCAGGCCCCGCTCCCGGAACAGGTGATCGATGCCGGCGGCCACCACCTCCTGCATCAGGCCCTGCCCCTCGTGCTCCTTGTCGATGGCATAGCCCAGGTGGCACGCCTTGAACATGCCCATCACAATGTTCGTGAAATTGCAGGTGGCGAGCACCCGCTCCCCCCTGGGATCGAGCGCCACCAGTTGCACGGCACTGCCCTCGAAATAGTGGCCGTAACCGTCGCGCAAGCGGGTCTGCCAGTGGGCGAGGGTGTAGAAGCTCTCCTCCCGCCTGGGCTCCCAGGGGGACAGGTGGGTGCGATTGCGCAGATAGAAATCCACCATCAGGCAGGCCCGCTCCGGGGTCAGCACGGTCAGCCGGGTACGGGGGGTGGCAATGTGGGGCAACGTCGTCATCTCACACTCCGGGGGTTGGAAGCAGACAAAAGGGTCATCAGAGATCCCTCAGCCTCAGCCACTCGTCCCGCAGCAGGCCGTAGTGCACATGATCCACCACCCTGTCCGCCAGCCGCTCCGCCCGCCGGGTGATCCCCTCCTGGGTCATTCCCAGCCGCTCGCACACGGCCCGGCTCGCCTCGTTCTCGAGGGCGGCGCTGATCTCTACCTTCTCCATCCCCATCTCCTCGAAGGCGTGATGGATCAGGGCCTGGCAGGCCCGGGTGATGATGCCATGCCCCTGCCAGCGCTCCGCCAGCCAGTAGCCGATGGTCACCTTGCCGAGCTCGTGATCGATCTCGTTGTAACCGATGACGCCGACCACCTCCCCCTGATACTCGATGGCCGTGGTCAGCCCCTCCCCCCGGGCAAACTTCTCGATGGCGTGGCGAATGAAGGTGGCGCTGTCGGCGGGCTGCTGGATGTGGGGTACCCAGGGCAGCCACTGGGAGAGGTAATCGCGGTTGCGCTGGCAGAGGCGAAACAGCTCGCTGGCCATGTCGGGTTGCAGGAACAGGAGCGCCAGCTCGTCATCCAGTTGCCATGAAAACATCGCCACTCCTCCCCGGTTCCGCTCCGGCCATCTGCCGTCATGGGAGCCAATGTAGTCAATCAATCCCTTGTTTGCCAAGGACTTTTCAACCGACTTCCCCCCTGGCAACCCCCATATGGCGATCCCCATGCGGGCACCTTGATCCCAAGGTCATCAATCACCCCTCACAGCGGTTCAACATGCTGCCATTACTAGTATTTGTGGATGATTGACGCTGTAAAAGTGAATCGTGCTACCTGTTTTCGCTGCCCTGTGACAAATGACAGGCCGTTATTTCCCCCCTTCCCACTAGTGTAAGAGCGCCGGGCAACGGACCCGGCGTGTAATCTTCATCGACTAAGGAAAGACGAGATGAACAAAGTCTATTTGGCCGTCATGCTGGCCTGCTGGGGAAGCGCCGCCATGGCGGCAGAACAGGTGGAAGTGAACCAGGTCTCCGACCTGGCCGGTGCGGTGAGTGGCGCCGCCAAGATTGGCGCCCTTGGCGCCGGGGATGGCGAGTTTCGCAAGGTGCGGGCGGTGACGCTGCCCAATGGCCAGCAGCGGATACGCTATGAGCAGACCTGGCAGGGGATTCCGGTGTGGGGCCAGGTTCTGGTGGCCGATCAGGCGCTGGGGGGCCAGGTCAATCAGGTGTCCGGCACCATGCTGCGCAAGATCGATGCCGACCTGACGGGCCCGGCCGTTGCCCTCTCCGCCAGCGACGCCGCACGCCAGGCTCGCAGCGGTGCCAAGGGGAGCAACGAACAGGTCAAGCTGTTCGTGATGCAGGATGAGACCGGCCAGGCCAGACTGGTCTATCTGGTCTCCTGGCTCGCCGCCAGCAAGGAACCGAGCCGCCCCTTCGTGATGATCGACGCCCAGACCGGCAGCGAGCTCAAACGCTGGGAGGGGATCAACCACAAGGACGCCACCGGCCCGGGAGGCAACGTCAAGACCGGCAAGTATTTCTACGGCGCCGACTTTGGCCCCCTGCAGGTAGATGACAACTGCCGCATGACGGGGACCAACGTGGACACCCTCAACATGAATCACGGCACCACGGGGGGCACCATCCACCAGTTCACCTGCCCGGAGAACACGGTCAAGGAGATCAACGGTGCCTATTCCCCTCTCAACGATGCCCACTACTTCGGCAACGTGGTGTTCGACATGTACCGCAACTGGTACAACACGGCGCCGCTGAGCTTCAAGCTCAAGATGCGGGTGCACTACAGCCGCAACTACGAGAACGCCTTCTGGGACGGCAGCCAGATGACCTTCGGCGACGGGGCCACCACCTTCTATCCGCTGGTGAGCCTGGATGTGGCGGCCCACGAGGTGAGCCATGGCTTCACCGAGCAGAACTCAGGACTGGTCTACTCCGGTCAGTCTGGCGGCATCAACGAGGCCTTCTCCGACATGGCGGGGGAAGCGGCCGAATACTACATGAAGGGCAGCAACGACTGGCTGGTGGGGGCCCAGATCTTCAAGGGCAACGGCTCCTTGCGCTACTTCGAGGACCCGGCCCGGGACGGCAAGTCCATCGGCCACGCCAGCGATTACTATGACGGCATCGACGTGCACCACAGTTCCGGGGTCTACAACCGCGCCTTCTACCTGCTGGCCAACACCAGCGGCTGGCAAACCCGCAAGGCGTTCGAGGTGTTCGTGCTGGCCAACCGCCTCTACTGGGGCCCCAACACCACCTTCGATCAGGGGGCGTGCGGGGTGACCAGGGCCGCCACGGATCTCGGCTACAGCGTGAGCGACGTGGCAGCCGCCTTCACCGCCGTCGGGGTCAATGCCACCTGCGGCGGCACCACGCCCCAACCGGGCAGCGTGCTGCAAAACGGGGTACCGGTGAGCAATCTCACCGCCGCCAAGAGGGGCAAGCTGAACTTCACCGTCGAGGTGCCCGCCGGCAGAAGCCAGCTGGTGGTGACCAGCAGCGGCGGCAGCGGGGATGCGGATCTCTACGTGAAGTTCGGCAGCGCGCCGACCGCCAGCAGCTATGACTGCCGCCCCTACAAGAGCGGCAATGCCGAAACCTGTACCCTGAACGCCCCCAAGGCGGGGACCTGGCACGTGCAGCTGAGCGGGTTCAGCGCCTTCTCCGGCGTCACCCTCAAGGCCAGCTACTGAGTCTGAGCGGGCATCAAGGGGAATTAGCGAAGAGCGCCGGCCTGGTCCGGCGCTTTTTTATGTCCGCTTGCCCGACCAGCGCCGGGCCAGGGTACGGGCCGCCTCCAGCACCCGCTCCTTGGCGGGATTGGGGCGCTTGCCGCTGCGCCAGGCCATCATCACGTCCCAGTGATCCGGTGGCAGATCCACCACGTCCAGCTTCACCAGGCGACCGAACTCCAGATCCCGGGTGATGGCGAGCGCCGGCATCAGGGTGATGAAGCCGTGCTCCAGCGCCAGCTCCCGCGCCGCACTCGCTGGCTGGATGGCGTGCAGCGGGCTCGCCACCTGGCGCAGCAGACGCAACTGCAGGATCAGCTCGTCGCAGCCCGTCCCCCACTGCTGGGGCGCCAGCCGCTCGTTGGCAATGTCCTGCAGGGTCAGCCCTTGCCGCCCGGCCAGCGGGTGGGTGGCGCAGGCCACGGCGATGATCGGGGAACGGTAAAGCAGTTCGAGCTGGATGCCCGCGATGGCAGGGCACTTGAGAATGAAGCCCACGTCGGTCTCGCCGGTCAGCAACTCCTGCATGATGATGCCAGAGTGATCCGTGTTGCAGCGGATCTCGAAGGTCTCGTCCACCAGGGCCAGCAGCAGGGGGCCGAACACCGCCGTGGTCAGGGAGGGGAGGCAGGAAAGCCGGATCCGCGGCAATGCAGGCGCCCCCTGCATCGCCAGCCGCCCCCCTTCCAGTGCGCTCAGGGCCGCAGTCGCGGCAGGCAGAAACTGCTCGCAGGCCGGGGTCGGGGTGGCCCCCCGACGATGGCGACGGAACAGGGACTGACCCAGCTCCTGCTCCAGCACGGCAATGCGCTGGCTCACCATGGGTTGTGACCAGCCGCGAATGGCGGCCACCTTGCTGAAGCTGCCACGGTTGGCCACATCCAGCAGCAGTTGCAAATCGTCGAGGGTCATAGCCATAACCAAATCCAATATGAAATATAGCCAGTTGTCGGCTACCACTATATCTGGAGCCCCACCAGAATAGCAGCATCAATCGTCATGAACCGGCTGAACGCCACCGAGCCAGGGAGTTGTCATCCCCCTTGGCTCTGTTTGGTGACGGCGCCGTTCGGGCAAGAAAGACAACAATATCAGCGAAGCAAACAGAGGTATCAGGGTCATGGTGGATCGGGCGAGGCGGTTGGGGCGGTGGTTCTTGGCATTGGATTCCCTGCTGGTGATCCTGGGCTTCTTCGTGGTGATGCCCATGATCAGCCTGCGCTTCGTCGACCAACTGGGCTGGGCCGCCGGTGTGGTCGGACTGGCACTGGGGCTGCGTCAGCTTACCCAGCAAGGGCTGGGGGTCTTTGGCGGCTCCCTCGCCGACAAGTTCGGGGCGCGCCCCCTCATCGTCTGCGGCATGCTGCTGCGGGCGCTGGGGTTTGCCAGCCTGGCCTATGCCCAGAGCGGATTGGAACTGATCCTCTCCTGCATCATCTCGGGGCTGGGTGGCTGCCTGTTCGATCCCCCCCGCGCCGCCCTGGTGATCAAGTTCACCCGGCCACGGGAGCGGGGTCGCTACATCTCCCTGCTGATGATGCTGGAGAGCGCCGGCGCCGTGGTGGGAGCCCTGCTCGGCAGCTGGCTGCTGAACTTCGATTTTGAATATGTCTGCCTGCTGGGTGCCGGCCTGTTCGTCTGCGCCGCCCTGTGCAACCTGCTGATCCTGCCCCCCTACAAGCTTTCGGTGCGCCCGACGCCGATCCGGGACGGCCTCGGCCAGGTGCTGGCGGACAAGGCCTTCTGCCGACTGGTGCTGATCTTAAGCGGCTACTACGCGCTCTGGGTGCAGGTCATGCTGATCTTCCCCATTCTCGTCAAACAGATGGCAGGCAGCACCACGGCGGTGGGCTGGATGTACACCCTGGAGACGGCCATCTCCCTGGCCCTGCTCTACCCCCTTGCCCGGTTCGGCGAGCGCCACTTCAAGCTGGAGAACCGCCTGATGGCGGGGGTGCTGCTGATGACCACGGGGATCGGGCTGGTGGCCTTTGCCACCACCTTGCCCGCCGTCTTCCTGCTGCTCGCCTGCTTCTATCTCGGCATCGTCATCGCCGAGCCGGCGCGGGAAACCCTGATGACCAAGCTGGCACAACCGGGGGCGCGGGGCAGCTACATGGGCTTCAGCCGACTGGGGCTGGCGCTGGGGGGCATGACGGGTTACGTGGGGGGCGGCGCCCTGCACGACTACGCCATGGCCCAGGGGCAACCCTGGTTGCCCTGGCTGGTGCTCGGCACCGTCGGTGTCACCACCTTGCTGCTGCTGGCCAACTGCTTCCAGCGCGGCTCCCGCCTGGCAGGGGTCAACGCCTGATCCTCTGGTAATCATCCCGTCTACCCCGGGCGCCCTTCTCTTGAAGGGCGCCCTTTTTTCACCTTCATCTTGCATTGCCCTCCCCCTCGTCTGCGTCCATCCACCCGAAAATCCCCCATAAAAAAAGCGGCAGATTGCTCTGCCGCTTTTGCCCAGCCCGCTTGGCTGTTACTTGTTGATATCCAACATGTTGTTTTGCAACATGAAGTCGATCACCTGGTTGGCAGTCGTCCCTGAACCGCCCGTCAGAGTGTCGAAGGTGTGGTTCATCAGCACTATCTCCTGGGTCACCGGCGCGGCACTGCTCTCCTTGACTTGCAGATGCACCCCTTCGCTGTCCTGGAACACCGAGAGCAGGCTCTTCAGGGAGCTCTCGCTCTTGCTACCATCGCTGTCGAGCAAGTCGCTCAGATCCAGCTTGTCCCCTTCCGACTTGCTGAAATCGACGATGTAGTCCTTGGCCACCTTGCCAGCCTCAGTATCCCCCTTCAGCCAGGTGAAGGTATCGGCACCTGCATCCCCCATGAGGATGTCGTTGCCGGCCCCCCCGATCAGGATGTCGTTGCCCAGCCCGCCGCTCAATATGTCATTGCCGGTACCGCCATAGAGGGTGTCGTTGCCACTGCCACCATAGAGGCGATCGTTGCCGCTCTCCCCATAGAGGGTGTCGTTGCCGCTACCACCGAACAAGGTGTCGTTGCCGGCACCGCCGTACAGGAAGTCATCACCCCCCTGACCGAACAGGATGTCATTGCCATCACCGCCGAGGAGGGTGTCACCCTTGTCATTGGTCGACGACTGATCGAACTCGCTGGCATGATCCGTGATGTAGGCGTGCACCTGGGCATCGGTCACCGACCCTGCCCCCAGCTTGCCACTCACATACTGCTTGATCGCCGCATACCCTTCCCCGCTGATGCCGGTGAAGCGTACCGCGTCGCCAAACAGGATGTCGTCGCCCGCACCGCCATCCAGCCTGTCAACGCCGGGCAGGTTGCTGACCGGCGTCCCCAGAATGGCATTGGCGAGATCGGAGGCAGACACATTGGACTGTACGACCTTGTCGCTATCAAACAGCTTGAGAATATCGCTCGATACCCCGCTGCCGATCCCGATGGCCGCCAGCACCACATTGTTTGCCTCCAGCAGCGGCAGCACATTCAATGCGTTGTCCCGTGCCGTGCTGTTGGTCGACCCCGAGGTGTAACTGGTTGAGATCTCGAAGGTTCCATCCCCTTGCGCCTTGATCTTGCCGATGTTCTGGGAGCCCCAGTTACCATTTCCGTTCTGTGACCACTGCTTGACGTTACCGCTGGCATCCACAATCACCCGCTGGGTGCCCCCGATATTGGCGTAGAAGGCCGTACCCGGTACGTAGTTGTTGACGTTGACAAAGGTATCCAGACCTTCCTGGGTCTTGGTGTTCACCACCGGATTGATCTCTTCGTTGTAGAAGTAGGAGTTCGGAGCCCCATCGGTGATGAAATAGGCCTGATTCTTCGCATTGGTGTTGTTCTTGGCCAGGTCGCTGTTGAACCAGTTGGAGGTGACCTTGAGCGGATCCTCGTAGTTGGTCAGCCCCGAGGTACCATCCATGCTGGTCAGTACATCACCCAGCAGCTTCAACGCATTGGGATCTTTGAGATCCACGCTGACGGAACGATTGACCTGAGTATCAAAATCGATCAGGAAGACGTTGACCTTGCCCGCCGCCTCCTTGCCAGCACTCGCCTGGAGCTCTTTGAACACCTGGGTCAGTTGATCCCGGATGGTCTTCATCGCCGACGAACCGATACTGCTCGAGGTGTCGATCATGAAGGCGAGGTTGTAGTTCTGGCCCGGCAGCATCACGCTGCCATCCAGATCCCCCACCACGATATTGTGCTCGCTGCCATAGGTCCGGTTCTGGTCCCCCGGCTCCCCTTCGGTGGCGTTGAAGTAGCTCAGGCGGATGCTGTCGTCATCGGTCGCGGTACTGGTCAGATCGGTCCCGACCTCCTTGGCGATGACATCGACCTTGAGATTGACCAGGCCCGCCTTGTCACCCGGTACCCGCAGAGTCAGGCCGCTCAGATTCAGATCCAGTGCATTGCTGCTCCACAGCTTGTCCGACGCGGTGAAGGTCAGCTTGCCATCGTCCCCGACGGTACCCAGCAACTGGCTGCCCTTGTAGAGCTCGGAGCCTTTGGGCATGCCGCTCAGCACCAGGCTGTCAAACACCTCGCTGCCATCCCTGTCGGTGAGAGAGGCCGTCAGCTCGACCGGGTAATCCACCTTGGTCGGCGGAACCAGGGTCAGCTCACCCGTGGTCTGGTTGATCTGGTAGATGCCGTCTGCGAACTGGACATATTCCATGTCGTGCAGGGCCTTGGTCACCCCGACGCCTCGCTCGGACACGACGAAGTCGAACCACTTGTCGTTGTTCGAATAACCCTCGCCCTTCTTGATGGAGTAGTCGGCACGATTGCCGGGCAGCACGGCGATATCCGTGCCAGTCCCGCCATAGAGGCCGTCATTGCCAAGACCGGAGACCAGGATGTCGTTGCCTTCACCACCATAGAGGGAATCGCCCTGGATGGCATCGCTGCCCACCAGAATGTCATTCCCCTGGTTGCCGACCAGGCTGTCGCCACCACCCTTCTGGCTCACGATGTAGTCGTTGCCGCTGGTGCCATTGACCTGATCCTGCCCAGAAGAGCTATCGGTCAGGGTCTTGGTGATCCCGAGGGCCCCCTTGTCGAAGTTGCCGGACTGGAACTGGCCCGTGGTGATCCCCGCGCTCGGGAAGCTCAGGTTGTAAAGGGGAATACCGTTGCCCACCAGACTCAGGTTGACGGTCGGCTTGTCGGCCACCGCCGCCACGTCGATCACCAGCTTGCTGCCGTTGCTGAGGTTGGCACCGTCGCTTATCTGATAGCCGATGCTGGCATAGTCGCCCTTCATGTTGCCGACCACGGCGCCGTTGCCGTTGGCGGCATGGGTGCTCGATTCGTTCAGACCGGGCACGAAGCGCAGATGGCCTGCGTTCACCTCGGCATAGGAGATGAGGGATCCGGTTTGCACCGCAACCCACTGCCCAGCCGCATTGAGGTATTCGAGGGTACCGTTCAGCGGCAGGGTGTTGATCTGCACCCCGAGATCGGTCGCGTCCTGATCATCGCTGGCACCGAACTGGGCCCAGGTCAGGACCTGGGGCTGATCTTCGGCACCGGTGCTGTGGCCGCCAGCCGCCGTCGGCGCCCGATCATTGTCCACTATGGTACCGGTCCCGCTCTGACCACCGATGGTCACCGAGAGGGTCTCGTTCGTCTCGACCAGGCGATCGTTTACCGTCGGGATGGTCACCGTGAAGTCTGTCACGCCCGCCGGTACCGTGATCTTGCCGGTGGTGCTGTTGTAGGTCACGCCGTTGCTGAACTGGGCATTGCCCCAGTCCTGGTTGGAGGCGGGGTTGTTGCCCGATCCGCGAATGGCGAAATCGTATTCGGTCGCTTCCTGGGTCGCATCGGACAAGGTGACCTTGTGCAACAGGTTGCCCCCTTCAGTCACGCTCTCGCTGGAGACACCCTGAACCAACGGCGTGAAGAGAGGCTTGGTGGCGAAGGAGCCAATGCTGGCGTCACCGTCACCATCCACCACCCGGATCTGGAAGTCGATGTCACCATCACCCAGGGGTTTGGACATGCGCTGGTACTGGAAGAACTCCCACTTGCCGGTGGCTGGTGTGAACTCCAGCTTGAAGACGAGGTTGCCGCCCGCATCCTTCCCGAGCAGGGTATTGGCCCCGCTGGCGGTGATGGCGATGGCTGAGCCGGAAGCCGTCCGCAGACCATTCTCGAAGGTCGCCGGGTCCAGCACCAGCCCGATGGAGCCCTTGCCGTCCGCCCCCCACTGCGGGGTCACGGTGCCGGAACCATAGGCGATGGCCTGCGCCGTGTTGGCACCGAGGAACTCGATGCTCTGTACGGTGAAGTCGCTGTTGTCGGAGGTATTGGTGTTGCCGTTGTTGGTCGCCTTGATCACCATGGTATCGAAGCCACCCTGCTGCACCTGGAAGTTCTGGTTGAACTCCCCACCCGATGCGTTGGAGTTGAATACCAGGGTGCTGATCAGCACACCACCGCGATAGAACTCCACGACCCCGCTCTCCAGCTCGCCGCCAAACATCTTGCTGAACTTGATGTTGGCGCCGTAGGCAACCTTGCCCGCATCCAGCCTGACGATCAGCTGCTCGGAGGCGGACGATCCGTCGGCAAAGTGACGGAAGTCAATCTCGTTGGCAAGGTTGTGGTAAGGCGCAGCACCGCTGGCCACCCCCAGCCCCGAGCTGGAGCCGTTGACATCCGCCGTTACCAGTGAGGAATCGGTTGCCGACTTGAAGCCCAGGGCGCTGATGGTAAAGCCCGCCATGTTCAGGGTGCTCTGGTTGCCACTGTACTTGGTCAGGTCGAAGAGCCCGGTCAGCACGTTCGGAATATCGGTCTTCACCACGGAAACGGCATCGCTGTTGCCAGCAATGGGGGAGTCGTCCTCGACGCTGACATCCAGCTTGCCCTTGGTGACACCGCTGCCATCGGAGACCTCCACGTCCAGCTGGAACGACAGCTTGTCTTCCGAGGTCGTATCCCCGTGGTCGAGGGGGCCCTTGAGGGTCACGTCATAGGTCCACTCTCCCTTGCCGCTGGCATTGGGTGCCGTCAGCTTGACCTCGACCACCGCCTTGTAATCGGCGCCGCCAATCGCCCCCGTGTAGCCGACCAGCGTCTTGCTGCCCGCATCCCAGCTCCATTGGACCTTGGCCCCACCGGACGTCAGCCCGGCCGGTCCGTTCAGGGAGATGTTGAGCGTGCTGCTGTCGATGTCGCCCACCGAGAGGGTACCGGACGCCTTGATGGCATTGGTGGTATCCGGGTTGCCGACCGTGTCGGCAATACCGTTTGCCAGCCCCTCTTCGGAGACGACAGCCCCATTGGAGATGGTCAGCGTCGGCAGATCGTTGACCGCATCCACCTTGATGGTCACGGTTGCGGGACTCGCATCCACGGCGCCGTCGTTGTCTACCGCCGCATAGTTGAAGGTGGTGTTGCCGTTCCAGTTCGCATTCGGAGTGAAAGTGAGCTTGCCGGCGTCCGCCACCGCAATGCTCTGATCCACCGTCACAGCCGCCCCGTTCAGATAGAGGATGCCGTTGGCAGGCAGGCTCTTGATGGTGAAACTCACCACGTTGCCATCAATGTCGCTGCCACTGAGGGTCGGAATGGCGATGCTGGCGGCATCTTCCTGACCGTTTGCCTGCTTGTTTGCCGTCTCCGGCGCTTCATTCAGGATCTGCGCGTTGTCGCTGCCCGGCAGGGAGACGTTGCCCGCCTTGTCGGTCTGGGTCGCCGTCACCGTCAACGACTTGCCGTTGGCCGGGGTCGTCTCCGTCCAGCTGATGGTGCCATTCTGATAGCCGTAGCTCTTGCCATTGCTTGCCAGCAGGGTGCCATCGGCCTTGAGCGTCAACTGGACAGTGCTGTTCACCCCACCATTGTTGATGGTCAGCGTCACCTTGCCGCCCGCAACCAGGTCTGCGTGATTGATCCCGGCGCGTACCTGGATCTGATCATTGCCAATCTCGGCCTTGGTCAGCATCTGGTCGTTGTTGGCATCATCCACGATAACCACGGTCGGGGCATTGGGTGCCTGGGTGTCGATCGCGGTGTCGTCACTGCCGCCAGTGCCCACGTTGCCGTTGAGATCGCTGTAGCTGCCGTCCTT
>NZ_MKUI01000044.1:0-1420 GCF_001898585.1 Aeromonas sp. 62-46 | reverse complement strand
AACGTGGATTTGACCCAGCTCCCGCCGCCCTCGGTGGTGGAGCCCCTCGACTTTGAGACCATCCTGGCCGAGCGCAAGGCCACCCTGGTGAGCTACTACCCGGCAGACCAGCAAGCCGCCATCGCCGCCACCCTGGAACTCGAATCCGAGCCGCTCAACAAGCTGCTGCAAGAGAACGCCTATCGGGAGGTGGTGCTGCGGGCCCGCATCAACGATGCCGCCAAGCAGACCCTGCTCGCCTTTGCCAGCGGCACCACCCTCGACCATCTGGTCGCCGAGTACAACATCGCCCGCCTGCTGGTCACCCCGGGGGATCCGGCGGCCAATCCGCCTGTCGATCCGATCTATGAATCGGATGACCGCCTGCGCCTGCGCGGCCAGATGGCGTTTGAGGGGCTGACCACCGCCGGGCCAGTCAATGCCTACAAGTTTCACGCCCTGTCAGCCAGCGCCGAGGTGGCGGATGTGGCCGTCGACAGCCCCTCGCCGGGTACCGTGCGGGTGACCCTGCTCTCCCCTGCCGGCCAACCCAGTGCCGACACCCTCAATCGGGTCAGCCAGGCGCTTTCGGCCGATGATGTGCGCCCCCTGTGCGATCTGGTGGCCGTCGAGCCCTCCCAGATCAAGCCCTATGCCGTCGATGCCACCCTCAACGCCACCGGCCTTGGCAAGGAGCAGGCCATTGCAGCGGCCACCGCTGCCATGAACCAGACCGCTGCCGCTTATTACCGGGTCGGGGCCACCGTCCCGCTCTCGGCCATCTATGCCGCCCTGCACCAGCCGGGGATCGATAGCGTCACCCTGCGCGCACCGCTGACAGATGTCACCTGCACGGCGCAGCAGGCCGCCAAACTCACCACCCTCCACCTCGATTAAGGACCAGACCATGGCAAACGCCCTCTATGACAAAGGCCGCGAGAAGTTTCTCACCGGCGCCATCAACGCCAGTGCCGACACCCTCAAGTGCGCGCTGATCAAAGACACCTACGCCCCCACCCTGGGCAGCGACGAGTTTTTCAGCACGCTTTCGTCCCACGTGGTCGGCACCCCGCAGACACTGACCAGCAAGACGGTCACCGGCGGCGTGCTGGACGCCGCCGACGTCACTTTCAGCGCCGTACCCACGGCGGCGGTGAAGTATTGCGCCATCTATAAAGACACCGGCAGCGCCGCGACCAGCCCGCTGATCGCCCTGTTCGACACGGCGGCGGGCCTGCCGGTCAGCACCAACGGCGGCGACATCATCATCACCTGGGACAACGGCGCCAATAAGATCTTCAAACTCTGATGGCAACCCTCTATCCCGTCTGGCGCGGGTCACTGACCTATCACGACGGCCCCCTGTCATTCGACGGGGCGGCGATCTACCGGGGCACCCTGCAGGGTGACGATGACCCCGCGCCGGTCGCCATTGCCGGGG
>NZ_MKUI01000043.1:0-9238 GCF_001898585.1 Aeromonas sp. 62-46 | reverse complement strand
AAAGCTGGCAGGAAGTTTTGCTGCTTTTATCAAGCAGGCTTTCTGCCTTCGTTACTTACGGGAACGATTAGTGGACAGAAAACCAGCATTTTGAGAACACAGCCTAGCCCTGCTGGGCGGCTTGACTTACTTGTTGATCGTTTAGTGATGATATTGGCGAAGAACAGCCAGATATAAGAATCACACCAACGGTTAACTCACCCCATTCAAAATAATGTTGCCAAAATATTACAAGCCATTACAAATGAACATTGTTTTTTAACTTTGACATGATGTATATACTGAAGGCCCTGTCACATGGACAATCTTACATTCAAAATTAAAATTCACTATTTCAGAGGAGAAGGCAATTAAATAACATTCATTACGACGAGATATACTTAACGTACCATTACAAGAATGAAAGTCTCCACTCATACTAAACTGTGAAACAACATAGCATCCAAGCCCTATACGGCATCGGTTATAGTTCATACCCCATTTTACTGGTGCCTTGTCTGGTAGGTTATCGCTCAAATCAAAATCCAGCATTGCTTTCCCATCAATTAGCTCCAAGGAGAGGCTCATTAATGACACTTCTGATATTTCGGGGACAATTGAGTATACTCTGGACACGAGTTCACTCCCTGGAAGATCAGACCATCTCATACATCACCTCTTGACTCTGAAGTTATAATGTTCTTTTGTACCATCAACCTTCCCTGTTCTCTTATTTTAAATAGGGCGTTCATTGAAATGAGAACCTTGATTACCTTCAGTTTTATCAGAAACATGAGGGATGCAATAAAATAAAAAGATAAGGAAACTTCGTTAACCTAACTTTTACACATCCGAGGCATGATTGAACCAATAAAGACCCAGTCTAGTATCAGATGACAACCAGATCTATTTAGATTCATTAGATCATGTCCGATTACACTAGGCTAATCGAGCCTACGACTCTGCTTGGTATACAACCTCAACCATTCGAAGGCTCACCAAAAATCGCATGCACCACAACACTTACATTTTATCTTTATATTCTAGACAACCATAGTTCACATTGCTTTACGTAGTCATCTTTGTGAAACTTATGAGAAACAACCTTTTCCACCTCATCCCATCCTCCATTAGAATTCTCTGAATATAGGATCAACCATCCTTCCCTACCATCATTCTCAATTAGATAACTATCACCATTCTTTTTTAGCAAAGCGGTCCATGACAAAAAAAATTCTTTGAAATCTGTAAACTGCTCTAATAAAAAACGGTTTTTCAAAGCCATTTGTTGAAAATCATCTTTATTAATCATTATTCAATACCCTCTACAAATATATGTTTTTCTGTGGTAAAGAGCTGAGTGCCGCCACCAGAAGATGGCTGAGTCACACCTCTAACAGACCAAGTATCATCAATTGCCTTAGAGGTAGAACGAATCACTTTAGTTTTTTCATTAACTACATACTGTTTTTTCAGTTTAAGT
Source organism: Aeromonas sp. 62-46 (assembly GCF_001898585.1). Lineage (NCBI taxonomy): Bacteria > Pseudomonadati > Pseudomonadota > Gammaproteobacteria > Aeromonadales > Aeromonadaceae > Aeromonas > Aeromonas sp. 62-46. The sequence goes on along the minus strand of NZ_MKUI01000043.1, from coordinate 7,776 downwards.
TCCACTGTACCTTTAGCCCTATTCTCCCCCATCTTACCAATACCCAACTCTGATGGAGTCACACTGCTATGCATTGCATAGTAATTACCTTGTGGGGCACCTGGTGATTGATACTGATATACTTTTTTACCTCTATTGAGGGTTTCAATACGCACATCGTGACTGAAGTCAATTCCATTCAAATGACTAGGTATGCTTTCTTCGGCAAAACCCTGCCCCTTATAAAAGTCAAATGCAATTTTTTTCCTAGCCCTCTGATTTATGTCAGCATTGACCTCACCAGTACGGCCGAATTTATTATTCAGATATGCTCGTCTTGTAAGATCTTTATCTGAACCAGGACACTGTCCCGGCACATTACTTAACCCTAGCGGATCCACCCAGCCTGTAGGGTTGGGGGCATACTGGTAGTTATTGAGCCCACCGGCCAAGCCTATCGGGTCAGGGGTGATAAATCTACCCGTGCCGGGCTGGTAGTAGCGGTGGCGGTTGTAGTGAAGCCCCGTCTCGGCGTCAAAATACTGCCCCTGGAAACGCAAGGGCGTTGCCACCTCGGCAATTTCTTCCCGCCAGACATTACCATAGGCGCGATAGCGCACCTGCCAGGCGGTGGCCCCGCTTGTGCGGGTCAGTGCCAAGGGCGTGCCCAGGTGGTCAAGCTGGTAGTGGAATACCTCGGCCTTCTGCCCCTCCCCTTCCAGCTGTGCCAGGGGTTTGAAACTGCCGGGTTCATAGATAAAGCTGCGGTACTGCTCGTCAGTACGATGCTTGTCGTCCCCGAGCAGATAGCAGCTCTCGGCAATCAGGTTGTTGGCCTGCCACAGGAATTCAGTAACCTGCTCGCCTTTTGCACCCTTTACCGTCTTGCGAATGCGGCGACCAAAGGCATCGTAGTCATAACAGGCAGTGCTGCCATCGGGCAGTTCGGCCCTCACCAGCTGGTGCTGGCAGTCGTAGTGATAGCGGGTCACCAGTTGCTGGCCCTTGCCGCGCCGCTCCAGCGCCAATCGACCAAATTCGTCGTACTCGAAGTGGCGATCGCCACTCAACAGCAGCCGGTTACCCTGGGTGCGGGCCCCATCGAACTGACCACCCGAACGCTCACCCAGGAGGTTGCCGGCCGGATCATGCAAGAAGCGCTCGGTCAGCTCGCCCCGCACCTCCAGCAAGCGGTCCAGCGGATCGTAACGGTAGTGCTGCTCCCCCTGCACGCTGTCATCGATGCGCAGCAGGTTGCCTGTTCTGTCATAGCCATAGCGCCGCTCGCGGGCGACCTGCTTGCCCCGCTGCAAACGCAGTGCCGAGAGGCGCCCCTGCTCGTCATATTCGTACTGCTGGGTGAGCGCCCCTTGCTGCCTGCGCAGCTCAAGCCCACCCACCACCTGGTGGCGCGTGAGTTCGGCGCCGTTGAGATCAATGCCGCCAAGCGTGCCGTGCTGATAGTGATAGCCAAGCCGGTTGCCGTCAGGCAGTTGCCAGTGTGATAACCGTCCCATGGCATCGTATCGGAAATGGCTTGAGGCCCACCCCTGATGCTCGGCCACCAGATGACCGGCACCATCGTAGTCAAATGCCAGGGGCCAGGCACCGTCGTCGACCCGGATGAGCTGGCCATGGCCGTCATACTCGAAGGCGATCTCGCGACCATCTGGCAGGGACTTTTTCAGCAAGCGCCCCATGGGGTCGCGCTCATAGCGGGTGACCAGCTCGGTCTCCTGCTTGCCGAACTCCACTTTTTCGCTCAGGCGTCCGTTGAGATCATAACGGTAGGCGGTGGTGCGACCATCGAAGCCGGTTTCCCGTGCCACCAGCCCGTTGGGATGGTAATGGATACGATGCTGTTCACCATGCTCGTTCTCGATCTCGCTGAGAAAGAGCTTGGCGTTGTCGTAGCGGTATTTGAGCTCGCTGCCATCGGGGTTGATGCGCCGACTCACCAGATGCAGGCCGGGGTGATATTCGAAACGTGTCTCGCGACCCAACTCGTCCCACTGAGCCGTGACCTTGCCATAGGCGTTGTACTCATAGCGGCGAATGCCGCCCCCGGGCAGATGGACGGCACTGAGGCGATCTGCCGCGTCCCATTCATAGCGTGTGATTGCGCCACGCGGGTCTTGCCGCACGATCTGGCGGCCCCGCTCGTCATAGCGCCAGCGGCTTGTCCCGCCATCGACCCCTTTTTCTTCGATCAACTGGCCAAGGCGGTTCCACACCAGTTCGGTGCGGGTGCTGTCCGGGTGAACCACAGAGCACAGCTTGCCCTGAGGGGTATAGCCATAACGGGTTTCGTTCCCCAGGGGATCCCGCCTGGCAATCAGATCCCCTTGCGGATTGTGCTCAAAGCGCCATTCGCGCTCCCCCTGCACTACCTTGCGAACCCGGCCATCCCAGTAGTGATAGGCAGTCTGACTGCCGTCGGGAGCCACTTCGAGGGCCAACATCCCCTCTTCGTCGTAGTGATAATGGGTCTCGGCCCCCAGCGGATCACGGGCCAGTACTTTCTGACCCTTGCCGTTGTAGGCAAACTCGGTTATCGCTCCATCCGGATCCTGCTGGCGGACAAGACGTGCCTGGCTGTCGTGCTGATACACCTCCTGACTGCCATCGGCATTGAGTACCGTCACCTCGCCCTTGTCATCATCCCAGCCATAGGTGACATCAAAACCCGCCACATCGCTCCAGTGGCGGATGGCGCGGGCAGCCTTGCCTTCCCCTTCCCACTCCCAGAAGAAACCGGCACCGCCAGCCAGACGGCGCTCCACAATGACCCCATCATCACGATAGCGATAACGCTCGCCCTCCCCGGCCCCATTCTCGGCCGCTACCAGGTGACCATGGTCATCGTAGTGGTAGCGTTGCAGCGTGGCCTGGGGCTGCCAGGCAATGCCATCAAAGCGCTGCAACTCGAGCGCCATGATGTGGTCGCCCTCGTAAGCGAGACGAAGGGCCAGCCCAGCGTCATTTTCAACCCAGGCGGGGCGCCCTTGACGGTCCGAACGTACCGTCAGTCGATTGCCGTAGGGATCGGAAAAACCGGTCAGCCGCCCGATCTCGCCATGCCAAGTAAAATGCAGGAACGGCGAACCAGCCTTGGCCAGGATCACTTCATCAGCCTCGTCACCGAGGTAGACCGTCGCCTCCGACAGCAGATTGGTCACCATGGGTCTGGCGGCTGATGGCAACGGCAGTTCGGTTGCCAGGGACTCCTCATCCCACCAGGTCAGGGTATCGCCGTGACGTTCAAGTCGGTGCGCAAGGGCATGCGTCCAGCCAAGCCCCATGCCGCAGGATTGCGCGACGGCGGAGGTGCGATAGAGGCGCCCGAAGACAAAGGGAAGCAAGCCCGGCAGTTCGCCATCTTGTAGTGCCAGCAACTCTTCCCCCGTCACCATGGAGACCGGGCAGTTGTTCTTGCAGGTGCTGGCTTCCGGTTGATGGGGCCGGTTATTCGGGGTAACTGCCTGCTTGGAGGCATCAGGTGTCTTGTTCACCTGTTTGATCTCGGTGTGCCCCTGGAATCGGCGTTTGGCCGCCGTGCCTTTTTCCACCAGCGTGTTGGCATTGCCATCGACCAGCTTGAGATCCGCTTTTTTGGCCGGGCTCAACGGTGCAGCCCCGGTGATCAGCACCTTTTTCGCCTGCTGGGCGTGCTGGGCCAAATTGTGCTTTTTGGAGAGATCGACCAGGGAAGTGACCAGTCGCATGACCCGGTCACTGTTCTTGGCCATGGTGGCAGCCTTGGCACCATAGCGTGCAGCCAGGCCTGCCCCGCCGGTCAGCACCACCCCGATGATCACGTCAATCAGTACCGACGAAATCACCTGAGCACCAAACTCGGTCTGCTGATCCGGGGGCAACATCTTGACCCAGCACACCAGGGCATAGGCATAAAGATAAAGCAGCGCCTCATCTTGCAGTACCAGCATGGCAGCTTCCATCTGGGAGGCCCCGGCCTTGGCCATGGCCGCGGCGTCCACCCCGAACTCGGCCAGCTTTTTGGCATTGCCTACCGGATCGGCCAGCAGGTTGTAGATGGTTTTAAGATCGTCCCACACCCCGACCAGCGCCTTGCCGATACCGCTTGCCGCCGCCAGCGCATGGCTGCCAAACCCGCCACCAGTGCCACTGTAACGAGCCCACGCAGCCTTGTGCTCACTGTTCCACTCCTTGGTGAGCCAGGCCTCCAGGTCTTTTTGAACCGGGGCATAAGAGGCAAACAGCGTATCCAGGTCGCTCTTCTTCACATTGGGGTAGAAGGTCACCCGATAGGACTTGCCCGGGGTCAGCTTACCAACCTCGGCAATACCCTTGGCATCCAGGGTTCCCTCCTTGACTACCGCCTCGCTGACAAAACGTCCGCGCACCAGCTTCCCCGCCTCCACCTTGTACGGGGTATTGCCGATGGGAATAAACCTGACGGATTCGAACAGATGAACCAGCCGCAGCGTGCCGCTCAGCGGGCACTGCGTCACCACGGACTGCGCCTTCTTGCTGCCGGACGATGCCGTGATGGCCTTGTCGCCCACCTTGATGGTCTGCTCCATGTCCATGCTGAGCATGTCACCCAGGAAGAAACTCTCGGCATCCTTGCGATAGGCACTCAGGACGTTGCGATAATCGGCGATCACTTCGTTGAAGACGGCCTGGCCGACATTGCTCATGCTTGAACCTCATTGATCAGCGCCGCTTCCAGCGCCGGAAACAGATCGATATCGGGGGATGGATGACGGGAAACAAAGCGGGCGACCTTGCAGCGCAGGTTCGCCTCGGGAAACGCCCAGTAGAGCTGACCGTTGTGATCCGCCAACTGCTGCATCAGGTTGTTGATAAGAGGGGCGGGATCCTGTCTCGCCAAAGTCGCGGCAATGGCAGGGGGCAGCTCCCACCAGGGGAATGCGCGTGATGCTGCGGCTTCTGACGCAGCCCATTCGAAGCCGTCCCCCCCGACCCAGATCCCGTTCACTCCAGGCAGCAGGGCGGTGAAATCCTCTCCCAGCTGGACCAGAATGCGTTTCAGATACACGCCATCCCAGTAACGGAAGAAGACCGCCTCCCCCTGGTGCCAGATCTGGGTCAGCCCCTGCAGATGGGCATAGAGGGCATCGACAGGCTGCTCGCTCGCCACTATCCAACCCCAGTCGCTCGCCTCGGCGCCCTGCGCCCACTCGATAAAGGGGCTCTCCTTGTCGAGGGCCACCAGATAGGGCATGACGGGATGCCAGTCTTCATAGGGGGTGCCGAGATAGAGCCCGCGTGGCGTTTCGCGGCCATCGAGCTGGTAGTAGTGCTGCAAGGGAGCCGCATCGCTGGCCCCCGCCAGCACGGCATAAAGAGGGGCTGATTGCCTCTGTATCCACGCTTCCAGCGGTGTGCTCTCAAATCTCACAGCCACCCTCCTTGCATTTTTCACACTCTTCACAGAAAGGGGCGGCACTCTTCATGGTGGCCAGTTGGGCAGGCGTGAGCGGTACCTTGGATTTGGGGGGAACACTGACACCCAGAGGGCCCAATGGTGACTTGCCGCCCCATCCCGAGCCGGCACCCGGGCTGCCGCCCGAGTTCATCTTGATGGTGGGCCCCACCAGGGTGACGCCGCCGCCATCGACCCTGATGAAGCAGCCGCCCACCTTGACGGTAATGTCTGAGCCCGCCTCCAGCACCACCTTGGCACCGGCTTTGACGTGTACCTCCTGCCCCGCCTGGGTGAGCCAGCGCTGACCGAGTTTTTGATGCATGGAGGTGTCAACGCCGAGGGAATAGTCCCCCTTGATGTGCTCCCGTTTTTCACCGTTCACTGTGAGGTGATCATTGGCCTTGATGCGGGTCACCCGCTCATTGTCGATGTCCCTGTGTTCGTCGTGCTTGATGTGCCAGGCCGCATCGTTCTCGATAAGCGCGTTCAGGTCTTTCTGACCGTGGATGTAAATCTCTTCCTGTCCCGCCTGGTCTTCAAAGCGCAGCTCGTTGAAACCCTCCCCCTGGTGGGTCTCGGTGCGCAGCACGGTGCGGGTCTTGTTGGCCGGCAATTCGTAGGGCGGTCGGTTGGTGGCGTGATAGGTGCGACCGGTCACGATGGGTTGGTCGGGGTCCCCCTCCAGGAATGAGACGATAACTTCGTGGCCGATGCGCGGGATGGCCATCATGCCGTACTGACCGCCGGCCCAGCCCTGGGATACCCGCACCCAGCAGGAACTCTGGTCGTTGGAGCTGCCGTAGCGGTCCCACGGAAATTGCAGCTTCACCCGGCCGTGCTCATCGCAGTAAATCTCTTCCCCTTCAGGCCCCACCACCATGGCGATTTGCGGGCCGTCCACCATCGGCTTGTGAGGGGCCTCCGGGCTGCCGATGCGTGCCCGCCAAGTGGTGCTCGCTTTCACTACGCCAAATTCGTTGTGGTAGACGGTGGGGCCGCTGCCCCCCTCCTCTTCCAGCGCCTGCGGCTGCAAGCCGGTGTGCTGGATGCGCACCACTTGCCAGTCGGTGTTGAGGCTGCCGTTGGGGTGTTCGGTGAGTGCAAACGTCTGCCCCGGCTGCAAGGCGGCGCAGTTGGACTTAGCCTGGCCCGCCACCGCATCATTGCGCAGGGCATCGAGCCGGTGCTGGGCAAACGCCTTGCCGCTCGGGTCCTGCTTATAGCGGCCCGGGTAGTCAAAGTGCTGGTAGGTATCGCGCTGGTGTTCGAGCTCCGCCCCCACCTTCTTGTGGGAGAGGCCGTAAGCCGGCGTCTTGAAGCTGTAGTCTTTGAGCTCCACATCGCTCGGACGCACCGCCTCCCGATAGTGGAACTGACGGACATAGGGGCCCTGCTCCAGGGAGCGGTTGCCGAGGTTGAAGAAGAGCTCGGGGCCTTGAGTCAATGCTGCGGCATCGTCAGCAAACACGATGCGGTGCTTGCCCTGCTCGAATTCGTGGAAGTAGAACATCCCCTCTTCGGCGGCGAGGCGATTCACGAAATCGAGGTCGGTTTCCCGATACTGGACGCAGTACTCCCGCTTGGCGTGCTCGTTTTTCAGCGCAAAGGCATAGTCGGTGATGCCGTGCTCTTGCAAGAGGATACTGAGGATTTCATCGGGCTTCTGCGCCTGGAAGATGCGGGAGTTCTGGCGCAAAGAGAGTCGCCACAGGGCCGGCTGCACCATGAGCTGATAGCGGGTGCGGCGAAAGCCGCTGTCCCCTAGCGCGAAGTCACTGACCACCCCGCACACCCGACGCTGCAGCTCGCCGTTGTACCACACCAGCAGCTCGCACGGCTGGTCCAGCACGGCGCCAACGTCGATGTCGGGCTGGGCACTTGCCAGCTCCAGGCGCAGGTTGAATGGCCGGTTGAGCCCTTCATCCAATGCAAACTCGGCCACCACGAAGGTGCTCTCGGGCAGGGCCCCCACCTTGACGGTAAATTGTAATCCTGTGCTGTCTGCCATCGCTGCGCGCCCCTGAAATATCGTGCGGCCCCATCAGGTGGGGCACATCAAGCCGTGTGAGAGCTTCGCCATCGCCTGGATTTTTCTTTCACCATGGCTGCCGCACGCCCTTGACGGCGTGCGGCAAGACGTAAACTCGGATTTTTTCTTGCACCCGCTCACACCAGGCAAACGGACAGAAGAAAAAATGCGTGGGTTGAAAAATCGGAAATACAGTCTCCGGGCAGGTTGTCCTTGCAGAGACGATGAAAGGGCACCGCAAGCAGTGCCCTTTGGCTCGGAATTACGCTTCGATCGGCGCGCGCCAGTCATCCGCACCAGAGGTGCCGGCAACGGTGTGCTCCCAGTCGATCTT
>NZ_MKUI01000042.1:0-62832 GCF_001898585.1 Aeromonas sp. 62-46 | reverse complement strand
TCGCCGGAACGGCCCTTGCCCCCGGGGGTCATGGTCAACAAGCAAGAGAACGAACTGCTGGTCGGGAGCAGCGAGAACGTCAAAGAGCTGCGGCATGTCTATGCCAGCCAGGCTAATGCTATGCGGGCCGCCCGGGCTGAATGGGAGAAGCTGCAACGCGGCGTGGCCGACTTCCAGATCACCCTGGCGCTGGGGCGCCCTGAACTCTACCCGGAGCAACCCACCACCGTCAGAGGGTTCAAGCCCCAGATTGACGAGGCCGACTGGCAGCTCACCCAGGTAGTGCACGACCTCACCAACCAGGGCTATACGAACCGCATCCAACTCGAAGTGAAGCTTGCAGAACTGCCGGAGTGACCACAACCAGATAACCCGCGGACAATATGTGGACAAGGGAAAGGGGAATGTGATGAAAAACAGCAACTTACAGATACAAAAAAGGAGGCCTGAGCCTCCTTTATTTTTATAACAGAACTGGATTAGACCAGAGCTGCTTTAGCTTTTTCAACCAGGGCGGTGAAAGCCAGCTTGTCGTGAACGGCGATATCGGACAGGATCTTGCGATCGATCTCGATGGAAGCCTTCTTCAGACCGTCGATCAAACGGCTGTAGGACAGGCCGTTCTGACGGGCTGCAGCGTTGATACGCGCAATCCACAGTTGACGGAACTGACGCTTCTTCTGGCGACGGTCACGGTAGGCATACTGACCAGCTTTGGTTACCGCTTGTACCGCTACGCGGTAGACACGGGAACGGGCGCCGTAGTAACCCTTGGCGGCTTTCATTACTTTCTTGTGACGAGCGCGAGCGGTCACACCACGTTTAACTCTTGGCATTTTTCACATCCCCCCTTATGCGTACGGCAGACAAGCGACAACACGTTTGTGGTCGGCAGCGGAAACAAAGAACTTCGGTCCCAGCTGACGCTTACGCTTGCTGCTCTTCTTGGTCAGGATGTGACGCAGGTGGTTGTGCTTGCACTTGAAGCGACCTGAGCCAGTCTTCTTGAAGCGCTTTGCCGCGCCCCGGTTGGTTTTCATCTTCGGCATTTCATACTCCGCATTGTGAGTGACAACAAAATCGCAAGGCGAACCGACTCATGGGGCCAGCCCCATGAGTCAATTTCTTGTGGGCCTTAAGATTTCTTCTTGGGTGCGAGGACCATCACAGCTTGACGGCCTTCGACTTTCGGGAACGATTCGACTACGGCCAGCTCTTCCAGATCGTTCTTGACGCGCTCGAGAACCTTGATACCAAGATCCTGGTGGGCCATTTCACGACCACGGAAGCGCAGGGTGACCTTTGCCTTGTCCCCGTCTTCCAGAAAGCGAACCAGGTTGCGTAGTTTTACCTGATAGTCGCCTTCGTCTGTGCCAGGACGGAATTTGATTTCCTTGACCTGGACGACTTTCTGCTTTTTCTTCTGTTCTTTGGTGGTCTTGCTCTTTTCGTAGAGGAATTTGCCGTAATCCATGATCCGGCAAACGGGCGGCTCAGCGTTCGGACTGATCTCGACCAGATCCACTCCTGCCTCAAGGGCCAAGTTCAGCGCATCCTGAATGGAGGTGATGCCAATGGCTTCACCATCCAGACCAGTCAGACGAACTTCTTTCAGACGGATCTCTTCATTGATCCGGTGAGCGCGGGCTTGCGGTTGCTTGCCCAGTTTTTTTCCGCCTTTTATAGCTTATTCCTCCACTTTCTTTTGTCCGCGGGTCTGAACTTCCTGGGTCAACAGAGCAATCAGCTCTTCAACAGGATAAGAGCCCAGGTCAGCCCCTTTACGAGTACGCACTGCAATCTTGCCGGCTTCTACTTCTTTGTCGCCGCAGACCAGCATGAAGGGTACTCGCTTCAAAGTATGCTCGCGGATTTTAAAGCCAATCTTCTCATTTCTCAAGTCCGCTTTTGCGCGAAGGCCCGCATCATTCAATGCCTTGGCAACTTTCACAGCATAATCGGCCTGGTTATCCGTGATATTCATGACCACGGCCTGGGTCGGAGCCAGCCAGGTCGGGAACAGACCGGCGTACTCTTCCGTCAGGATCCCGATGAAGCGCTCCAGCGAGCCCAGAATGGCGCGGTGGATCATCACGGGGATGTGGCGCTCGTTGTCTTCGCCCACATAGGTGGCGCCAAGGCGGCCCGGCAGGGCAAAGTCGAGCTGCACGGTACCACACTGCCAGGCACGATCAAGGCAATCGTGCAGGGTGAACTCGATCTTGGGACCGTAGAAAGCCCCCTCGCCCGGTTGCAGGTCGAACTTCAGGCCGTTGAGTTCCAACGCCTCGGCCAGCGCGGCCTCGGCACGATCCCAGGCTTCATCAGAGCCGATACGCTGCTCCGGACGGGTCGAGAGCTTGACCACGATGTTTTCGAAACCGAAGGTACCGTAGACGTCATAGACCATGCGGATGCACGCAGACACCTCTTCCATGATCTGCTCTTCGGTACAGAAGATGTGGGCGTCATCCTGGGTGAAACCCCGAACCCGCATCAGGCCGTGCAGGGAGCCTGACGGCTCGTTGCGGTGGCAGGAGCCGAACTCGGCCATGCGCAGCGGCAGATCGCGGTAGGATTTCAGACCCTGGTTGAAAATCTGCACGTGACCCGGGCAGTTCATCGGCTTGATGGCGTACTCGCGGTTTTCGGACTGGGTGGTGAACATGGCCTGGGCGTATTTCTCCCAGTGACCTGAACGCTCCCACAGCACGCGATCCATCATGAAGGGGCCTTTCACTTCCTGATAGTCGTACTCTTTGAGCTTGCCGCGGATGAAGGTTTCCAGCTCGCGGAAAATGGTCCAACCATCGTTGTGCCAGAACACCATGCCCGGCGCTTCTTCCTGCATGTGGTACAGGTCGAGCTGCTTGCCGATCTTGCGGTGGTCGCGCTTGGCGGCCTCTTCCAGACGCTGCAAATAGGCCTTGAGCTGCTTCTTGTCGGCCCAGGCGGTGCCGTAGATGCGCTGCAGCATCTTGTTGTTGGAGTCGCCGCGCCAGTAGGCGCCGGACATCTTCTGCAACTTGAAGTGGTGGCAGTGACGCATGTTGGGCACGTGCGGGCCGCGACACATGTCGATGTACTCTTCGTGATGATAGAGACCGGGCTGGTCATCACGGGCAATGTTCTGATCCAGGATCTCGACCTTGTAGGTCTCGCCACGGGCTTCGAACACGTCGCGCGCTTCCTGCCAGGAGACCTTCTTCTTGATGACGTCGTAATCCTTGGCGGCCAGCGCCAGCATGCGCTCTTCCAGGGCAGCCAGATCTTCGTCGGTCAGGGTGCGGTCGAGATCGATGTCGTAGTAGAAACCGTTGTCGATGACGGGACCGATGGCCATCTTGGTCTGGGGCCAGAGTTGCTTGATGGCATGACCCAGCAGGTGAGCACAGGAGTGGCGCAGAATGTCCAGACCTTCTTCGTCTTTGGCGGTGATGATGGCTAGGGAGGCATCGGCTTCGATCAGCTCGCAGGCATCCACCAGTTCACCGTTTACCCGACCGGCAATGCACGCCTTGGCGAGACCGGGACCGATGTCCGCGGCCACATCCATGACGGAAACGGCGTGGGCAAATTGACGTTGGCTGCCGTCAGGCAGAGTAATGATTGGCATTAGGTGTTTCCTTATACAGTGGTGACCCCTACCAAAGGCCACATGCAGGTTGGAGAAACCCTTTCATGTCCAGCTGTTCACTCCCGAGTTTCACCGTTCACAATACGGTTGGTACACGGCAGTGGCACACCATATGGCGTGTGCAAGGCCATCCATTGAGAGGTACAGCGGGGGATTGTATCAGACGCGACAACCCAGACAAGCTGTCTTGGCGATTTTGCATACCGCTTAAGCGCGGGTGTCAACCAGTCCTACTTGCGAGGGCGCCCTTCTGCTGCCATACCCTGTACCAGATTGAGGCGTCAGCCAAAGCAAGGAGAGCATGATGTACACCTACGACATTTCATTTCCGGAGCATGCAGAAAAGCTGGTTCATCCGGATCACCTTCTCACGACTCACTGTCCCGTCCATATCGGTGAGCTGGTGATCCTGGGCGATGGCAGCAAGCGGGAGGTATGCAGCATCGTCCACAGTGCCGAGCGCAGTACCCTCTATGTCACGGACGTGACGCCCGGCAAAGTCACCGCTAGCCGTTGATCCCTAACCGGCGTTCAGAAAAGAGTGGCCATTGAAATCGAAGGCGCTGCGTCCCTCCTCGGCCAGCGCCATCTCCTGCAACACCTGGAGTGCCATCTTGTTGCCCTTTTGCGAGGCCTGATAGAGCCACTGCTTCGCCTCGGCCAGTTCAACCCGCCCGTTGACCCCCATCAGGTGCAGGATGCCCACCTTCAGCATGGCGGGCACATCACCGTTCCTGGCTGCCAGCTCCATCCAGCGAAACGCCTCGTGCAGATCCCGCTTCACCCCGGCCCCGCGCAGATAGACCTCTCCCAGCCGATACTGGCCGACAGCGTCCCCCGCCTGCGCAGCCTGACGATAGAGTCGGATGGCGCGATCCATATCCTGCTCGCTCCCCTGCCCCACTTCATGGCTCCAACCCATCAGCGCCTGTGCCCGTGGCTGGCCCTGATCCGCCAGCGGCGACCAGATCCGGGTCGCCTCATCAAAGTGCCCTGTCCGCCAGGCGCGGTTGGCCGCCGCCAGCTCCTGCTCGGTGGAGAGCGGGATCAGACGCCAGATGACCAGCGCAATGAGGGCGATGAAGAGCCAGCGGGCAGTAGTAGGTTGCATGACATTTTCCGTGATCTGGTTCGCATTTCGTCTATGTAAACGAAATGTAGCAACAGATCAAGCAGGAGATCACCCGGGTTCACCCTCTTTCATGGGGTCGCTCTTTGCGAACTTGCAGTTTGACGGGCGACACAGCAAAATAACTGTATATATAAACAGTGTATTGGTGATGTGATGGCAGGACGAGGCGCGAACCACAATGTCGAGCACCGCTTCAGCGGCCCGCAAATCGAACCAGTTGACGACGGCTGGAGTCAGAGCGACTGGGACGCGGCATTTGCCGCCAGCGCTCCCCGCACCGAGGTGACGGAGATCAGCGCCCGCAGCATCATCAGCTACAACGATTCGCCGGATCTTCCCTTCGGTCGCTCCATCAATCCCTATCAGGGGTGCGAGCATGGCTGCATCTACTGCTATGCCAGACCCAGCCACGCCTACCTTGAGCTCTCCCCCGGGCTGGATTTCGAGAGCAAGCTGTTTGCCAAAATCAATGCTGCCGAGCTGCTGCGACGGGAGTTTGCCAAGCCAGCCTATCAGCCACAAACCATCGTGCTGGGGGCCAATACCGATCCCTATCAACCCATCGAGCACCACTATCGCCTGACTCGCGAACTCCTGACGGTGATGCTGGCTCATCGCCATCCGGTAGGGCTCATCACCAAGAGCGCCATGATCCTGCGCGACCTCGATCTGCTGACCGAGCTGGCCCGAGAAGGGTTATGCCAGGTGATGGTGTCGGTCACCACCCTCAATGACACGCTGAGGCGACAGCTGGAGCCCAGGGCCAGCACGGGGGTTGGGCGGATCAAGGTGATCGAACGACTGGCCAAGGCCGGTGTGCCGGTCGGCGTGCTCGCCGCCCCCATGATCCCCAGGCTCAACGAGCCTGAACTGGAACAGATCATCAAGGCCGCCGTCGACGCCGGGGCGGGCTGTGCGGATTACATCTTGCTGCGATTGCCCCACGAGCTCACCACCCTCTTTTGCGACTGGCTCGATACGCACTATCCCGGCCAGAAAGAGGCGATCCTCAACCAGCTGCGGGCAAGCCGGGGTGGTGCACTCAACAGCGCCACCTTTGGTAGCCGCATGCGAGGTGAAGGACAGTTTGCCGACCTGCTCGCCCAGCGCTTTCGCCTGATCAGCAGGCGGCTGCAACTGGGCAAGCGCCATATAGCACTCAATACAGCCGCCTTCATCCGCCCGGGCGAGCAGTTGCGTCTGTTCTAAGCACCGTCAGCCCCGTGGTCTCGGCGGGCAGCTCCCCGCTGGGTGGCGCTGTGCAATCAGCTCCGCAGGCAGGCGGGATGGCTCGTGCGCCACCTCCTCCTCATCCACCCTAAGGCGCGCCTTCTCCTGCCCTCCCCACATCCGGCTCCACCAGATCTCCCACATTACCCAGCTCGTCATAACAGTGCTCCTGGCAAGCGATGCCTGCCTCTGTGGTGGCCTCATTCAACGCAGGCAGCATGGCTGGCAGTCATGACAGGGCCATGACAGCCGAGTGAAGGAATCGTGTTGATGCGATGGGACCAACCCTGCATATCAGGAAGATGACGCCGTGGCAGGCAGGGCTGCATGCACGGCAGACGGAGCCGGGCAGCAGAGAAGAGAGCTGCTGGGCAAGCACAAGGACGGGGAGAGCCTGCGGTGAGGCGGACAAAAAAAGAGCGACCATCAAGGTCGCTCTTTCGCATCGGACAAAGGGGGAAGATTACTCGTCGCCCGCCTCCCCGGTATCGACGGCGCCAGCGTCCGCTGCGGTGTCGGTGCCTTCAGACACCTCCCCTTCAACAGCCAGGACCTCGGTTTCCTCTTCGTCGCTCTCGGCAACGCGCTGCAGGCCGACCACGGTCTCGTCTTCACCGGTACGGATCAGACGCACACCGCCGGTGTTGCGGCCGATGACGCTCACCTCGGACACCCGGGTACGAACCAGGGTACCGCCGTTGGTGATCAGCATGATCTGGTCGGTATCTTCGACCTGGATCGCATCGATCACCTTGCCGTTGCGCTCATCCACCTTGATGGAGATGACGCCCTGGGTACCCCGGCTCTTGGTCGGGTACTCGTCCAGCGCGGTGCGCTTGCCGTAGCCGTTCTCGGTGGCGGTGAGGATGGCACCATCGCCACGGGGCACGATGAGGGAGACCACCTTGTCACCGGCGCCCAGCTTGATGCCGCGCACACCGGCAGCGGTACGACCCATGGGACGTACGCCCTTGAAGGTGCCCTTGCTTTCGGTGCCTTCGCCGTTGTCACTGCCATCATCATCGTTGCCGGCGTCGTCGTCGGTGTCGACTTCGTCAGTGGCATCGGCATCGGCGCGACCGCTGCCTTCCGCGAAGCGAACCACCTTGCCCGCATCGGAGAACAGCATGATCTCGTTGCTGCCATCGGTGATGTCCACCCCGATCAGCTCATCACCCTCTTTGAGGTTGATGGCACGGATACCGGAGGAGAGCGGACGGCTGAAGTCAGACAGGCTGGTCTTCTTCACGGTGCCGTTGGCGGTGGCGAAGAAGACATACTTGTCGGCGTCATATTCTTTCACCGGCAGGATGGCGGTGATGCGCTCACCCTCATCCAGCGGCAGCAGGTTGATGATCGGACGACCGCGGGCGCCACGGGACGCTTCCGGCAGCTGATACACCTTGAGCCAGTAGACCTTGCCACGGGTGGAGAAGCACAGAATGGTGTCGTGGGTGTTGGCCACCAGCAGACGCTCCACAAAGTCCTCTTCCTTGATCCGGGTGGCCGACTTGCCACGACCACCGCGGCGCTGGGCCTCGTAGTCGGAGAGCGGCTGATACTTCACATAGCCCTGGTGAGACAAGGTAACGACCACGTCTTCCGGGGTGATCAGATCTTCGATGTTGATCTCGGCACTGGACATGCTGATCTCGGTGCGACGCTCGTCGCCGTACTGCTCGCGCACGGCCAGCAGCTCGTCACGGATCACTTCCATCAGGCGTTCCGGGCTTGCCAGGATGTGCAGCAGCTCGGCGATGAGATCCAGCAGAGATTGGTACTCTTCCAGGATCTTCTCGTGCTCGAGGCCGGTCAGCTTGTGCAGACGCAGATCAAGGATGGCCTGGGCCTGGATCTCGGTCAGGAAGTACTGCCCTTCACGGATGCCGAACTCCGGCTCCAGCCACTCGGGCCGCGCCGCGTCGTCGCCCGCTTTTTCCAGCATGGCGGCCACGTTGCCGAGCTCCCAGCCCTTGGCTACCAGGGCGGCTTTCGCATCCGCCGGGGTCGCACTGTGGCGAATGAGCTCGATGATGGGGTCGATGTTGGCCAATGCCACCGCCAACCCTTCCAGGATGTGCGCCCGATCCCGCGCCTTGCGCAGCTCGAACACAGTCCGGCGAGTCACCACTTCACGGCGGTGCAGCAGGAAGGCATCCAGGATCTCTTTGAGGTTCATCACCTTGGGCTGGTTGTTGTCCAGCGCCACCATGTTGATGCCGAACGTGGTCTGCATCTGGGTGTGCTTGTAGAGATTGTTCAGCACAATCTCGCCGGACTCGCCGCGCTTGATCTCGATGACGATGCGCATGCCGTCCTTGTCGGACTCATCGCGCAGGGCGCTGATGCCCTCGATTTTCTTCTCTTTGACCAGCTCGGCGATCTTCTCGATCAGGCGAGCCTTGTTCACCTGATAGGGGATCTCGTGGACGATGATGGTCTCGCGACTGGTCTTCTCGTCCACCTCCACTTCAGCCTTGGCCCGCACATAGACGGAGCCGCGACCGGTACGGTACGCCTGCACGATGCCGGAACGGCCGTTGATGATGCCGCCGGTGGGGAAATCCGGGCCGGTGACATGGGTCATCAGCTCGTCAATGGTGAGGTCGCCGTTTTCGATCAGCGCCAGGCAACCGTTGACAATCTCGGTGAGGTTGTGAGGCGGGATGTTGGTCGCCATGCCCACCGCGATACCGGAGGAGCCGTTGACCAGCAAGGTGGGGACCTTGGTGGGCATGACAGCCGGGATCATCTCGGTGCCGTCGTAATTAGGCACCCAGTCCACGGTCTCTTTGTCCAGATCGGCCAGCAGCTCGTGGGAGATGCGCGCCATCCGCACTTCGGTGTAACGCATGGCCGCGGCGTTGTCGCCGTCCACCGAACCGAAGTTGCCCTGACCGTCGACCAGCATGTAGCGCATGGAGAAATCCTGCGCCATCCGGACGATGGTGTCATACACGGCGCTGTCGCCATGCGGGTGATATTTACCGATTACGTCACCGACCACACGGGCCGATTTTTTATAGGGCTTGTTCCAGTCGTTCCCCAGCTCGTTCATTGCATACAGAACGCGGCGGTGAACCGGTTTCAAGCCATCACGCACATCCGGCAGAGCTCGTCCTACGATCACGCTCATGGCGTAATCCAGATAGGAACTCTTGAGCTCTTCTTCGATGTTGACCGGCGTGATCTCTCTGGCCAGATCGCTCATAGAAAGCCTTAATCCCTAATTAGTTGTTCTTTGGCTTAAACAGCGCGACATGGTAACACACTGAGCCAAATACATTAAGCCACAAATCCGATGAGCACATCGGGCTGGTGCGACGAAGTCGGTCCGTTATAATGCGCGCCAGGACAATAGATTGCGCGCGCCCAGCCCGCTGCGCGCCTTGCCACAGGATCATCAAAACATGAATAGTGATGCCAATGTCGATCTGACAGAAATCGCCAAATTTGAAGCCATCGCCTCCCGCTGGTGGGACATGGAGGGCGAATTCAAGCCGCTGCATCAAATCAACCCGGTGCGCCTTGACTGGATCACCGACAAGAGCGGCGGCCTGTTTGGCAAGCGCGTGCTCGACATCGGCTGCGGCGGCGGCATCCTCTCCGAGAGCATGGCCCGCCGGGGTGCCCGCGTCACCGGCATCGACATGGGCAAGGAACCCCTGGGCGTCGCCCGCCTGCACGCGCTGGAACAAGGTGTGGAGCTCGAGTACCGCCAGATCACCGCCGAAGCCCACGCCGATGAAGCGCCTGGCCAGTATGACGTGGTTACCTGCATGGAGATGCTGGAGCACGTGCCGGACCCGGCCTCGGTGCTGCGCGCCATCGCCACCCTGGTACGGCCGGGGGGCAAGGTGTTCGTCTCCACCATCAACCGCAACCCCAAAGCCTATTTGATGATGATCCTCGGGGCCGAGTACCTGATGAAGATGGTCCCCAAGGGCACTCACGATCACAAGAAGTTCATCACCCCCGCCGAACTCTGTCGCATGGGGGAAGCGGCGGGCCTGCTGGTGCGGGACATGAGTGGCGTTCACTACGCCCCGCTCTCCAACAGCTTCAAGCTCGGCAAGAATGTCGACGTCAACTACATGGTGGCGTTCGAGCGCCCGGAGCAAGGCTGATGAGCACACCTCACCCGATGCCCCTTGGCTGCGTGCTGTTTGATCTGGACGGCACCCTGCTCGACACCGCGCCAGACCTTGGCGCCGCCGTCAATCACGTGCTGATAAGCGAAGGCTTTGCCCCGCTCTCTGACGACATCATCCGCCAGACCACCTCCCACGGGGCCCTCGGGCTGCTCAGGGCCGGTCTTGGTAACGAGCTGCTCGAGGAGCTGGGGGCCACCCGCCTTCGCACCGCCCTGCTCGACTACTACGCCGCCAACCTCTGCGTCGGCACCCGCCCCTATGAAGGCATGGTGGATCTCATCGAGTGGCTCGACGAGAAAAAGCTGCCCTGGGGCATTGTCACCAACAAGCCGGGTTTTCTCACCGAACCGCTCCTGGCAGCCCTGCCTGAACTCGCCAGTTGCGGCGTGACGGTGAGCGCCGACACCCTGCCGGTGCGCAAGCCCGACCCCGCCCCCATGTTCTTTGCCTGCGAGCGGCTCGGCATCGCGGCGAGCCAGTGTCTCTATGTAGGGGATCACGTGCGCGACATCGAGGCTGGCCGCAATGCCGGCATGCGTACCGCGGTGGCTGGCTGGGGTTATCTCAATGATGACGAGGATCCCGCCCTCTGGGGCGCCGATCTTCACTTTGATACCGTGCAGGCCCTGCACCACTGGCTTCGCTACGAGCTGAGCTGACGTCCATGCCCATGACCGACAAGGCATCCGGATAGAGGTGGATCTGCGGGGCAACTTTGATGATGTTCCGATGGCAGTGCGGACATCTGCCCCGACGCGCAGATCCCCCCGCAGCGCACCAGAGGGATCCCGGACGATCCTTCTTTTTACGGGCTTGGCAACCCCCCGAACGGCGTAACAGGACACCTTTTGACCCTGACTGCACAAGGGATGAGCAGGCCGGATTTGCTAGTAAAAACACCCTGCTTTCGCAAGCAAAAAAAGTTATTTTAATTTTCCATCTTCGATCGCCGGACTTGCATTTGACGGATCGGACGGATGAAAACCCGTTCGCTGTGAGCGTCCACTAACTCCCGTCCCGACACCCACAATTTATCCACAGCTAATGCGTTATCCACAGATTGCATTACCGCATCGACCTCACTATCTTGTAGTTCGCATTAAAAATAACACTACATCTTGTGATTCATCGCACAATCCCTGCCCAGTTTCCCTCGACAGACGGAGCCGGGTTGCTCCATGTGCGATGGCTTTTCGGGAATCAACCGATACCGGCAGGTATCAATGAAAGGGGTCATCAGCCAATGAACTTGTTTGTGACGAAGCGTAACGGACACAAAGAACCCATCGATCTGGATAAAATTCACCGCGTGCTCGACTGGGCTGCCGAGAAGCTCGACAACGTGTCGGTCTCCCAGGTGGAGCTCAAGTCCCACATCCAGTTCTATGACGGCATCCGTACCGCCGACATCCACGAGACCATCATCAAGGCTGCTGCTGACCTCATCTCCGAGCAAAGCCCGGACTACCAGTACATGGCTGCCCGTCTGGCCATCTTCCACCTGCGCAAGAAGGCCTACGGCCAGTTCGAGCCGCCCCACCTGTATCAGCACGTCGCCAGACTGGTGGACATGGGCAAGTACGACAAGCACCTGCTGGAAGACTACACCCAGGCGGAATTTGAGGAACTGAACGGCTACCTCGATCACTGGCGCGACATGGACTTCTCCTACGCGGCGGTCAAGCAGCTCGAAGGCAAGTACCTGGTACAGAACCGCGTCACCGGCGAGATCTACGAGAGCCCGCAGTTCCTCTACATCCTGGTAGCGGCCTGCCTCTTCTCCAAGTATCCGAAAGATACCCGTCTGGACTACATCAAGCGCTTCTATGATGCGGTCTCGACCTTCAAGATCTCCCTGCCGACCCCGATCATGAGCGGCGTGCGCACCCCGACCCGCCAGTTCAGTTCCTGCGTGCTGATCGAGTGTGACGACAGCCTGGATTCCATCAATGCCACCGCCAGCGCCATCGTGCGCTACGTTTCCCAGCGCGCCGGCATCGGCATCAACGCTGGTCGCATCCGTGGTCTGGGCAGCCCCATCCGTGGCGGCGAAGCCTTCCACACCGGCTGCATCCCCTTCTACAAATACTTCCAGACGGCGGTGAAGTGCTGCTCCCAGGGCGGCGTGCGCGGCGGTGCGGCCACCCTGTTCTACCCGCTGTGGCACACCGAGGTGGAGAGCCTGCTGGTACTGAAGAACAACCGCGGCGTGGAAGAGAACCGGGTCCGTCACATGGACTACGGCGTGCAGATCAACAAGCTGATGTACCAGCGCCTCATCAAGGGCGGTGACATCACTCTGTTCTCCCCGTCCGATGCACCCGGCCTCTATGACGCCTTCTTCGCGGACCAGGACAAGTTTGAAGCGCTCTACGTCAAGTACGAGCAGGATCCGGCCATTCGCAAGAAGACCCTGAAGGCGGTGGATCTCTTCTCCCTGATGATGCAGGAGCGTGCCGGTACCGGTCGCATCTACATCCAGAACGTGGATCACTGCAACACCCACAGCCCGTTCGACCCGAGCGTGGCACCGGTGCGCCAGTCCAACCTCTGCCTCGAGATTGCGCTGCCCACCAAGCCGCTCAACAACGTGGATGACGAGGACGGCGAGATTGCCCTGTGCACTCTCTCCGCCTTCAACCTGGGCGCCATCGAGAAGCTGGAAGATCTGGAAGAGATGGCCGAGCTGGCCGTGCGCGCTCTGGACGCCCTCCTCGACTATCAGGACTACCCGCTCAAGGCCGCCAAGAAGGGCAGCATGAACCGCCGCACCCTGGGGATCGGCGTCATCAACTACGCCTACTACCTGGCGAAAAACGGTGCCCGCTACTCCGATGGTTCCGGTCTGGCCCTGACCCACCGCACCTTCGAGGCGATCCAGTACTACCTGCTGAAAGCCTCCGTGCAACTGGCCCGCGAGTTCGGCCCCTGCCCGGCCTTTGGCGAGACCACCTATGCCCAGGGTATCCTGCCCATCGATACCTATAAAAAGGATCTGGACACCCTGTGCAATGAACCCCTGCACCTGGACTGGGAAACCTTGCGCGAAGAGATCAAGACCGTGGGTCTGCGCAACTCCACCCTGACCGCCCTGATGCCGAGCGAGACTTCCAGCCAGATCTCCAACGCCACCAACGGCATCGAGCCGCCCCGCGGCCTGGTGTCGGTGAAAGCCTCCAAGGACGGCATCCTCAAGCAGGTGGTGCCGGAGTACCACCGCCTGAAGGATCAGTACGAACTGCTGTGGAAACAGCCGAGCGTCGACGGTTACCTGCAGCTGGTCGGCATCATGCAGAAGTTCGTGGATCAGGCGATCTCCGCCAACACCAACTACGACCCGGCCCGCTTCGAAGGCAACAAGGTGCCGATGAAGCAGTTGCTCAAAGACTTGCTGACCGCCTACAAATACGGTCTCAAGACCCTCTACTATCACAACACCCGTGATGGTGCCGACGACACCCAGACCGATCTGCAAGATGACGGCTGCGCTGGCGGGGCTTGCAAGATCTAACCGCGAAACGCACTGATAAACCGGGCGGGAGCATCAAGCTCCCGCCCTCCTGTTTTCCCTATTTCACGGCATTCGAACCATGGCTTACTCTACTTTTTGCCAGACCCAAAACGATCAGCTCAAGGAGCCGATGTTCTTCGGCCAGTCGGTCAACGTGGCCCGTTATGATCAGCAAAAGCACGACATCTTCGAGCGGCTGATCGAGAAGCAGCTCTCCTTCTTCTGGCGCCCGGAAGAGGTGGACGTCTCCCACGACCGCATCGACTTCCAGGCTCTGCCGCCCCACGAGCAGCACATCTTCATCTCCAACCTGAAGTACCAGACCCTGCTGGATTCCATTCAGGGCCGCAGCCCCAACGTGGCCCTGCTGCCCCTGGTCTCCATCCCGGAGCTGGAGACCTGGATCGAGACCTGGGCCTTCTCCGAGACCATCCACTCTCGCTCCTACACCCACATCATCCGCAACATCGTCAACAACCCGGGCCAGGTGTTCGACGACATCGTGACCAACGAGCAGATCTTGAAGCGCGCCGGCTCCATCAGCCACTTCTATGACGATCTCATCGAGGCCACCTCCGTCTATCACCTGCACGGCGAGGGAACCCACCGGTTCGGGGATCGCGAAGTCACCATCAGCCTGCGGGAGCTCAAGAAGAAGCTCTACCTGTGCCTGATGAGCGTCAACGCCCTCGAAGCAATCCGCTTCTACGTGAGCTTCGCCTGCTCCTTCGCCTTCGCCGAGCGCGAGCTGATGGAGGGCAATGCCAAGATCATCAAGATGATCGCCCGTGACGAGGCCCTGCACCTGACCGGCACCCAGCACATGCTGAACCTGATGCGCAGCGGCAACGACGACCCCGACATGGCGGAGATCGCCGTCGAGTGCGAGCAGGCCTGCTTCGAGCTGTTCAAGGAAGCAGCCCTGCAGGAGAAGGAGTGGGCCGAGTACCTGTTCCAGGACGGCTCCATGATCGGCCTGAACAAGGACATCCTCTGCCAGTACGTGGAATACATCACCAACCTGCGCATGGCGGCCGTCGGCCTGCAACCGGCCTTTGCCGGCACCAAGCAGAACCCCATCCCCTGGATCAACACCTGGCTCTCCTCCGACAACGTGCAGGTGGCGCCCCAGGAAGTGGAAGTAAGCTCCTATCTGGTGGGTCAGATAGACAGTGAAGTGCACGCCGACGATCTGGGTGACTTCGAGCTGTGATGCAAGGCGACCTCTGCTGGCAGACCATGATGCGGGAGAGCGACGTCCGTGAGTGACGCCACCGCCACCCTGAACGCGCCCCTGCATTCCGCCACCACGGCGCCGGAGGGGCAAGCCCCCCAGGTACAGACCCTGGACGGTGTGCTGCACCCCCATCCCGGCGAAAGCGTGCTGGAGACCCTGGAGCGCCACGGCCATCACGTGGAGTTCCAGTGCCGCAGCGGCTATTGCGGCGCCTGCCGCACCCCGCTGCTGGCGGGCAAGGTGCACTACGCCGCCGTCCCGCTCGCCTTTGTCTCCCAGGGGGAGTGCCTCCCCTGCTGCTGTCAGCCGGTGGGCGCCATCAAGCTCGATATCCGAAAGGGCTGACGGCCCTTGTCGCCAGATCTGCCCCGCAAACAAAAAGCCGCCGGATTGCTCCGGCGGCTTTTTTCATGGGAATGTCCCGTCTCTTAAATGAGGGGCCATGACCCTCTTGCGTTACAACCAGGGGGCGGCGGTCGGCCCGTGGTGCAGACCCAGCTTCCAGACCCGGCCAAAGTGCTTGTAATGACCGGCCGCGACACCGGCCTTCTCACCCATACCGTGGTAGAGATCGAGGTGGCCCTTCTTCACCGCGCCCCCCACATCCAGCGCAATCAGCAGCCGCAGCTGGTGCTTGCCGGTCCAGTTGCCCTCTTT
This sequence comes from Aeromonas sp. 62-46, assembly GCF_001898585.1. Taxonomy (NCBI): domain Bacteria; kingdom Pseudomonadati; phylum Pseudomonadota; class Gammaproteobacteria; order Aeromonadales; family Aeromonadaceae; genus Aeromonas; species Aeromonas sp. 62-46. The sequence goes on along the minus strand of NZ_MKUI01000042.1, from coordinate 47,274 downwards.
GTCCAGCTGCGGTACTTCCGCGAGGATGGGGGTGCCCATGGGCAGCAGAGTCTTATCGGCAGCCACCGCCGCCATCGGCAACAGCGGAATGCCGGCGGCCCCCACCACGTCGTTGGTGGGACGGCGCTCGAAGAAGACATAGGAGGGGTTCTGCTCCACCAGCTCCTTCACGCTCTCTTCCGGCTGACGATTGGCCCACTCCTTGATGGCCTTCATGGACATCTGCTCCTCGGGCACTTCGCCACGGTCGATGAGCACCCGGCCAATGCTGACATAGCCGTGGCCGTTCTTGCCGCTGTAGCCGAGGTACTGCAGCCGGTCGTCATCGCCGTAGTGAACGAAGCCGGAACCCTGCACGTCCATCAGGAAGTTGTCGATGAGGGACTTGCTGTAGCCCAGCTCCAACCCCCGGTTGGCCAGCGCCCCCCGGTGGATCTCGGCCCGGCTCGGGCAGCGACCGCCGCAGTTGGGCATGGCATAGATGGGATACTTGTACTGGGCGTCCGGGCGATGGCGCACCTCCAGCACCGGCGAGTAGTAGCCGGTGAAGAGCACGTTGCCCATGCGGTCGGCACCGCCAAGCTGCGCCAGGCTGATGCCGTACTGGGTGATATGGGCGGGATTGCCCCCATTGGCGACCCAGCGTGAGAGTTGACGGTAGAGCTCCCCATAGCGGCTCGCCATGCGGCCGGAGCGTTCCATCACCATCCGGCTCTGGGGACCGAACTTGCTGTAATCGGCGCGGGCGCGGCTGTTGATCCGCTCCACCCGCACCAGATCCCCCGGCAGGGCACCATCCAGATACTGCTTGCCCAGATTCACAGGGATCTCGCAGTTCAGAAAACATCCGGATTCCGCCTTCTTCTGGGGCACCTTGACCGGTTCAGGGTTGCCCGCACAACCGGCCAGCCCCACCACGGCGGCGGCCAACCAGTACGCATGTCTATTCATATGTCCTCATATAACACCGAGTGTCTTGCACGGCGGGGAAGATGCCAAAATTGCCCGGGGAAAGCAAACGCCTTCACGCCCCTGACGACGGATTTCTCCTGCCGTGATCTTCTGGGTTATAACAAGGTGACAAGGTGTGAGAGGTCATAGATGGAACAGCTCGAAATCTTCCCGCTCCAGAGCCCCTGTGTCGGGGTCTGCGAACTGAACAACAAGGGGTATTGCAAGGGATGCCTGCGAAGCCGCGAGGAGCGTTTCAACTGGCTTGCCATGACCCCTGCCCAGCAGCAGGAGGTGATGCGCCTGTGCCGCAACCGCAAGGCCAGGGTCGAGGCCGCTCGCCGCAAGGCCAGGGTCGAGGCCGCTCGCCGCAAGGCGCAGGCCGCAGAGGCGCAGGCCGCAGAGGCGGCCGATCCGCCGCCCCCGCCAGGCTGGGATTTTTAAATCCCACGTTGCCCCTCCCCCCAACAAGAAAGGCGGCCCCAGGGCCGCCTTGTCATGAAGAGTGTGTCACGCCGTGACGCCCTCAGGCGGTCGCCAGCTTGGCCTGCTCCTCGCCACGCTTGAGCATGGCGTAAGCCACCCCGGTCACCAGAGAACCGGCCGCGATCGCCAGGATGTACATCATCACATGGCTGATGGCGTTCGGGATGAAGAGCACGAACAGACCACCGTGGGGTGCCACCAGCTCGCAGCCGAACAGCATGGAGAGCGCACCGGTCAGGGCACCGCCCGCCATGCAGGCCGGGATGACGCGCATGGGATCCTTGGCGGCAAACGGGATGGCACCCTCGGAGATGAAGCACAGACCCAGCACGAAGGAGGCCTTGCCCGCTTCCTGCTCCGCCTTGATGAACTTTCTGCTGGCCAGGAAGGTCGCGATCCCCATCCCCAGTGCAGGCACCATGCCGGCGGCCATGACCGCTGCCATGGGGGCATAGGTCTTGGAGGCGAGCAGGCCGACACCGAAGGCATAGGCCGCCTTGTTGACCGGGCCACCCATGTCGAAGCACATCATGGCGCCGATGATGACACCCAGCAGCACGGCGTTGGCAGAGCCCATGTTGTTGAGGAACTCGGTCATGGCGTTCATGATGCCCGCCACCGGGCCACCCACCACGTAGATCATCACCAGACCGGTGAACAGGCTGGCAAAGAGCGGAATGATGAGGATGGGCTTGAGGGCTTCCAGGGTGACCGGCAGGCGCACCTTGTCACTCAGGAACTTGGCGCTGTAACCGGCGAGGAAGCCGCCGACGATGCCGCCAAGGAAACCGGCGCCGAGCGAGCTTGCCAGCATACCGGCGATCATGCCAGGCGCCAGACCCGGACGGTCGGCGATGGAGTAGGCGATGTAGCCTGCCAGCACCGGGATCATCAGGGCGAAGGCGGAGCCGCCACCGATCTTCATCAGGGCCGCGGCCAGCGTCCCCTCTTCCTTGAACGCTTCAATGCCGAAGATGAAGGAGAGCGCGATGATAAGGCCCCCCGCCACCACCATGGGCAGCATGAAGGAGACGCCGGTCAGCAGGTGCTTGTAGGGGCCCGCCTTCTCCTCTTTCTTGACCGCGGCCGCGCCGCTGTGGCGATAGATCTTCGCCTCGGTCCAGGCCTTGTCGAGCTCGGCCCGGGTTTTCTTGAGCGCCGCCCCCGTGCTGGTGCGATAGACCGGCTTGCCGTCAAAGCGCGCCATGTCCACCTCGATGTCAGTGGCGAGGAACACCAGATCGGCGGCGGCAATCTCGTCCGCCGTCAAGGCATTCTGGGCACCGACCGAGCCCTGGGTTTCGACGCGGATCTGGTGACCCAGCTGCTTGGCCATGGTCTCCAGGGCCTCGGCCGACATGAAGGTGTGGGCCACCCCGGTCGGGCAGGCCGTCACCGCCACGATGCGCTTGGCACCGCTGGCCGGTTTGGCAACCACAGGTGCCGCCTCATGGCGATAGACGCTGGCACCGCTTCGCGCGGCTTCCAGCAGGGCAGCGGGATCCTGGAGCGCCAGATCCATGTCGCCCCGATAGAGCGACTTGCCGTCATAGGCGGCCAGATCCACCGGTGCGCTGGCAACGACCAGCACCAGGTCGGCGGCGGCAATCTGTTCTTTCGAGGGAACCTGACGGGGCTGCACACTGGAGTCGACGTCGAGGGTGAGCTCCCAGCCAGCCAGTTTGGCCTGCTGTTCTATCCGTTTTGCAGCGAGAAAGCTGGTGGCAATGCCCGCCGGGCAAGCCGTAACCAGAATTGCTTTCATTGGGCATCTCCTGAGTTAGCCATCAAATGGGGTTGGGGTTGAGTCGGTGCCAGATCATCCAGACGCTGTACGCGCACCTGCTCGAGTAACGGTTTGAGGACATTGATATCGTTGAAGCCGACCGCGACCTGGCTCACCGCCAGTGCCGAGACGGCGGTGGCCAGACGCAGGGTCTGCTCCGGCGTCCAGTCCAGGCTCATGCCATGGACCAGGCCCGCCACCAGGGAGTCGCCGGCACCCACGGTGCTGACCACCTCCATGCGCGGCGGAATCGCCTGCCAGGTGGCATCCGGTGCAAACCAGATGAGGCCGTCCGCACCATTGGAGATCACCACGTTGGGGATCCCGCTTGCCTGCAGCGCGCGGGCGCACTCGGCCTGCTCGCTCAGGGTCTTCACGGGGCGACCCGCCCACTGGCTCAGCTCTTCCAGGTTGGGTTTGACCAGGGTCGGCGCCGCCTTGATCCCTTCGCTCAACGCCGCGCCGCTGCAATCGAAGATCACCTGCTTGCCCTTGGCCTTGAGCAGACGGATCAGATGGCCGCAGTAATCGGGGGCCACCCCTTTGGGCAGGCTGCCCGCCAGCACGAACCAGTCAGTGTGGGGAGCCAGTCGCTCCAGCGCCGCTTCCAGGGCGCTGACATCGCCTTCCTGCACCGCGAGTCCCGGCAGATTGAGATCGGTCACCCGGCCGGATTGTTCGGAGATCTTGACGTTGATCCGGGTGTCGCCCGCCACGCGCACGAAGTGATCGGCAAGGGCACGCTCCTCGAACAGGGAGACGAAGCTCTGCTGGTTACCCTCGCCGAGCCAGCCGGTCAGGCCTACGTCACGGCCGAGATCTTTCAAGACCATGGCGACGTTGATCCCCTTGCCCGCGGCGCGCAAGTTGGCCTCGCTCACCAGATTGACCTCCCCAGGGTGCATGGCCTTCAGACGGGTGGTGAGATCGAGCGCGGGATTGAGGGTGATGGTGACGATGTCCATCAGTGCGCCCCCTCGCCAAGGCCCGCGGCAATGGCTTCGCCAATGCCCTTGAGGGCGGCTTCGGCATCCGCTCCTTCGGCGCGAAACGCCAGACGATGACCGCACTTGACCCCAAGCCCGATCACCTTCATCAGGCTCTTGGCAGAGACGGCTTCACCGCTGCCATCGAGGTTGGCGACGCGGATGTCGGATTCATACTCCTTGGCCACCTTGACCAGCATGGCGCCCGGACGGGCGTGCAGACCGTGGGGGTTGATGATGGTGAAGGTCTCGGACAGCCCGCTCGCCGGACCCGCCTGCAACATGGCAAGACCGTCGCTGCCAGAAAGGGTGGCCAGCTGGCCGGCTGCGGCCAGCTTGGCCAGATTCTCGAGTTGCGGCAGATGGCCGCTATCTGCGGCACACAGCAGCAGCAGGGCGCTGACCGGCAATTCACCGACGTTCAGCGGGGTGCTCGGGGTGGCCAGCACCCAACCGGTCTGGGCCGCTTGCGCACGGGCCAGCCAGATGCCCTCCCCCAGGTGAACAGGCTGACTGGCCAGGAGGGCGCTCACCATGGCGGCGTCTCCCCAGCCTGCGGATTTGGCGCGGGCCGCAGCCCCCAGCAGCAACTGGTCCTGGTCGTCGGCCGGGAAGTCCGCCAGGGTCAGGTATTGCACCTCTTTGGCGGCAGTCGCGCCAGTCAGGATATTGATGATGGTCTCTTCGTCGGTCGCCCCCTTGAGCTGGGCTGCGGCCTGCTCGTCACCCAGCACGTGGGTGAGCTGGCGCAAAATGCCCAGATGCTCGTCGGACTTGGCGGCGATACCGATGGCGACATAGGCGATCTGCCCCTCGTCCCACTCGATGCCGTGGGGGAACTGGGCCACCATGACGCCGGTGCTCTTCACCAGATGACGGGTGTCCGTGGTGCCGTGGGGAATGGCGATACCGCTGCCAAGATAGGTGGCGTGTTGCGCTTCCCGCGCCAGCATGCCGTCCACGTAACCTGCTTCAACCAGACCGGCGTCGGTCAGTTTGCTTGCCAGCAGGGCGATGGCGTCCGCCTTGGTCGTCACCGATTGTCCCAGCAGGATTTGCTGTCGCGCCAACTTCAACATAGAGATTCTCCATCAGGTCCGGCTTCACCTCGCGGCGTACCGGCTCAACTCAACTCGATTTTTGGGTAACTTGCCTGCTGACAATAGACGGTGATCTCTCGCTTTGGTGAGCCGGAACCCATTTCCAAGTGCAGATAATCATCCGTTACTGACAAGCTGAATCGTTTCACTTACACTCAGACTGAATCGTTTCAGCGCATTGTTCAAGATCCCGCAGAAAGTACGTTTCAATGATATGATCCCGCGCACACTTTTCGGCGCCCCAACCAGGAACCGGCGCGGGCCTTGCAACTCAAACAGAGCCAACATGATGAAACTGGATGAAATCGCCGCGCTGGCCGGTGTCTCTCGCACCACCGCCAGCTATGTGATCAATGGCAAGGCCGATCAATACCGCATCAGCCAGGCAACCCGCGACAAGGTGATGGCCGTGGTCCATGCCCACAACTATCAGCCGGACAGCCGCGCCGCTTCCCTGCGCGGCGGCCAGACCCGCACCCTCGGCTTCATCCTGCCCGACCTCGAAAACGCCAGTTACGCCAAGCTCGCCAAGCGCCTGGAGCAAGGGGCCCGCACCCAGGGATATCAGTTGCTCATCGTCTGCTCGGAGGACGATCCGGACACCGAAAAGGAGCTGGCCCGGATGCTGGTGAGCCGCCATGTGGACGCGCTCCTGGTGGCAAGCTGCCTCCCCCCGGCGGATCCCTTCTACCTGGAGCAGCAGTCCCGGGGCGTGCAGATCCTCGCCATCGACCGTGCCATGGCCACCGAGCACTTCGTCACCGTGGCGAGTGAAAACCAGAAGGCGAGCCTGGACCTCACCGCCTCCCTGCTCACCCCGGCCATCGGTCATATCGCCTTGATCACTGCACTGCCGGAACTGACGATCAGTCAGGAGCGAAAAGCGGGCTTCGAACAGGCCATTGCCAGTCACAGTGCGACCCGCCACCTGTGTGAAGGGGCCCACTTCTCGCGCACCGAAGGGTATCGCCTGATCAAGACGCTCCATCAGCAGCTCGGCCAACTGCCCGAGGCGCTGATCACCACCTCCTACATCCTGATGGAGGGGGTGCTCGACTACCTGCTGGAGCAGGAGGCCGACATGAGCCAGCTCGCCATGGCTACATTCGGGGATGACCGCCTGCTCGATTTCCTCCCCTTTGGCATCAACTCCCTGCCCCAGCAGCACGACGCCCTGGCAAGCCAGGCCCTGACGCTGGCCCTCAAGGCGGTCAATGGCGACTACCAGAGCGGCCTGCACTATGTGAGCCGTACCCTCAAACGCCGCCGCTGACGCGAAACGGACGTGCCGAAGGCGACCACGGTCGCCTTTGCGTGTTTTTACGCCATCCACTCCAGACAACTGTCATCATTTATTTCCACACAAGCGCCTTTCACAGTAGAACCTTCGCTCACTCCCGCTTGTTTTCGATATTTTAATCGGCTAACGTGGCAACCCTGTTTTACAATCTGCGGCTGTTCGTAACGATGTCTCCACTCCGATATTGCTAGCCTCCGGCTTTTCCCCGGAGGCGTCTCCCGACACAGCCAACTGGCTCTCTCTTGTTTGCAACAGCGCCCTCACTTTCGGATGGATGACATGAATACCAAGACCCTGGGTTGTACCCTGTTGATTGCCGGCACCACCATAGGCGCCGGCATGCTGGCCCTGCCGCTGGCCTCCTCGTCCCTGGGCGGCCCTGCCACCCTGATGCTGATGATCGGCCTCTGGGCCCTGATGGCCTTCACCGCCATGCTGCAGGTGGAAGCCAGCCTCAGCACCGGCAAGTGGTACCTGCACCAGCTGGCGGATCACCTGCTAGGCCCCTGGGGCAAGGGCATCGCCTCCTTCTGCATCCTGATGCTGTTCTACGCCCTGGCCTCCGCCTACATCAGCGGCGGCAGCAGCCTGCTGGCCCAGGCACTGGCCGATGCCGGCCTTCCCCTCGGCCAGGAGCAGGCGGCCTGGGTCTTTACCCTGCTGTTTGGCGGCATGGTGTGCGTCGGCACCAAGCAGGTGGATTACCTCAACCGCCTGATGTTCACCGTGAAGCTGGTGATCATGGTGGCGGTGCTGGCGCTGCTGCTGCCCCGCGCCCAGGGGCAGCACCTGCTCTCCATGCCCCTCGGGGAAGGCCTGCTGCTGGCGGGCCTGCCGGTCATCTTCACCTCCTTCGGCTTCCACGGCTCCATCCCGAGTGTCATGCTCTACCTCGGGGACAACCCCAGGCAGTTGCGCCGGGTCTTCGTGTGGGGCTCCGCCTTGCCGCTCGTGCTCTACGTACTGTGGCAGGTCGCCATACTGGGGCTGCTGGGCCAGCAATCCCTGATCCAGACCGGCGGCGCGCTGGATAGCCTGCTGGCCAACGTCGGCGGCCTGGTGAGCTGGCCCGCCTTCAACCAGGCGATGCATCTGTTCGCCGATCTCGCGCTCGCCACCTCCTTCCTCGGAGTGACCCTGGGACTGTTCGACTTCATGGCCAAGGTGACCCGTCGCAAGGACAACTGGCAGGGCCGCACCCAGACCGGCCTCATCACCTTCGTGCCGCCCCTGCTGTTCGCCCTCTACTTCCCGCAAGGCTTCATCATAGCGCTCGGTTACGCCGCCATTGCGCTGGCGGTGCTGGCGGTGCTGCTGCCGGTGGCCCTGGTGTGGCAGAGCCGCAAGCAGGCCGAGGCGCATCACTACCGCGCCCCGGGCGGCGTGCTGGCCCTGGGCCTTGCCGGCGCCATGGGTGTACTCATCGTCGGGGTGCAGATAAGCGTCAGCATGGGATTGCTGCCCGCGCTCTGATCTCCCCGACCCGACAAACAGAAACGCCGCAAAGAGACACGCCCCGCCAACCCAGTTGGCGGGGCGCTTCATTGGCACGGTCTCACTTGGCCGACCCGCGCCCCTCCTCGCGAAATCCATCCAATAATGAACATTTGAGTGCAAGCATGTATAGATATGTACATGACTGCGCCCCTGCCCTACACTGCTTAGCAGACAACCCATGATCCCGTGCCCGTCTGGCACGCCAACCCGGGAGGCAACATGGTCGCCACCGCATCTCTTGCCCGGCAACAGCCCGCCGTCGATCCCAGCAAGGCCCTGCCCGTGGTGTTTCGCATCATGGACAAATGGCAGTGCAGCACGGATGAACAGCTCAGGCTGCTTGGCATTACCTCCCGCTCCACCCTGAACAAGTACAAGGAGGCCAGCGGCGGCATTCGGCTCAGCGCCGATCTCCAGGAGCGGATGAGCTATCTACTCAACATCCACAAGAGCCTGCGGCTGCTGTTCAGCCTGGATGAGAGCATCTATGGCTGGGTGCGCAAACCCAACAGCCACCCCTTCTTCGCCGGGCGCAGCGCCATGGAGGTCATGCAGGGTGGGCGGGTGGCCGATCTCTACGAAGTGGCCACCCGGCTGCACGCCTGGCGCGGGGAGATGGCCTGATGTCCTCCCCGCCCTTGCGCGCCTTCCACAATGCCTGCGCCTATCGCATCATTCCGAGCCGCTTTCCCCCCATCTGCCTCTATGAAGACGTCGCTACCGCCGACGAGCTGGAGGCGGTCTGGGCCGTCGAGGCCCTGACCAACGACAGGCTGAGGGAAGAGGCGGGCGAGCTGATGCGGGTGCCCAGGGAAGACTGGCTGGTGGGGCTGCCCGGCGGCAGCTATGTGATGGCCGCCTTCACCCACCTCAATCCCGAGGGTGCCCGTTTCACCACGGGGGACTTTGGCGGCTACTATTGTGCCCCCTCCCTCGACACCGGCATCAAGGAGACGGTCTACCACAGGGAGCGGATCTTCGGGTACACCCGGGAGCCGGCCCAGAAGGTGCAGATGCGGGTGATCCAGGCGCAGTTCAGCGCCAGCCTCATTGACATCACGGGCCCGGCGTTTCTGCCAGGCCCACTCTATCACGCCACCGATTACGGCCCCGCCCAGGCCTTCGCCCGGGAGCAGAAGGTCGCCGGGGCGGACGGCATCCACTACCGCTCGGTGCGCCACCCCGGTCACGACTGTCACGTGCTCTATCGCCCCCGTCTGGTCAACCGGGTGGACCACGCCCGTCATCTGGAGTACCACTGGAGCGGCGAGGCCATCACCCATGTGCTGGAAATCCGCCTCTACGGTGAATAGCGTCTACCAGGACAAAAAAAGCCCCGCCAGATTGGCGGGGCTTTTTGTATCAACCGAACAGTGGGGGAGCCTGGTTCCCTGGCCGCTTACTGGTTGTGGCTGGCGCGACGGGGACGACGGGCCTGGGCCGGCTTCGCGGCGCCATCAGCCGGACGCTGACCACTCTGGGGCTTGGGCTTGCCACCGTTGCCGGAGCGATTACCGCCGCCATTGCCACCATTGGCAGAACGACCGACACCCTGACGCTGGCCCTGACCTTGCGGACGCGGCGCACGGCGCTGCTCGCTCGGATCGCGCGGCTCTTTGCGAAGCGGCGCGCCGATGCCACGGGCGATGTTGTCGAGGGTCTCGCGGGAGGCTTCAAAACCGGCCACCTGCTCGCACGGAATGTTCTGCTTGGTCAGCCGCTCGATGGCCTTGATGAGCTTGCCTTCATCGGCCGCGACCAGGGAGATGGCGTGACCGGCGGCGCCGGCACGACCGGTACGGCCGATACGGTGCACGTAATCTTCCGCCACATTCGGCAGCTCGAAGTTGACCACCTGCGGCAGTTTGTCGATGTCCAGACCGCGGGCGGCGATGTCGGTCGCCACCAGCACCTTGACGCTGCCATCCTTGAAACCGGCCAGGGCACGGGTACGGGCACCCTGGCTCTTGTTGCCGTGGATGGCGGCAGCGCTGACGCCGTTCTTGTCGAGGGTCTCGGCGACGCGGTTGGCCATGTGCTTGGTACGGGTGAACACCAGCACCTGCTGCCAGTCGTTGCTGGTGACCAGGTGGCTCAGCAGGGCAATCTTGTTGGCCTTGTCACAGGGGTGCACCAGCTGCTCGATACGCTCGGCGGTGCTGTTGCGCGGGGTCACTTCGATCACCGCCGGGTTGTCCAGGAGGCCAGTGGCCAGCTCACGAATTTCGTCGGCAAAGGTGGCGGAGAAGAGCAGGTTCTGGCGCTTCTTCGGCAGCAGGGCCAGAATGCGGCGGATGTCGCGGATAAAGCCCATGTCGAGCATGCGATCCGCTTCGTCCAGTACCAGGATCTCCACTTCGTCGAACTTGACGGCGTTCTGGTTGTAGAGATCCATCAGGCGGCCCGGGCAGGCCACCAGCACGTCCAGACCACGGCGGGTCGCCATCATCTGGGGGTTGATGCTCACGCCGCCAAATACCACGTGGCTGCGGATCGGCAGGTGTTTGCCGTAGTTGCGCACGCTCTCGCCCACCTGGGCGGCCAGCTCGCGGGTCGGGGTCAGCACCAGGGCACGGATGCGATTCGGGGAGACCTTGCGCTTGCTTTCAGTCAGACGCTGCAGCATCGGCAGGGTAAAACCTGCGGTCTTGCCGGTCCCGGTCTGGGCGGCGGCCATCAGATCACGGCCAGCCAGTACCGCCGGGATCGCTTGTTGCTGAATGGGAGACGGGGTGTCGTAGCCTTGCTCGGCAACGGCACGCAACAAGGGTTCGGCCAGACCGAGGGAAGTAAAACTCATAGTTACCTGCTAGGGATAGGGGCGCCAAAGATCGTGGTGGGGCTCCTCTGCTGAGCCGATGCCATCTCACAGGATCCGGGCCTATAGAGAAAACAACGATTTCCCCGGGGAGCAGAGCAAAGGGGAAAGAATAGAGGCGCAGTCTAACGGAGTTGGCGCACTTAGACGAGGAAAATGTGATGCATCTCCCAGCGCGGCTGGAAATAGCGACAAAGGCAGGACAAAATGGCCCGAATCGCCGTATGTATCAAAGCCCCTGCACAGCCTGCGGGGGACGGCGCGATACACGGAACAGGAGGTTTTGATTGAAACGGAAGTTCACCCCCACCGCCCGGCGCATGCTGGGCCTCGTCTTGCCCCTGCTCTTCGCCCAGCCCCTCGTCGCCAGGGAGACCCTGTCGGTGGCCTGGAGCCACTGGCCCCCTTTCAGTCAAATCGCTGCCGACGGCACCCTCGGCGGACTGGACGTGACCCTGACCCGCCAGATCCTGGGCAAGGCAGGCGTGGAGCCCGCCTTTCGCAACCTCCCCTGGGCCCGGGCCCTCTACCTCATGGAGCGCCAGCAGCTGGACGTGGCCATGGGCGCCCTGAAAACCCCCGAGCGGGAGCGGTTCGCCCGCTTCTCCGCCCCCTATCGGCGCGCCAGCTTCGTGCTGCTGAGCCAGCGCCCGCAGGCCGGGGAGCCCGACAGCTGGCAAGGGTTCACCGAGCTGGCAACCCTGTGCCAGGCCAAGGGGCTGCGACTTGGCAAGCTGCGGGGTACCCGCCCCCTGCCGATGAACGAGGAGTGCCCTGCCCTCGGGCAGGCGAGTGAATACAACAGCGATGACAGGCTGCTCACCCTCTTGCTGGCGCGCCGCCTCGACGGGGTCATCATGGAGTGGCAGTACGCCCGCTACCGGCTCGGCCAGCTCGGGGCGAGCGATGCCATCCAGTGCCAGGTGCTCTTGCACCAGCAGCCAGTGCGCCTGATGTTTGCCAAAGAGGCCGTGAACGATGAGGCGCTCGCCCGCATCGATGCCGCCATCGCCGCCCTGCCCTCACCGGATCCCGCCTTTGCGCCGCCCCGCTGCCGCCTGGATGCAACCCGGACCCCATCGCTCTCGACGCCATCGGCCCCCTGAGGCAGGCGCCTACACCGGAAAAAATCCATGAAAAAGGCGACCCTGGGGTCGCCTTGTGGTGTCTGGTGATCACTCACCTGGCCCGCCGCGTGATCAGCGCAGCTGCGGGGTCTGGGTGTGCACGCCCTGGTTCTGGGCGCGGTGGCGCAGCAGGTGATCCATCAGCACCAGGGCCAGCATGGCCTCGGCGATGGGCACGGCACGGATGCCGACGCAGGGGTCGTGACGACCCTTGGTGATCATCTCGGTGGCCTCACCGCTGGTGGTGATGGTCTTGCCCGGCACCGTGATGCTGGAGGTAGGCTTGAGGGCCATGCTCACCACGATCTCCTGACCCGACGAAATGCCCCCCAGGATGCCCCCCGCATGATTGCTGGCAAAGCCGGCCGGAGTCATCTCGTCCCGATGCTCGGAGCCTTTTTGCTCCACCACCGCGAAGCCGTCACCGATCTCCACCCCTTTCACCGCGTTGATGCCCATCATGGCGTGGGCGATGTCGGCGTCGAGGCGGTCGAACACCGGCTCCCCCAGGCCCACCGGCACGTTGCGCGCCACGACACACACCTTGGCGCCCACGCTGTTGCCCTCTTTCTTGAGGGCACGCATGTATTCATCCAGCGCCTCTAGCTTGCCCGCATCGGGGAAGAAGAAGGGGTTCTGCTCGATCTGGCTCTCGTCGAACCCTTCCGCCTTGATGGGGCCGAGCTGGGAGAGAAAACCCACGATCTCGATGCCGTGCACCTGTTTCAGGTACTTCTTGGCGATGGCCCCCGCCGCGACCCGCATGGCGGTCTCGCGGGCCGAGGAGCGGCCGCCGCCACGGTAGTCACGCTGGCCGTACTTCTGGTGATAGGTGTAGTCGGCGTGACCCGGACGGAACAGATCCTTGATCTCGGAGTAGTCCTTGGAGCGCTGATCGGTGTTCTCGATGAGCAGCCCGATGGAGGTGCCCGTGGTCTTGCCCTCGAACACCCCGGAGAGGATCTTCACCTCGTCCGCCTCGCGGCGCTGGGTGGTGTAGCGGGAGGTGCCGGGCTTGCGCCTGTCCAGATCCCCCTGCAAATCGTCTTCGCTTATCTCCAGCCCCGGCGGGCAGCCGTCGACCACGGCGCCCAGCGCCAGACCGTGGCTCTCGCCGAAAGTGGTGACCCGAAAGAGTTGGCCGAAACTGTTCCCTGCCATGGATGCTCCTTGCTGCTTAGTTCTTGTAAATGGCGAAATGGGCCTGGTACTGCTCGAGCTCTGCGCGGGTCATCACAAAGACGCCGTGGCCGCCGTTTTCGAACTCGACCCAGGTGAAGGGCACCTCGGGGAACTGGGCTTCCAGGTGGATCATGCTGTTGCCCACCTCGACCACCAGCACGCCATCCTCTTTCAGGAAGTCGGCGGCATTGGCCAGCAGGCGCTTGGTGAGCTTGAGGCCGTCGGAGCCCGAGGCCAGGGCCAGCTCCGGCTCGTGGCGAAACTCGTCCGGCAGATCCGACATGTCCTCGGAGTCCACATAGGGCGGGTTGGAGACGATGAGATCGTACTTGTCACCGGCCGGCAGATCCCGGAACAGATCGGAGCGAATGGGGATAACCTGCTGCTCCAGCCCGTGATCGTTGATGTTGCGCTCGGCCACGTTGAGGGCATCGACGCTGATGTCGATGGCATCCACTTCCGCATGGGGGAACTCGTGGGCCATGATGATGGCGATGCAGCCGGAGCCGGTGCACAAGTCCATGATCCGGGTCGGTTCGTCTTTCAGGAAGGGGGCGAAGCGGTTGGCCACCATCTCGGCGATGGGGGAACGCGGAATGAGCACCCGTTCGTCCACGTAGAATTCCCAGCCCGCATACCAGGCCTTGTTGGTCAGGTAGGGCGCCGGAATGCGCTCCTGCACGCGGCGGATGATGAGCTCGGCGATGCGGTGGCGCTCGCTGGTGGTCAGGCGGGAGTGGCGCATGCCCGGATCCACGTCCGGCGGCAGATGTAACGCGGGCAGCACCAGTTGCACGGCCTCATCCCAGGCGTTGTCGGTACCATGCCCGTAGAAGATCCCGGCGTCGTTGAAACGACTCATGGCCCAGCGCAACATGTCCTGGATGGTGTGCATTTCGGCAACCACCTCATCGATAAATATCTTGTCCAAATCCACCTCCAAGTCGAGTAATATCCGGCCCGAGAATTTTATACAGCGAGCAAGACGAGTACCTGATGAAAAAAACGCCCTCACTCACAGACGAGGAAAGCCTGCTGTTTCGTGATGCTGTCAAAGGTACCCGGAAAATTAAGCAAGATACCATAAGGGCCTCCTCAAGCCCGGTCAAGCAGAAACGCGAGGTGCGCGAGAGCCGCGAAAAGCTTGGGGTTGACCACTTTTTCAGCGACGAGTACCAGCCCCATCTCGAGGCGGACGGGCCGACCCGTTACGTGCGCGACGACGTGTCAAAATTCGAGCTGAAAAAGCTCAAGCGCGGCAGCTACCCGCCGGAGATTTATCTGGATCTGCACGGCATGAACCAGCACCAGGCCAAGCAGGAGCTGGCGGCCCTGCTCACCCTGTGCCGAAAAGAGAACATCCACGTCGCCTCGGTGATGCACGGCATCGGCAAGCACATCCTCAAGCAGCGCATCCCGAGCTGGCTGGCCCAGCACCCCGCTGTGCGCGCCTTTCACCAGGCGCCGCGGGAGTGGGGTGGCGAGAGCGCCATCCTGGTGCTGCTGGACATCGAGGAGTGACCCCCTTCCCCGCCCCGCCTTGCCCCGGGCGAACACCATAAAAAAACCACCGCCAGCTTGCGGTGGTTTTTTCTTGGCGCCCCACAGGGGTCAGCCGACGACTTCCATATGGCGCTTGAAGTTATCCAGGATGCTCTGCCACCCCGCCCGCTGCTGTTCGCCGCTGTGCAGGGACTCGGCATCGAACCGCTCCTCCACCCGGGTGCCCCCCTGCTCTGCCACGAACCGCACGCTCACCTCGCGGCCATCGTCCATGACGTAGCCGAGCCCCGTCGGCGCCGTGACCTCGGTGAAGGTCCCCTCGAAATCAAACCCCGTGCTGCCATCCCGCGCCGCCATGTGGTGGCAAAAACGCCCACCCACCCGCAGATCCACCCGGCTTTGGGGGCAGTGCCACTGCGGGGAGGCGGCGTTCCACGCCATGATGCTGGCGGGGGTGTTCCAGCCCTGCCACACATCGGCAATCGGCCTGGCAACCCAGACGCTGACGCTTATCTTCATCTCTCTGCTCCTCTGGCTTTCCTGCACTTTTTGCACTGTGGCACTGTCATGCCACGCCGGGCGCATCGGGCTGCGCCAAAAAGTGGACCACCAGGGCATTGGCATGACCGTGACCCATGGCGTGTTCGTCCTTGAGCCAGGCCACCAGGGCCATGTGTTTGCGCTCCTCCCGCCCTGCCAGCAGGGTCAGCCAGTGGACGATGGGCTGGCCGTATTTCTGCTCGATGGCGGGAAAATAGGAGGCAGGCCCCTTCACCTTCGGTTGTTCATCCATGATGGCTTCTCCTCGGGGTGAGTACAGGCTCAGGGTTTGGGGGCGAACTGCTCGAACACCTGCTGCCCGGTCAGGGTCGGGGTGTCGTTCTTGAGGGCATAGAAGTCGGGCTTCTCGTCGATGAAGATCTGCCCGGTGAGCTCGAACCCCTGATCCTGAAACAGGCCGGCAGAGAGGATGTACTCGTCCGTCGGCAACAGATGGTAGAAAAGATGGGTGCCGCAGGTGGGGCAGAATCCGCGCTCCGCCCACTCCGACGAGCGGTAGGCCACCGGGGCCATCCCGGTGAACCGCACGCCCTTGCCCCCGTGCACCGCGAACATGGGCCCCCCTGACCAGCGCCGGCACATGGCGCAGTGACACAGGTTGACCTCCTTGTGATCGCCGCTCGACACGGTGATCCCGCCACACAGACAATGTCCTTCCATGATGCCTCCTGAGAGTTGGGGCGACAGACCGGGCGAACGGGTGCTCGCCTTGTTGCCGCACCAGATGAAGTAGCACGGGATCCGGGGGGCGGCAACTGACCATTCCGGGGCCTCACCGCGGGTCTGAGACTCCCGGAGCGGGAAAATCCCCCTCTTTATTCATCGTGTGAATGACTCAACACATTCCATGCACCGGATAAATAATGGTCAGGTTCCCTCCTGCAAGGCGATGCGATTCCCCTCGCAATCCCGACACTCCGCCACCCGGAGGCTCTCCCCGACCCGGGTGACGGGATAGAGACAGGCCCCGCCCGATGCCAGTGCCCGGGCCATGGCCCCCTCGATGTCAGCCACCCGCAGATAGATCCGGGTGCCATCCAGGCTCGTCACATAGCTCTCCCCCTTCGCCAGGGCGCCGGAGCAGCCCGCCGTGCCACCTTCCAGGGGAAAGAGCGCCATCTCGTTGCCATCGATCTGCACCCGCTCCAGCACCGTCTCGAAGACTCCCTCATAGAAGCGAATGGCTCTCTCCAGATCCTGTACCGGAATTTCAAAATGAATGGCGATGTTCATGGTCATCCTCCCTCGGTGTGAATCCGCAGGCTATCAGTGCCAAAAGAGGCGCAGCAAGCCAGCGCGGCGATCAACAAGGGAGGCGCGCGGCCTCCCCGGGGTGCTTGCGCTTGTACTGACTCTCAGGTCACCGGTGCCCAGGGATCCCCCTTGCCCGGCTCGTTGCCCTGGGTCCACCACTTGGCCTGATAGATGACCCCCTTGTGGCTCACCTTGTTGCCCGCGGTGTAGACCTTGCCTGCCTCCCAGGCCGGTACCCCGTCCACCGGCGGCGTGCCGGGGTCGACCGGGGCCGGATCCAGCGCGGCCACCACCCGTACCTTGGGCCAGCTGGCGTGGGAGCCGTAGAAGTTGGTCACGCACTTCTCGTAATCCCCCGGCACCAGGGCCGAATAGGCGGTCTGGTACCCCACCAGATCGCACTCGAAGGAGTAGCCGCCGGGTCTGTCCGGGTAGTATTTCCAGTTGCCGTCCCAGTTGGTGTAGAGCACGTCGGTGGCGCCGTTGAGGTTGAGGCTGCCATAGGGGGTCTGCTGCCAGCAGGTGTTCTTCTCGTCTGCCAGCAGCGGGATCCCGTAGTGGGCCGCAAGCCCCTCCCAGTAGCGGATGCGGTTGACCGGCTGGCCCTTGTTCTTGTTCTGCTCGCCGCACTCGATGCCACCGTTGATGATGTTGATGGTGGTGCCAAAGCCGTAGCCGATGCCCGCCGCCAGCTCACGCTGGGAGGGCACCCAGGTCCGGTCGATGACGTGCAGCATGGCGGGTTTGGGAGCCTGGGGCGTCAGGAAGAACCAGATGGCGGAGGCGAGGTTGAGCCAGGAGTCCGCCACCAGCCCGGGGTTGTTGAGAAGCACGGTGGCGTCGCCGTCGAACATGGCCTCGGAGAAGGCGCCGTAGTTGAAGTGGTAGGAGAGCTGCTTGGCGCCGCGACCGAAATAGCCCTGACCGGTGCTGCAGGGCCAGCGCCGGTTCTGCCAGTCACTCTGGCCACACCCCGTGGTGTAGCCGGTCTGCCCCTCAGACCAACCCATCTCCCGCACGTGCACCAGGGCCTGTTGCCACTCCTCCAGCCCAAGGGGGTTGTCGGAGACATTCTCCTTGGCAATGTGGCCGCCGGTCTCCTGGGCAAAGTGGGCGAAGGCGGTGATGATGGACTTCTTGCAGATGGCGTCCGCATTGCGCCCGTCCGTGTAGTCGCCGCAGAAGGCGGGGAACTTGCCCACCGCCCGCAGGAAGCGCTCGTAGGTGTACTCCGGGGCGGCCATCTGGGTCAGGAACTCCCAGTCCGATTCGGTGAAGACCCGCTCGACCCGCTTGACGTTGTCCGGGTTGCCGGGGGCGCGTGCCACGATGGCCTCCACCACCGAATTGGGCCGGGTGGCCAGGGCGTGGGACCAGATCCCGTACATGGGGTTGGCGGTCTTGGCCTGGGCCGCACTGGCAAGATCCGCCGCCGCCATCACATAGCCGCCGCTGTTCTGGGGATCGGGCTGGATTGTCATGGCGCTCTGGCCGGGCAGTGCCCAGACGAGGGCAACCAGGCAGGCGGTACGCGTGAGCATGAACATGGGTAACCATCCTTGTCTTGAAAATGTCAGGGCGAGCATAGGCATCCTGACAACTAAATTCACGACAAGAATTAAGAATTTGGCGAAATTGTGAGCCATGCCTCCCTGCACTCAGATGGCGCTCGTTTGCAGGGGTATCCAGCCCCTGGTCTTGCGGCCGCAGCCATCCGACCTGTGCGGACGCTTGCTCAGCTCCCCCCTGCGCGCACCGCCCGGATCAGCAGATTGCGCGGGGTCATGGGTTTGGGGCAGAAGGTGCCCACCTCCACCCGGTAGCCCTGCTCCTCAAGGAAAAGGGCGCGATCGAGCAGCAGCCAGATTTCCAGGGGACGGCGAAACAGGTGGCGCACCAGCTCCATGCGGGCGACATCGCCAAAGCGCCGCTCTCCTTGCGCCAGCAAGGCGGCGTAGTCGAGCCCCGCGGGCAAGCCCATCCCCTTGCGCTCGGCGGCCCAGTGGCAGAAATCTTCGAAGTCCCCGGTCAGCAGGCTCTTTTGCAGGTTGGGCACCGGCAGGTACTCATCCACCCCGCGCACCTGGCGCTGCAGGCAGTCGAAGGCGAGGCGCCACACCACCTCCCGCTCCCGCAGCCGGGCGATGCGGGCGCCGCCGGTCACCGTCTCCTGCAGCGGCAGCTTCAGGTCGCTCTTGCCAAGGCGCAGGGCACTGGCCCTGGCGGCCCGGGAGAGAGGCGCATAGTGCTCTCCCCTGATGAGGTGGTAGCAACACGGGGAGAGGGTCACCCCCTGGGCGCCCCCCTCGGCCACCCGCGTCAGCAGATGGGTGTGCAGATCGCCGCAGGCATGGAGCGCCATGGCGTGATGGTCCGGGGCGATGAGGGCCCCGGACTCGGTGGCAAAGGCATCCGCCTCCACGAACCGCATGTTGGCGCCGTCGCGCGCGGCGAGCCGCCGCCCCTCCTCGCAGAGCGCCCCCTGCCACTCCAGGCTCAGGATCTCGGCGCCACGGTGCAACGACACCAGGCGTCCCAGATGCCCCTTGCCGGCGCACCACTCCAGATAGGGACCTTGGTGGGGGGGCAGACAGCCGGTGAAGGCCTCTATCTGCCCCTGCTTGCGTCCCGGCATGTACATCGCCATGGCCCTGGCGCACTGGACGGGCTCGGGGGCGAAAGGGGCAAGCTCGCCGAGAGCCTGCAACTCGGCCCCCGCCGGGATCCAGGGGGCGAGCAGGGTGCAGAGCGCATCCATGTCCCCGTCGAGGTGCGCTATCTCGTCAAGGGTCAGGGCTGCCAGGCACTTCGCAAGGGCTGGCTCCTCGCGGGCAAAGGCGATCCCCAGGTGGTGATAGGGCTGGTATTGCCACCAGCGTCGCTCGGCGGTGAGCAAGCAGTCCAGTTGTCGAAAACGGTGGGCCAGCACGGTGAACCTGTCCTTTGGCGCAAAAAGGGAGGCTCATTCTAGCGATCTGCCGTCAAAAAGCACTCGCCTGTGCGCCGCTGGTAGCCTGACAAAAAGCAGGGATTTGTGCTATATTCCGCCCCCTCATTCGCGCAGCCCGCCACGGCGAGCCGCTTTACCCCTATAAACGGAACCCAATCATGACCATCAATGCCATCCTGCAAGCCCGTGCAAACGCCAAATGCGAGCTGTGTGGCGCAGAACATGCGCTGACTGCCTTCCCGGTGCCGCACTCCCCCGCCAGCGACGACGACCACAGCGTGGCCCTCTGCGCCACCTGCCGCGGCCAGCTGGAGCAGCCGGACACCACGGAGGTGAACCACTGGCGCTGCCTGGGTGACAGCATGTGGAGCCAGGTGCCGGCGGTGCAGGTGATGGCCTGGCGCCAGTTGAAGGCCCTCGTCGCCCGGGGCGAGCTCTGGGCCCAGGACATGCTGGACATGATGTACATGGAAGACGAGGTCAAGGCCTGGGCAGACGCCGGCGTGACCAGCGACGATGACGACAGCGTGCCGACCGTCGACTCCAATGGCGCCGTGCTGGTGGAAGGGGACTCCGTCACCCTGATCAAGGATCTGGACGTCAAGGGCGCCGGCTTCACCGCCAAGCGCGGCACCCTGGTCAAGGGCATTCGCCTGACCAACAACCCGCTGCACATCGAGGGCAAGGTCAACGGCATGCAGATCGTGCTGGTGGCCGCCTACCTGAAGAAGGCCTGATACCGACCCCTTCAAGCCAGAAGCGCCCCCAGGGGCGCTTTTTTGTTGCCTCTGTTTCCTGCCGTTCGGGTGGCACTCGCGGGAAACTGGACTATCCTGCAAACCAGTTCCGCGGTATGCCCCCTCCCCTGGCCGCCAGTGCGCCAATGGAGAGGGCCTTCCCGGCACGCATGGAAAGACCCCGGGCACCCTGATCCCCATGGCGCCCACGAGACAAGGAGCCGCCCCATGGCCAGCAAGAAAGAGATCAAGAACAAGATCGCCGCCCGCCAGGCGAAAATCGCCAAGCACGAAGGCAAGATAAAAAAGCTGAAAAAAGCCCTGAAATAGGGGCTGACAACCATTAAAACCGCCTGATGGCGGTTTTTTCATTACTGCGTTGGCCGCAAGGCGCGTCGAGTGGCCATGACTGCCAACCTCCGGCTAGCACCAATACTTCCTGTTCCAACCACAATCCCTTTTCGATCAGATATATAAGGACCTCTTCCAGTTGCTTGCCATGCTCACTCACCACGGGGACCTCCTCCCATGGGATCTTGCCTCTGCTGATCGGTTGCCCCTCCAGACGGCGGATCAGAGTGCGGGCATAGTGATGAACATAGGCCATCAAGGTGTCGGGTAGCCAAAGAGCCAACGGACGACGAAGGGCATGGGCCAGCTCGTTAGCGATATCCAATCCGCGCTGATCCAGATCGCCAAAATGGGCCCAGGGTACGGCAGCCGGCAACAGCGGGAATACCTGACGTGCCAACTTGGTATTGCGGCCAGGCACATAGAGCAACAACTCCCCCACTTGCAGCGGGTAATCCACGAAAGCTCCCTTGTTCTCCACCGTGACCAGTTGCCGCCCCTGCCACTCAATGCCATGTAACTTACTCAAGCAGCGCTCCGGTAAGACCAGCTCTCCCAATAGTGCCAGTTGCGCCCTCATGTCGTGGCGCAGTCCGTCCTTGTCGATGAGTGACAGCGGGCTCAGCGTGCGAAGTCGAATCACTTCATCCTGTGTCAGCGTGATGTCGATAGCATCATTATCTGGATCTATCCCGCTCTTGCTGTCCCCATGCCAGAGGGCATGAAAACTGGCCTGGTTTAGATGTGCGGGCAGGTCCACCCCGAGAGCCCGTATCGTGTCACGCCTGTCCGGCATCACTGGTGCAACCTGTGCCAGCTGTGCTGCGAGATAATTCCTTCCAGCATCGGTCAACACATGACGAGCCCCTCGTCCCACTGGCTTGACTCCACCCACAGCCTGCAGGAGATCTCTCAACTCGCGGCCATGCTTGCTATCGAGTGAATATCCCTGGTTATTAGTGTCTGCCAGCAAGCGGGCACAGAGATCCTGCACACGACGCTCATCAAAAAGTGACATCCTCCCCCCCCCCCTCTTTCATTGCGGTTCCATATGGCCAAGTAGAGGGGATCTTTCTGTCCACAACCGTGACCTGTCTCGCACCAAAGGAAGATCGCTCTTTCAAACCGTCACCCGTCCACAAGCTCGTGGCAGGATGGTCAGCGGTTACGATTGGCAATCCATCGACATCGGTGAAATCAGTATGCTGCGACGCCATTAGTTGACCGGCGAGAAAAAAGACAGCTTATCTGCGATGTGAAGGCATCATCAAAAACTGCCTTCATGCGGTTTTTTTATACATATCCTTGCCTATTGCATTTCCTGCCGCAGACCATGCTGCACCTGATTGCTCTCGTCTAGATCCTCTTCGGGGCCGGGAGAGACGCCGCTGGACGACTCGTCAAAGAGGCTGGCATCATGCCAGCTTTGACGCCAAGGACGTGCTCATGAACCCGAATACCTGGATGCTGTTTGCGCTGGCCTATCTGCTGGCGACCCTGACCCCTGGCCCCAATGTGCTGCTGGTGGTCAAGAACGGTCTGCAACACGGCTGGCGCGCCGCCCTTGTCAGCATCCTCGGCAACCTGGGGTGCCAGGCCATCCTCATCGGTCTGGTCGCCATGGGGGTGGGGGCCCTGCTGCAAACCCTGCCTCCCCTCTTCGTCGCTCTCAAGCTGGCGGGGGGTGGCTACCTGGTGTATCTGGGCTACAAGGCGCTGCGCGCGGCCAATATCGGTGGCCAAGGGCTATCTCCCTCCACCGCTCGGGGACGCACCAGAACCACCCTCTCCTTGTTACGAGAAGCCTTTCTGGTCTCCGCCAGCAACCCCAAGACCATCGTCTTCCTCTGTGCCCTGCTGCCCCAGTTCCTTGATCACCAGAGTCCGCTGACGCTGCAGTTCATCACCATGTACCTGACCATCTGCGCCATCGTCAGCCTGGTGCATCTGTGCTATGTCGCTCTGGCCAGGCGCGCCGGTCGCTACTTCAAGCCAGGTCGCGGCGAGCGCCTCGTTGGCCGCATCACCGGCGGGCTCTTCATCACCCTGGGCGGCGCCATCCTGCTCAGTGGTCGTCCCTGATCCCTGTGCCTCACCGCTGCTGACATTATCTGCACCATCGGCGCCGCTTGGGCGCTGCGGATCCCGGCTACCGGGGCTAGAGTTGTAGGCGTGTCTGTATATGAGCCTGCGGTGGAGCGCCATATGTATTCCTACACCCTCACCTTCCGGGAGGAGGCCGACAAGCTGACGGCCCCCGAACACGAGATCCGCTTGCAAAGCCCGGCACAGGCCGGTGATTTCATCATTCTCTCCGATGGCAGTCGCCATCAGGTGATGTTCGTCACCCACCGCGCCCACTACAGCAGCCTCTACCTCGACAAGGGGGTCCGCATCCCCCAGAGCTGACGCAGACATCGTCTTTCGCTCCCTCCTGCTATGGTGAGAGAGGGCTGCAGCTCGCCAACGCAAACCCCTTGCCGCCCAGGGAGCAGCAAGCCCGAATGACCCATTGCCAGAGGTATTGATCATGTTCAGACAGACCGCGCTCATCCTGACCCTCACCCTGTTGGGCAGCGCCCAGGTTCACGCCATCAACCACAAATACGCCGAGCAGCTGGAACGCTCCGGCTGCACCCAGGTGACCGAAGCCCAGGGCTGCGATATTCACAAGAGCAAGGCGGAAAACGCCAAGGCAGGATTTGGCACCGCCGCCCCGGCCGACGAAGGCGGATTGAACATGAGCTATGAGCAGATGCTGGAACGCTCAGGCTGTACCCAGGTGAGCGAGCTTAGCGGCTGTGACATCAACAAGAGCAAGGCCGAGAACGCCGCCGCCGGATTTGGCGCCGCCCCCGCAGCGGCCAGCGCCAGCCCCTACACCGGCAACTGGGTCGCCACCTTCCCGGAGACGGGCGCCACGGTCGCGAACATCCGCATCGATGACAAGGATCAGGTGTGGGTCAACGACAAGCAGGTCAGTGCCAGGAAATCCGACGGGGCCCTGGTGTTCAAGGAGGGCATGGTCACCTATCGCATCCAGGGGGATCGCCGCCTCAAGGGAGAAGATGGCTGGGTCGACAACGACGCGGGCACCAAGGGGCCCATCGCGGCCAAATGATCCCGTCACCATCCCGACAAGGGGAGCCGCGGCTCCCCTTGTCGTTTCTGCCTGCAACCGACGCCCCCCTACCTCTTCTTCGGAAAGTCCAGCACGGCCACCACCGGCGAGCAGGACGGGAGCGCCGACCAGGAGGGGGCGTCGAAGATGAAGCGGGCGACGGCGCAGGTCGGCATGCGAGTGATACCGGAGGAAAAGCCATGAGCCAGGTCGGTGAAGGCAGGATCATGGCCTACCAGCAGTACGCAGGCGAGATCATCTGAAAGCGCCCACACCACCCCGAGAAGGGTCCCGGCATCGCTCTCGTAGAGGCCCTCGTCGATGGCGATGCGGTTCGGGGAATAACCCAGCTCTGCGGCAAGCAGCCGGGCGGTTGTCAGGGCCCGGCAGACGGGGCTCGAGAGGATGAGATCGGGCTTCACCCCCAGGTGTGCCAGGCGAGCCCCCATCAGGGGCGCATCGCGCAGCCCGCGCGCCGCCAGCGGACGAGCGCGGTCAGACAAAGATGCGTCCTTCCAGCTCGACTTGCCATGGCGTACCAGGATCAGGGTTCTTCTCATGACGCACTCCCTGGTTGATAAGGGCGACAGGCAGCTCCTCAGACCGCCCCACGTTTGCCGGCATGAAGGGGCAGCAGCACCATGACCACCATGGTCAGCAGCACACCCCCTACCCCCCAGCCTACCTGTTCCCAGTGTACTGTCTCCCCGGTCAGCATGCCGGTGAGCAGCACCATTACCGGGATGAGGTAGGTATAGGCTGACACCTGTTCCGGTTGCAGCGCCACGCTTCCCTGCTGGAACAACAAGAAGCTCAGCGCCGTGGCAAAGAGAGCCAGATAGCCAAGTCCCAGCCCCACCGGCAGGGAGACCCGGCTCCAGTCGGTTTCAAGCAATCCGGGCAGCGCCACCGGGGTGAGCAGCACAGTGGCGCAGATGAGGGTCCAGCCGGTCAAGTGGAGGAAGGACTCCCCCCGATAGCAGCGCTTGATCAGGATGGGGTTGAGGGCCATGGCCACGCAGCCGAGCAGGTAGATGCGATTGCCGGGAGTGAGGCTGAGGTTCGCCACCAATCCCAGATCGCCGCGAAAGATGATGAGGGCCGCAGCCACCATGCCCCCCAGCAGGGCCAGCCCCATTCCCCAGCCGATGGCGCGGCGCAAGATCACCATGCCGGCCAGGGCGCTGATCAGCGGCACCGTGGTGTAGAGTGCGCTGGCATCGAGGGCGCTGGTCTCCTGCAATGCCACGAACATGGCGACGAAGTAGCAGAGGGCCGGCAGCGAGATAAGAGTGTAGCGCCCCAGATCCCGCAGGGAAGGCTGCACCAGCACCCCCTGATACCCCAGCACCCCGACGAAAATGAGGGAGGCCAGCAGGTAGCGCACCCAGGTGACCACCAGCGGGTCCAGCACCGCGGTGAGGGCGCTGCCGATGGGAAACGAGAGGCTGATGAGCAGGGTGAACAGCAACACCTTGCCGTGGGCCTTTGCAACATGGGGAAGTAAAGACATGGGATACACCTGTCAGCAAGGGCGCCCGCAGGCGCCGACGGAAGAGATCAATAACCGTGGTCGGTCGCAGGGGACAGCTTGCCCTCGCCCAGAGTTGCCAGCAACTGGCCAAGCAGGCTGGAAGCACCGAAACGAAACCGCTCGGCCACCAGCCACTCCTCGCCAAAGAGTGCGGCCGCCATGGCGAGATACTCCGCCGCCTCCCGTGCGCTTTTCACCCCGCCCGCCGCCTTGAACCCCACCCGATCCTGCACACCGCACTCGGCGATGGCCGCCAGCATGGTGCGGCACGCCGCCGGGGTGGCATTGACCGCCACCTTGCCGGTGGAAGTCTTGATGAAGTCGGCCCCCTCTTCAATGGCAAGCAGGGAGGCCGCGCGGATAAGCGCAGGCTCCTGCAGCTCGCCGGATTCGATGATCACCTTGAGCACCCGGGCGCCGCACAACGCCTTGCAGCCGCGCACCAGCGCCCGGGCGGGGGCCTCGTCCCCGGCCATCAAGGCACGCCAGGGGATCACCAGATCGATCTCGTCGGCGCCATCCGCGAGGGCGGCGCGGGTCTCGGCCAACACGGTTGCCAGATCATCGTCGCCGTGGGGGAAGTTGACCACGGTGGCAACCTTGACCTCGGGGGTGCCCTGAGCCGCCAGGGTGAGCCTGGCCAGCCCCACGAAGCGCGGGTAGATGCACACCGCAGCGGTGGTGCCGACAGGGGTCCGGGCCTGATGGCAGAGGGCGATGATGCGCGCGTCGTGGTCATCGTCGTTGAGGCTGGTGAGATCCATCAAGTGGATGGCCCGGATGGCCGCCTCTGTGGTGGCGCAGGCAGGTTCAAAAGCAGTCACGTCGTTCATAAATAGCTCCTGTCGGGATAAGAGAGGGGCGCCGCAGCGCCCCGAAACAAAGGGTGAGAGACTCAGGCGAGGGAGAAGAAGACACCGGCGATGGCGGCGCTCATCAGGTTGGAGCAGGTGGCCGCCAGCACGGTACGCAGACCGTAGCGGGCGATGAAGTCGGTGCGCGACGGGCAGAGGGTGCCGAGGCCACCGATCAGGATCCCCATGGAGGCCAGGTTGGCGAAGCCACACAGGGCGAAGCTGATGATCACCTTGGACTTCTCCTCCAGCACCTGCAGACCGACGGCGGTGACCGTGCTGGCGTCTTTCAGGTAGGGCGCCAGATCGCTGTAGGCCACGAACTCGTTCACCACCAGCTTCTTGCCGATCATGGCGCCGGCGATGCCGATGTCCGCCAGCGGTACCCCGAGCAGGAAGGCGAGCGGCGAGAAGATCCAGCCCAGGATGAGCTCGAGGGAGAGCGGCATGCCCACCATCTCCCCCACCCCGCCCAGCAGGGTGTTGACCAGGGTCACCAGACCAATCATGGCGATCAGCATGGCGCCGATGGCCGCCGCCAGCTTGAGGCCGCTGCTGGCCCCCTCGCCTGCCGCTGCCAGCACGTTCTCCGGCTTCTTGCCATCAAACTGGATGCTGTTGTCAAAGACGTAATCCGGCTGGCTGGTTTCGGGGATGATCAGCTTGGCAAACAGGATCCCGCCCGGCGCCGCCATGAAGGAGGCCGCCAGCAGGTACTGCATGTCCACTCCCATCATGGCGTAGCCCGCCAGCACGGTGCCGGAGACCGAGGCCATGCCGCCGCACATGACGGCGAAGAACTCCGAATCGCTCATCCTGGGCATGTAGGGTTTGACCACCAGCGGGGCCTCGCTCTGGCCGACGAAGACGTTGGCCACCGCCGACATGGATTCGGTCTGGGAGGTGCCAAGCAGCCGCGCCATGGCGCCACCGATGATGCGGATCACCACCTGCATGATGCCGAGGTAGTAGAGCACGGCGATGAGCGCCGAGAAGAAGACCACCAGGGGCAGCACGTTGAGGGCAAACACGAAGCCGATGCCCTCTACCGAGAAGTTGACCAGGTTGCCAAACAGGAAGTGGATCCCCGCCTTGCCGCTTGCCAGCACCGCCTCGACCCCGTGGGCCATCCCCTCCAGCGCCCGGCGTCCCAGCGGCACATAGAGCACCAGAGCGCCGATGGCGACTTGCAAGGCCAGCGCCAGCCCCACGGTGCGCAGGCGAATGGCCCTGCGGTTGGTCGATGCGAACACGGCGATGAGGAGCAGCGCCGCCATACCGAGAAATCCTGCTGCAAACATATCTGACCTCCTGGTCGTTCCCTGCTTACTGGAAGTGGTGCTGGATGAAGGTGTTGATGAGGCGGATGAAGTCCGCTTCCGCCAGCTTGGCGCACTTGAGGGTCTGCTCGTGGGAGAGCTGCACGTCACCGAGCCCCTCCGCCATGTTGGTGATGGCGCAGATGGCCAGCACCGGCAGCGAGCAGTGGGCGGCACTGACCACCTCGGGCACCACCGACATCCCCACCACGTCACCCCCGATGATCTGCATCATGCGGATCTCGGCGGCGGTCTCGAAACAGGGTCCGCTGTAGGAGACGAATACCCCCTGATTGACGGCGATCCCCTCCCGCTCGGCCAGCGCCAGCGCCTCGCTGCGCAACCCCTTGTCATAGGCATTGGCCAGGCTGAAGAAGCGCGGGCCGTAGGCCTCGTCATTGGCACCCGTCATGGGGTTGCCCGGCATGGTGTTGATGTGATCGTTGAAGATGACAAGGGAGCCGACCCCGATGCGCTCCGGGCGCAGCGAGCCGGCCGCATTGGTTACCAGCAGCAGCTCGCAGCCCAGGCGCTTGAAGGTGCGCACCGGGGTGGTCATCACCTTCATGGTCTCGTGTTCGTAGTAGTGGCCGCGCCCCTTCATGCAGACCACATCCACCCCGTGCAGCTTGCCGAGCACCAGCTCGCCACTGTGACCGGCCACCGTGCTGACCGGGAAGCCCTCCAGCTCCTCGTAGGGAATGGTGACCTTCTCTTCCAGCGCATCGGCCAGCACGCCGAGGCCGGAGCCCAGGATCATGGCGGCGCGGGGGGCAAACCCCGGCTTGCGGGCAAGAATGGTGGCGACGGCGTTGAGTACGGGATCGTGTTGCATGAGTTGTACCTCTTGAGGCTGTGAATGAGACATGACGCTCACTCTAGGGGAGGTATTGGACGACAAAAATCGCTAAAATCGGCCTGATTATCCCGATATACAACACAATGAGCGACGTAATGGGGTAATGACGCACCCGAAATGGCCCAAAAACCGCTGCTTCATGCCATTTCTCCGTCAAACGGGTCGCCGGAGGGCGAAAACCGAAGTGATGCGGATCGCGGTTTCAGGAGGGACCCGCCTCCCTGCCCCGCCATTCCCGTGCCCGAACTTTGACGGCGATCTCACCCCTCAAGCCTGGAGAGACCATGTTCCCGGACAACCAATGGCGCGATCGCGTCACCCTCAAGATGTTGCGTTACTTCCATGAAGTGGCCAGCCAGGGCCACTTCAGCCGGGCAGCCCTGCGGCTCAATGTCTCCAAATCGCCGCTCAGCGCCCAGATAAAGGAACTCGAATCCCTGCTGGGTGTGGCCCTGTTTGAGCGCCACACCCGCCAGGTGAACCTGACCCCCACAGGGCGCCTGTTGCAGGCCGAATGCGATCGCCTGTTCGACGTGCTGGAGAGCGGCCTCAACCGGGTGGTGCAGGCAGGGCGCATGGAGCGCAACCAGATCCGCATCGGGCTGGTCAGTTCCATCTTCTGGGCCGGCTTTGGCGAGGTGATCCGCCAGTGTCACCAGCGCCACCCCGAGTGCGAGATCTCCTTCACCGAGCTCTCCCCCGAGCGCCAGAAGCAGGCGCTGGCCAGCAAGGAGATAGACATCGGCCTCGCCCGTTTCGCCGACACCCTCAACATCCACCCGCTGCAGGCCGAGACTGTCTATCGGGAGTCCATGGTACTGGTGGTATCGGACGAGCATCCCCTGCGGGATCGCAAGCGGGTCTCCCTCCCTGAACTCGCCGCTGAGCCCTTCGTGCTGATGAGCCGTGCCAACTCCGCCTCCACGGATCTCATCATCAACGCCTGCCTGGTGGAGGGCTTTTACCCCCGCCTGCGTCAAGAGGTGGTGGAGCCCAATACCCTGATGGCAGTGGTGGCCACCAGCCAGCAGGTGGCCCTTGTGCCCGCGAGCTACGCCCGCCAGAAGTGGCCCCACGTGCGCTTCATCCGCCTCGAGCAGGGGATCCCCGCCGATCTCTGCGTGCTCCATGCTCCGCCCCTGGCCGGGCAGCCGACGACCACCGCCATCCGCCACTTCATCGACACCATGAGCGAGCAGATGAACCTGCCGGAGCGAGGCTGAAGGCAAAAAGCCCGATGAGGGGATCATCGGGCTCTGCGGCAAGGATCAGGGGCTCACTTCTTCCATGAAGACAAGCCGAAGGGGTTCGGCCAGCAGTTCGTCCGCCTGGCGAGCGAAAGCCTGGAAATACGCGGTCTCACAGTGGGCATCCAGGGCGGCCTGACTCACGAAGGCTTCCCGCATGTAGAAGGTACCGGGTTCATCCTTCAACTCGAACAGCACGTAATCGAGGTTGCCCGGCTCCTGGCGAGTGGGACCAATCAAGGCAAGCAGGGCATCGCGAAGGCGCTCTCCCATGCCGTCACGGGCCTTGAGCACCGCGATCGATACCAGTTTGTCTGTCTCTTTTTTCATCCAGTTTTCTCCGTTGTACATCGTCAATACGCCAGAGAGTGCAACCTGGACAGCGATTTATACTGCCGGATGCGCCCCCATCAGACGTTGCCCAGTGTAGGCAGGACGGTGGGGGCCATATAGGGGGGCAGAATGAACACTGTGTTCAACGGGGTGGATAACCACGCCGTGCACGGAGGAACAAACGAGTGAGAGGGATCATGGCGCAAAGGGTGGCAACGGGACCCGCCAGGAGGCGGCACGGCTTGCTGCCCCCTGGTCCAGGCTAAGGGCCTGCAGACCAGCGCTCAACGTCAAGGCAATAGGTGGTGAAAGGGTGTTCGCCCAGGCGCGTTTTCCTCACCCAGATGGCCCGTCTGGCGAGGGATCGATAAGGCGGGCGGGTATCCAGCAAGTGAAAGAGGATCGTCCGATGGCCAAGCTCCCTCGCCCACCCCATCATCTCGTTGAAAATCACCACGCCGCTTCCCCAGCCGGCCCTGGCGAGCACGATGGCAAGCTCCACCCCCTCGTCATCGGGCTGGATGCCGCACCACCCCGCCAGGGTGCCGTCGAGGAAGATGGCACGCACGCGGCAGCCTGGCCGGGCGTCGACTCCCAGCTTGTACGCCATCCAGTCGCGCACCCCGGCCACATCGAAAAGCGGGTGAGGGATCAGGTGCTTTCGCAGCGTCTCGTCGTTGAGCAGCGGCAGAAAATCCTCTGCCCTGACAGCAGAAAAGGGGCTGAACACCATGGAGGTCTCTCTCATTGCGCGAAGAGGCGCCCCTAGTAGGGGCTGCCATCCTTGTGTCTGGCTGACCAGGCGCCATCGGCCCCCTGTACCAGGGCCAGATCGTCATCGGGATAGTCGACGGTGTCCCCTGGCAGCCTGTCCCCCACCTCGAGATAGACGGCGTCCACCTCACCGTGGTTGAGCAACTGGTGGGCCAGGCCGCTGCCCCCCTTGAAGCCGATGCACTCCCCCGGCGACATCCGGTACTCCTCCTCCCCGTGGCGCAGGGTGGGATTGCCCGAGAGCACATAGACGAACTCGTCCTGCAGGCCGTGATGGTGCTTGAGAGCCGAGATGGCCCCCGGTGCCAGGGTCGTCAGATTGACCCCGAAATTGGCGAGGCCGAAATGATCCCCCAGCCTGCGCCGGGTGCGGTGCTTGACCAGGGAGGCAAAGGGCTCCGGATAGAGGGACTTTGCCTTGTGCTCGGGGATGGCCGTTGCCTGAATGGCGCGTTTGTCAGTCATGTTCTGATCCTCCCTGTGAATGACGTCTCACTTTATAGCCTGCTCCTTAGCGGCAAAACATGGGCAGGGGGTTGAAGGGGGGTCTCACACACCATGTCATGCCCGGTTGCCGCCAGATGGCAAAGACGCCCTGTTTTTCGTTTGGCTATCTTAATGGCACACCGGAAAATGGGAAGCCGCGTCGGCGACATCACCAATGGAATGAAGAAGATGGCCCGTGATCACTGGGAAGCATCCTCTTCCAGCGGCCCGGGTATGGAGGGGCACCAGTACATGCAGACCCGGTGACTAGAGCACCTCAATCCTGACCTTGATAAGCCCGGATCGGGGATTGCCGATGGCGCTGAACGCCGCCCTGGAAAGATCGATGATGCGCCCGCGGGGGAAATTGCCCCTGTCGTTGACCCGCACCACCACGCTCTTGTCGTTGGCCAGGTTGGTGACCCTCACCAGGGCGCCAAAGGGCAGTGTCATGTGGGCGGCGGTGTTGGCGTGGCGCTGGTAAGGCTCCCCGCTGGCGGTGCGCTTGTTGTGGTAGCGATCGGCGTAATAGGAGGCGAGCCCCGTCTGGGTATAGCCTCGCCAGTTGCCCGCACTGCCTGCATCAGGCTGGCTGCTGCAGGCGGCCAGCAGCAGGCACAGGGAGGCCAGCAGCCCTTTTTGTCGCGTCGTCATGCGTTGCTTCCTCGATGGGACAGAGCGACCAGCATCGCCAGTCAGGCTTCCGTTAACAAGGGCCTACTCTCTCATATTTCCCATGGAAAACGGGAGGCCCAAGCCTCCCGTTTGTGTGTTCACCCGTCAGCCCCTGTCAGGGGAAGATGTCAGGCGATGAGCTTGTCGTCGGCAAAGCCAAAGCCGCGCAGCCCCACCACATGCACATGCTCGTGCTTGCCCTGCACCTTGCGGATGAGCTTGTAGGTGGTGCCCTTCTCGGGGCTGATGTTCTCCGGCGCCGCGATGAGGAGCTGCATGTCCTGGCGCTCGCACAGCTCGAACAGGGTGGCGATGGATTTGCCATCAAGCCGCGCCGCTTCGTCCAGGAACAACAGGCGGCAGGGAGCGATGTCCTTGCCGCGCAGACGGCGGGACTCCTCCTCCCAGCTGATGAGCACCATGAGCAGGATGGCCTGACCGGTGCCGATCGCCTCGCCGGTGGAGAGGGCGCCGCTCTCGGCACGCAGCCAGCCGTCGGCCCCGCGCTGCACCTCGATCTCCAGCTCCAGGTAGTTGCGATAATCCAGCAGCACGTCCCCCATCACCTGATAGTTGCGCTCCCCCTGCTCCACCTGCGGATTGAGACGCTGGAAGAGCTTGGCCATGGCCTCGGAGAAGCTGAGCTCCTTGTCGGCGAAGAGATCGTTGTGCATGGCGCTCTGATCGGCGAGCGCGGTCAGGAGGCGAGTGTGGGCCTCGCGGATATTGACGTTGAGACGCACCCCGCGCACCAGACCGAAGGCGATGTTCTGCAGGCCCTGGTTCAATACCCGGATGCGGTTCTGCTCCCGGCGGATGATGTTGGTGATCTTGGCCGCCACCTCGTGGGAGGAGAGGGACAGATGGGTTTCCCGCTGCTTGAGCTCATCGGCGAGGCGCGCCAGCTCGATCTCCATCTCCTCGATGGCTTCCACCGGATCGTCCGAGCGGATGATGTCGTTGCGGATGCGATCTTTCAGGTAACGGTAGACCTGCACGTAGAAGGCGACCTTCTGCTCGGTGCTGCGGTTGCCTTCCGACAGACGCAGCGCATCGCGCAGGGCCTCGTCGTGGGCCACCGCCACCCGCAGGGCGCCGAGGGCCTTGTCCGACATGGAGCGCAGCTCGTCGCTGTCAAGATAAGCCAGCTCGCGCTTGTTCAGACGCTTCTCGACGTCGGTCTCCCGTGCCAGACGCACCACCCGCGACCAGCTTGCCTTGTGACCCACCAGGGATTTACGGGCGCTGTAGTAATCCTTGCCTTCGAGCTTGAGACGACCGCCAAGGGATTCGATTTCGCGCTTGCACACCTGCAACTGGGCTTCGGCGCTGGTGCGGCGGGTCCGGGTGCGGATAAGCAGCTCTTCAATCTCTTTCTTGTGGGCACGGGCCTTCTCTTCCATATCGTCAGAGAGGGTCAGGCCCATGGCCGCCAGCTCCTGCTCGAACTCCGCCAGGGTCTGCCCCTTGGCCGAGGCGCTGGAATCGAGCGCCGTGCGCAGTTGCAGCGCCTCGGTGTGGCGCTGGGTGATCTGCTTGTGCTGCTCACCGGCGGTGCGGGCGGCAAGCTCCGCCGCCCTGAGCTTCTCTTTGAGTCGCTCGCTCATCTCGGAGGCCTTGCCCAGCAGGTCTTGCGCATCCTGATAGGCAAAGTGCGGCAGACGGGCCACCAGCTGATCGAGGGCGTAGCAGCGGCGCTTCTGCGCGGCCAGCAGGTCGCTCACCTCGTCAAAGGCCGCCTGCAGGGCCGCCAGGTCCTGGGGATCCTGGCGCAGCACCTGCACCATGGTTTCCAGTTTTTCCAACGCCTTGCCGTGTTTGGCGATAAAGGCTTCGGCTATTTTAAGCGCCTCCACGTCGGCGTGAGCCGCCTCGAGGCGGGCCGCCAGGTCTGCCTCGGCAAACAGGTGGGCAAAGGGCAGCATCCCCTGCACCAGCTGGATATGGCGGGTCAGCTGGGCGGCGGCTGCTTTGGCATCACTCAGCTGCTTGTCGCACTCGGCGATGGTTTCTTGCAGCTTGCGCTGCTCGGCCTGTTTGGCCTGCACCTCGGCTTCGGGGTCCGGGCGGAAGGCGATATCCAGATGCTGGCCGATAAAGTCGCGAAAATGCCCGTAGAGACGGTGGTACTTCTGCTGCTCGAAGGCGGCCTTGGCATAGCCCTCGATGAGGTTTTCCCGCTCAAGATCGAGCTGCTCGATCCGTTTTTCCCGGGCGGCGCGGCCAAACAGCGGCAGCTCGGGGTAGCGGGAGAAGCGCACCTGACGCTTGCTGGTGCGCACCAGCACGGCGTCCCCCAGCTCATCCGCTTCCACCAGATCCTCGTCAAAGGAGTCTGGGTTGCCCTGGATGAGGTAGATATCTTCCGGGCAATCTTCCAGCTTTTTCAGCCGCTCGATGGCGCCTTCGAGGTCGAGCACCACCAGGGCGCTGCGAGCCGGGCCGTAGAGCGCGGAGTAGTAAGGGGCATCATCGATGGAGATGTCGTCATAGACGTCCGAGAGCAGCACGCCCCCCACCTGCTCGGCGATGCGGGCAAGACGGGGATCCGCCTCGCCGGCACCCAGCTGCAGGTTGCGAATTTGCAGCTCCAGCGCCTGTTTCTGGCCCTGAATGCGGTTGCTCTCCTGCTCAAACTCCCGCTCCTTGTCGAGCACGCTCTGCATGCCGGAAGAAAGCTCTTCGGCGGTGGCGAGCGGCAAACCGCTCTGCTCGCGCAGTTGCTCGAGTTTTTCAAAGGATTTGAGCCAGCGCGGGGCCAGCTTGGTCAGTTCCGCGATATCGCGGCCCAGCTGAGTGCCCTGATGCTCGAGGCTGGCGCGGCGCTGATTGGCCTCCGCCTGCTGATCGGAGAGCTCCTCCTGACGGGTGCGCTGGGCTTCGAGGAAGATCTCCAGCTCGTCCTGGCTGGCAATGTGCTGACCAGACGCCTGGGCCAGCTCGTCTCGCAGCCGCAAGAGCGTCTTCTGGCTTTCGCTCTCTTTCTCGAGGCGAGCCAGGGCGGCGCGCAGACCCTGCCCCTGGGCAATGCGGGCCTTATCTTCGATGTGGCGCTTGAGCAGCCCCTGCGCGGTGGGCCAGGCGGCCTCGCGCACTGTCTCGGGGGCGATGCTGAGCAGCAGCGCCAGCGCCGCTTCGTGTTCGGCCACCGCTGCCTTGGCCAGCGCCAACTGCTGCTCGGCCCCCAGCACCCGGCTGGTCAAGCTCTGCTCGGCTGCGCGGAACTGATGCAGGGTGTCGCTCGCCTGCGCAGGCTCGAGCCCCGGCAGTTCGCACTGCTCGCGGGCAGCCTCCAGCGCCTGCACCGCCTGACGGTACTGGATGGCGCGGGTCTGCTGGATATCGAGCGCCTGCTGGTAGTCGGCCAGCTGGGTCTTGAGGCTGTCCACCTCTGCCTGGGCCAGCTCCTTGCGCTCCTCCACTTCCAGCAACTGGCCGTGGATCTCTTCCACCACCGCCTGCTGCTGCTCGAGCTTGTCGTTGAGCTCCGCCAGATCGGCGTGATAGAGGGCAATCTTCTTTTGCAGCGCCACGGCCGCCATCACCTTGGCCAGGTGCTCGGCGGCGGACTCCAGCTCGTCGGTCAGGAGCTTCTCGCGGTTGGTGAGCTGATCCACCTCGTCCGCCAGATAGATGGCGCGCTGCTTCTCCTCGGCCAGCAGACGGCGTTTGCCGGCGAGCTCAGAGCGTGCCTTGAGGGCCAGCTCGGAGAGACGGCTCTTCTCGGCGGCGCCCCGCACATACTCCGCGGCCACATAGTGGGTGGTCTCGGTGATGAGATTCTTGAACAGATCCCGCTGACCTTGGGTCTCCTTGATGGCTTCCAGGGTGCGGCGGTTCTCGTAGATGGCCGCCTCCATGTCCTGGAACGCCTTGCGTACCCCGGAGTTCTCCGGCAGCAGGTATTCACGCAAGGAGCGGCTGATGGAAGACGAAATACCACCGTAAAGGGAGGCTTCGATCAGGCGATAGAACTTGCCGCGATCCTTTTGATCCCGCAACTTCTTCGGGGTGATGCCGAACTCGAACATGAAGTTGTGATAATCGGTCACCGTATTGAACTTGGCGACCTTGAGCGCCCCCAGCTCCGCTGCCGCCCCCTTCAGATCGGCGAAGGCACGTACCCGGCCCTTGCCGTCGTCGAGCTTCTCCAGCAGCAGATCCGTGGGCGCCAGGTGCTCGGGCACATCCACCAGGGCGAACGGGGTGATGTTGACCTTGTTGTCACGGTTGGCCACCTGCTCCAGGTGAACGCCGACCCAGATCCGCTGCTCGCGGCTGTTCATCACTTCCAGCAGCGAATAGCAGTGGCCACGCTGCAGCTTGCCGTAGAGCCCCTTGTCGCGGGAGGCACTGCTGGAACCCGCCTCCGTGGTATTACGGAAGTGAAGCAGTGACTGGTCGGGAATGAGGGCCGCGATAAAGGCCGCCATGGTGGTGGACTTGCCCGCGCCGTTGCCGCCGGACAGGGTCGTGACCAGCTGGTCGAGATCGAAGGTGCGGGCGAAGAAGCCGTTCCAGTTGACCATGGTCAGGGATTTGAATTTGCCTCTCACGCCACACTCTCCATCAAACCGGCCGACACCATCAGTGCCGGCACATTAACGTTGCAGATCATCTTCCACCTCCAGCTCCAGCTGCTCTTCGTCCAGATCCTCTTCGATATCCTCGAACAGGGAATCGCTGCTCGGCATCTCGTCGTCGTGGAAAATGGCCTCCCCTTCCTGGATCATCCGCAGTTGCACCGCGCGAGGATCCTCGTCGGAGCGCACATCGGCGGCGAAGCGGAACACGGATTCGTTGACCCGGAATTTGTCGCTGTTGCCAAGGGGGGTGATCATCCCGAGGCGCTTGAGGCGACGCATGGAGGTGCGGATCTTCTCGAGGAGTTTCTTCTTGTCCAGATCCGTGCCGCCGGAGCGGCTGTTGACCATGCGCAGCAGTTGCTTCTCGTCCGCCAGACTCAGCACCTCTTCTTGCAGCTCGCCCATGGCGAACACCCCTTCAGAGGCGAGGCGATCCGGGCTCAGGAACAGGTAGCAGAGCACCTTGCCCACCAGCATATCGAGCTCGGATAGCACTGTTGTTCCGATGTCGGCGCTCGGGCGCGGACGCAGGTAGAAGAAGCCTTCCGGCGCCTTGATGAGTTCCACCTGATAGCGGCCGTAGAAGATCTCCAGCTCCTGGTGGTACTCCACCAGGGCAGAGTGCTGCTCGAATTCGTCGGCACTGATGTGGCGACCGGAGCGCAGGGCGGTGTCGATGCGCGGAAACAAGGGGTTGGCGATGGCCTCTGCGAGGCGCAGGGGCAAGGGGAATTCAGTATTGATCGATGACATAGGCCTGAACCTTGGATCCAGCTTGGTTGATGGGTTTCCATGCGGGTTGGCGGTGGTGCTCGCGCTCACCGCTGGCATGGCCGAGACGCACGGCCTGATCGATCAGGAGGCGCGCCACGTCGAAGTGGGCATGGGCCGGGTAGTCCAGCAGGTATTCCCGCAGCACGTCGGCAAGATCCAGCCGATCTCCCTGCTCCGGATAGCGGGCCAGGTAGCGCTCGATGCGCTCCGCCAGCTCCTGGTTGATGTCCACCATCTCTACGTACTCCATCTCGAGGGGCACCTCGCCGGTCACCTCCTCGTCGTGGATGGCGATGGTTTCATCCCGCAGCTCCAGCAAACGGGGCTCTTCGGCCACCCGCAACAACCAGCTGTGCTGCTCGAAGTTGCGGATGGATTCCCGCAGCCGCTGGCTGAAGGCGCGGTTCTTGTCCATGTCGATAGCGTTGCGGATGAACTTGTGGACATGCCTGTCATAACGGGACCAGAGCTCGATGCACTGCTGGCCCCAGGCGGTGATGACGTCCAGACGCCCCTGCAGGGCGTGGGTCAGCTCTTCTACGTGGAACAGATCCTCACGCCCCTGGGCCGCTTCCTGAATGTTGAGCAGCCCCGCCTGCAGGCGGTGGCCGGCGGCGTCCAGGGTGTCCTGCAACTCGCGCAGGGTCTGGCCGGTCTCGTGCAGGAGCTTCTCGCAGCTGTGGATGGCATCGACCCAGTTCTGGGTCAGCAGGGCCGCGATCTCGCTCTTGACCTGGTTTTGCTGCTCGTCCATGGCGCGCTGGGTGAGATCGATGCGCCCGAGCGTCTCTTCCAGGGAGAAGGAGAGGCGCGGCAGCACCTCGGCGTCCCACTGCTCCCGGGTGTTGGTCTCGAGCGCCGCCTTGCGGGCGGTGTCGAGCTCGGCCGCCAGGTGCTCGAGCAGGATGGAGAGCTTGATGGAGTCTACCTGGCGCTGATCCATGAAGAAATCGACGATGCTCATGCCAAGGCGCGACAGGCGGTAGAGGCTCTCCCCCGCCACCATGTCGGTGGTGAAACGCGACAGCAGTTGCTGGCGAATGAGATCGTTGATGGCGTTGTTGGCGCGACCGGTGAGGGTCTCGTCCATCTGGCCGAAGGCACTGCTGACATAGCCAAAGGCATCGTGCAGCGCGGCCTCCGAGAGATCAGACTCGTCCTCGGAGAGCGTCTTGATCGCTATCAGAAAGGCCAGCCTGTCGGTGGGGAGGTTCAGCGCCAACCCCTCCTGTCTGACCCATCCCACCGTCTCTGGCAGGGTACGGGATGTACTCATCATGACGTTATCATCTCGTTGTTATAGTCGGCAGGTCTTTGCCTGCCGTGGTGATATAGGCCGGGGTCGGTGGCGCCCCGGCGGCTGGATCCCGCATCGTATTCACGCCGGTGGAGCTCAACCGGCCGGTTTCTGGGCCATCACATGGATGTAGCGCCCCAGGGAAACAAAGGGCTCCTGGCGGCAATATTGCTGTTCCATGGCCAGCAGGTCCTCGAACTTCTCGACCTGATCCTGCTTGTGGCGCATGTAGTCGTGGATGACACGCACCCCGGTCTTGCCGATGATCCGCAATCCCCCCCGGCCTATCCAGTCATAGACCTGCTCCGGCAACTGGGGATTGGTGGGTGTCAGGGCTGTCTGGCGTTTCTTGCGAAGGCCCAGGCGCACATAGTCAAAATTGCCCACCACCAGGCTCTGGAACAGGAGGCCGTGACGATTGTAAAAAAGCAGCGACAGTATGCCCCCTGCCTTGACGAAAGGGAACAGACCCAGCAAGGTCTGGCGCGGCTCGGCGAGCCACTCCAGTACCGCGTGACAGAGCACCAGATCGAAGGTGCCGGTCACCTGGTGCTTGAGATCCTGAATGGGGCAATGGATGAGACGAATTCTGTCTTCCAACCCCTTCTGGGCGATCTGCTCCCGGGCCAGATCCAGCATTTCTGCCGACAAATCGCACAGCTCCACCTGATGGCCCATGGCCGCCAGTTTCTGGGCGAAGTAGCCAAAGCCGCCGCCGGCATCCAGGATGCGCAGCGGCCGGTTGCCCAGGCGCGCCAGGCAGGCTTCGATGTCACTCCAGACAATGGTGGTGCGAATGCGCCCCTTGGTGGAGTCGTAAATGTTGCGAGCGAACTTGTCCGCGCGCCCGTCAAAACTCTGATCTTGCTTCAAGACACACTCATCTTCGACCGCCCCGCCATGAGGGCCGCAGGAGGAACCACACAGGATTGGGCCACAGGAAAAAAGAGGGGTATTCTGTCACATCCCGAATTTGCTGAAAACTCAAGGACGTGTCTGTCGTGTTCGAGCTCAACTTCTTTGTCATCAAGAAATGGCTGGGCCATCTGCTGATGCCGCTCCCCTTCTCTCTCTCCTTGTTGGTGCTGGCGCTCGTGCTGCTCTGGTTCACCCGCTTTCAAAAAAGCGGCAGGCTGCTGGCGACCCTCTCCTTGGTGATCATCGCCCTGATGGGGACGCGGCCGGTGAGCTACGAGCTGGCCCGCAGCCTGGAGCAGACCTATCCCCCCTTCGAGGTGAGTCAGCATCCTGACATCCAGGCCATCGTCGTGCTGGGCAACGGTCATGTGAGCGATCCGGCCATCCCAGAGCGCGCCTGGCAAAACAACATCTCCCTGGCGCGCACCCTGGAAGGGGTTCGCCTGGCCCTGGCCTATCCAGAGGCCGAGCTGGTATTCTCCGGTGCCGTGACCGGGGATCCCCTGTCGAACGCCGAGGTCAACGCCCGCATGGCGGCCAGCCTTGGCATCCCGCGTGCGCGCATGACGTTGTTTGAAAACAACAAAGACACCCATGACGAGGCGGTCAGCATCGCCGCCCACCTCAAGGGCAAGCGGGTGGCACTGGTGAGTTCGGCCACCCACCTGCCCCGGGCCATGGCTCTCTATCGCAGTCAGGGACTCGATGCGGTGCCGGCTCCCACCGATTACACCGCCAAGCAGAGTCAGGAGCCACAACCCCTCTACAGCTACCTCCCCAAGGGGCGTTATCTGATGTATTCCGAGGCTGCCATTCACGAGTGGATTGGGGTATGGTGGGCCCGTTTGCGTGGGCAGGTCACCGAGTGAGCAATCGCGCCTTGCATTCCTGATTTGGATCAGGAAAGCGAAAAAAAATTACGTCATTTGCCGCCGGGTCAGCTATCTTGGGCTCGGTTCAATTCATATAATGTTGCGCAATCAAATGCCTAGGAGATATAGAAGATGAGACAGCACCTGGTAATGGGTAACTGGAAACTGAACGGCACCAAGGCTTCTGTAGAAGCCCTGATCAAAGGACTGACCCCGGCCGCTGCCGCTCATCCTTCCGTGCAAGTGGCCGTCTGCCCGCCGGTTATCTTTTTGGGTCTGGTTGAACAGCTGACCGCTGGCAGCAAGATCGCCTACGGTGCCCAGAACGCCGACGTTCACGAGTCCGGCGCCTTCACCGGCGAAAACGCCCCCTCCATGCTCAAAGCCTTCGGCTGCACCTACTCCCTGGTCGGTCACAGCGAGCGTCGTACCCTGCACGCAGAGACCGACGACGTGGTGGCTGCCAAGTACGAAGCCATCCAGAAGGGCGGCCTGATCCCCGTGCTGTGCATCGGTGAAACCCTGGCCCAGTTCGAAGCCGGTACCACCAATCAGGTGGTCGAGACCCAGCTCAAGGCCGTGATCGATCGCTGCGGCATCGCCTCCTTCGAGAACGCCGTCATCGCTTACGAGCCGGTATGGGCCATCGGCACCGGCAAGACCGCCACCCCGGAGATCGCACAATCCGTGCATGCTCACATCCGTCAATACCTGGCCGGTTTTGATGCAGCCGTGGCTGCCAAGGTACAGATCCTGTACGGCGGCTCCGTGACTGGCGCCACCGCTGCCGACCTGTTCGGCCAGCCGGACATCGACGGTGGCCTGGTGGGTGGCGCGTCCCTGAAAGTGGACGACTTCTCCCAGATCATCGCTGGCGCCACCAAGTAAGCGCCAAGCAAAGAGGGGCCCCGCCCCTCTTTGCATATCGCTTTCCTATGGACCCTCTCGCCATAGGAAAGCCGATATAGTAAAAGCGGCCAGCCGTATTATTCAGAATCTTGATTTTCGACAACTCAGATCCAGAGGCACTCATGACCAAACAAATCAAACGTATTGGTGTTTTGACCAGTGGTGGTGACGCACCGGGTATGAACGCAGCCATCCGCGCCGTGGTGCGCGCCGGTCTGCATCATGGCCTGGAAGTTTATGGCATCTATGATGGCTACCTCGGTCTGCACCAGGACCGTATCGTCAAGCTCGAGCGTCACAGCGTTTCCGACGTCGTGAACCGTGGCGGTACATTCCTCGGCTCCGCCCGTTTCCCCGCCTTCAAGGATCCGAAAGTCCGTGCCGAAGCGGTCGAAAACCTGAAGAAACACGGCATCGACGCCCTGGTGGTCATCGGCGGTGACGGCTCCTACATGGGTGCCAAGAAGCTGACCGAAGAGGGCTTCCCCTGCATCGGCCTGCCGGGCACCATCGACAACGACATCGCCGGTACCGACTTCACCATCGGCTTTGACACCGCTCTGAACGTGGTGGTTGACGCCATCGACCGCCTGCGCGACACCTGCAGCTCCCACCACCGCATCTCCGTGGTCGAGATCATGGGCCGCCACTGCGGCGATCTGGCCATGTCTGCCGCCGTTGCCGGTGGTGCCGAATACGTGATCGTGCCGGAAGTGGCCTTCGACAAGGAGAAGCTGCTGCAACAGATCAAGGAAGGGGAAGCCAAGGGCAAGAAGCACGCCATCATCACCATCTGCGAGCACGTCACCGAC
The DNA here is from genome assembly GCF_001898585.1 of Aeromonas sp. 62-46. Lineage (NCBI taxonomy): Bacteria > Pseudomonadati > Pseudomonadota > Gammaproteobacteria > Aeromonadales > Aeromonadaceae > Aeromonas > Aeromonas sp. 62-46. The sequence continues at coordinate 5,315 of NZ_MKUI01000042.1, read as the reverse complement.
GTCAACGCCCTGGCGAAAGACATCGAGGCCATGACCGGCCGCGAAACCCGCGCCACCATCCTGGGTCACATCCAGCGTGGCGGTTCTCCCACTGCCCGTGACCGTATCATGTCCAGCCGCATGGGTGCCTTCGCCGTCGAGCAACTGCTGGCGGGCCAGGGTGGCCGCTGCGTCGGCATTCAGGGCAACGAGATGGTGCACCACGACATCATCGACTGCATCGAGAACCTGAAGCGCCCGTTCAACCAGGAGCTGTACGATCTCTCCACCACCCTGTTCTAAGGGCTGTGGTCTGACAAAAAACCCTCCTCTGGAGGGTTTTTTTATGCGGGCTCCTCACCCCCTCCTCCCCCTGCGGGGGCCCGACTATCCACTGGCCACTGTCGCCATCTCTTACCCCTTGCCCGGCGGCCCTGAGCCTCTGACCCCAGAACCTTCTCCTTTACTTCTTTCCCCCGCTTTTCTGCTTGCTCACCTTGTTCGCGACGGGTCTGGATAAAGGCCTCGGTGCCGCAGAGCCACGGCCCTGCGCCAGGCCTCCCCTGCCCTTCATCCCATCACACTGGCGCCATATAGCCACCCGGGTGGGCCGACGATCTCTCCCGCTTCCCCTGCGCGCGGGCCCGGTGGCTCGTCCCCCCAAGAAAACAGCGAAAAACGGGGCTTCCGGCCACCCCAGGCCCCATGAAGATCGAACCTCCATTTTCCCACCTTCCCCCTTCCCTTCCATGCTCCTTTGACGGCCGTTTTGTCGTTTTTTCGTACTCTTTTTGCTCTCATCCTGTTTCGGATGAGCAGAAAATTGAGCCTTCATCGGATAACCCTGGCTGGCAACAGCCTTGCAGACTGAGGTTGGGGCACAAGTCGTGAGAAAACATGACATGGGATGACAAAACCTGGCCGACAGCCACCAACCTCCCTATGGCGACATCAATCGGCGCATCCCGCAGGCCATTTTGCTGCTGAAAAATGGAGATCACCACACAAACTCCAATCGGAACCACCAAAGAGAGCGTCATAAAATCAACATAACTCAATGTATTTAAAGGATTTATATGCATCCAATTTCACTGGCGTCACCATAAAATCCTTCCCAGGACAAAAAACGCCCTTAAACTTGGGAAAATGCAGTCATATTTCACCACAAAACCATTTTCGCCCCATAATTACATTTTTCGTTGTTTTATCGTTCTGTTGTGGTATCTTGGTTCCATCATGAGCCAACCAAGGGAGATAAAATCATGAAAGAGTTCGTAGTTACCGCCGTTTTCACCGTGTTTTTCACTCTGGTTGCCGTCTCCATGCCGTCGCTGGCACAGCTCTAAGTCAGTCAATCAGCCATCTGCCACCTCTACCACCAGAGGGGTGGTTCAAAAAACAGACTGCAACATGGGTTTTTGACGTGCTCTGGCAAAGGATGATGCCAAGCCATCATTGAGTGCGATCTGCGCACACAAAACGACCTCGTCGACATCCATGCCATCTTTCAAGGGGAGCCCGGGCTCCCCTTGTCGCATCTCCCCCTGCGGGATTTACTCTTGTCCCCCTGCCCGTCACAATGGCCGCTGGATTTGCCACGCAGGAACCACCATGACTCAGGATGCCTTGCGCCACTGGCGCCGCGACCTTCATCGTCACCCCGAAGCCGCCTGGTGTGAATTTCGCACCACCACCCTCATCGCCCAACACCTCAGTGAACTCGGTTTCTCCATCATGCTGGGGGATCAACTGCTCGCCAGCACCCTCATCATGGGACGGGAAATAGACGTCGAGGCCCAGAAGGCCCGTGCCCTGTACCAGGGGGCGCATCCGGAGTGGCTGACGCGGATCGACGCACTCACCGGCGTGATGGGACTCTGGGATAGCGGGCGCCCCGGCCCCACCCTGGCGTTTCGCTTCGATATCGATGCGGTGGAGGTCGAAGAGAGCCAGGAGGCGTCACACCTGCCCGGCCAGGGAGGCTGGCACTCCGCCAACCCGGGCTGGATGCACGCCTGTGCCCACGATGGTCACACCGCCATCGGGCTGGTGCTGGCCGAGCGGATCGCGGCCCTCGCCGATCGCCTCACTGGCCGCATCAAGCTCTTCTTCCAGCCGGCTGAAGAGGGCTGCCGAGGCGGCAAGGCGCTCGCGGCAGGGGGGCAGCTCGACGACGTGGACGCCCTGCTGGCTCTGCACATCGGCATTCACGCGAACAGTGGTGAGCTGGTGGTCAACCCCACCGAGTTTCTCTGTTCAACCAAATTCGACGTGGAGTTCATGGGGCAAGCCGCCCATGCGGGGCTCGAGCCCAACGCGGGCCACAATGCCCTGGCGGCGGCCTGCATGGCCACCACCGCCATGCTCGGCATTCCCCGCCATCGGGACGGCATGACCCGCATCAACGTTGGGCAGCTCAACGGCGGCAGTGGACGCAACGTCATCCCGGGCCATGCCCGCCTGATGGGGGAGACCCGTGGCGCGACGCCCGCCCTCAACGACTACATGTTCAATCAGGTGCAGCAGATTGTGGAGGGGGCGGCCCTGATGCAGGGCGCGACCTACCACATCCGCAAACAGGGGGAAGCGATCGGCATCGAGAACAGCCCAGCCCTCATCGAGGAAATCGTGCCTCTCGCACAGGGGATCTCCCTTGATACCATCCACACCCGCCGCTTCGGGGCCAGCGAGGATGCCGGTTTCCTCATCGAGAGGGTACAGCAGCACGGCGGCGAAGCCGCCTATCTCATCCTGGGAGCCAACCTCGCGGCCCCCCACCATCATCCGGAGTTCGACTTCGACGAAGCCGTGCTGGCCCCCGGAGTGGCCTTGCTGGAGGCCTGGCTGCTCGCCCGCCTCGGCCGCTAGCAGACGCCGGATGCAAACAAGGCAGCCCATGGGCTGCCTTGTTTTTTTACATCCTTGCGGGCATAGGGGACCTACTCTCCCAGCACGATCGCGCAGAGATGGGCGAAGTGGTGGATCTCGTGGGTCGCCTCGCACGGGCCTGTCTCCTGCCCCGGGTTGTACCAGCAGGTGGCAAGCCCCTGGGCGGCGGCACCGGCGATGTCGGTCTTGGGATTGTCCCCCACCATCAACACCCGCGCCGGGCTCGGCTGACCCATCTGCGCCAGGGCATGCTGGAAGATGGCCGCCGCCGGCTTGGTCACCTGCACCTCGTCAGAGATAACGAGAGGCTCAAACCAGCTGTTCCAGCCCAGTTTGTCGAGGCGCCCGCGCTGGGGCAGGCTGAAGCCGTTGGTGATGATCCCCATTCTGACCTTGCTCTTCAGGGCCTGCAGGGTCTCCTCCACCCCCTCCAGCGGCACGCTCAGGGCGATGATCTGCTGCAGGAAGGTCTCGTTCATCGCCATGGGCGCCACGTTGACCTGCTCGGCAAAGAGCGAAAAACGGGTCTTCTGCAGGTGGGTGGCGTCAATCTCCCCTGAGTTGTACTGCTGCCAGAGCCGCTGGTTGAGGGCATGGTACTCCGCCATCTTGGGGGGAGTCGGCGCCACGCCGTAGATCTGCAGGGTCCGCTCCAGCGCCCTGGCGACCGGAAAATCGAGCAGGGTTTCGTCCAGATCGAACAGCACCCAGTCATAGCTTGCTTGTTTCACGCTTGTCCTTATTGATTGTGCTTGGCCACGTCGTCATGCGTCGGGCGCACCCATCCCCAGAGGGCTGTCGAGCAGGGTCAGGGTCAGCCTGACACCAAAGCCGGTTACCTCGCTGCCCACCACGCCATTGCCCCCCTTGTTGCGAAAACCACTCAGGTCGAGGTGCAACCAGGGAAGCTCGGCGGGCACGAAGCGCGTGAGAAAACGGGCGGCATCGATGTGATCCGGGGAGGCGCCCGGCGCGCACTGTAACAGATCGGCCCACTCGCTATCGAGGTTGTCATCGTAATCCTCGTCCAGGGGGAAGGGCCAGACTCGCTCCCCGCTCTGCTGTCCCAGCGCTATCAGCGTGGTGAGCCACTCGGGGCGGTTGGTGAAGGCGCCGCTGTAACGGCTGCCGAGCGCCCGTTTGCAGGCGCCGGTCAGGGTGGCATAGTCGATCAGCAAGTCGGGTTTGTCCCCGGCCGCCAGGGTCAGGGCATCCGCCAGCACCATGCGACCCTCGGCGTCGGTGTCCACCACTTCGATGGTGGTGCCGTTGAGGGCGGTCACCACCTCACCGGGCCGGAAGGCCTGCGGGCCGATGTGGTTCTCGGCGATGGCGAGCCAGCAGTGCACCTCAATGGGGAGTTTCGCCCGGCTGATGGCCAACAACGTGCCAAGGGCCACCGCGCTGCCCCCCATGTCCAGGTGCATGCCATACATGCTGCCACCGACTTTCAGGTTGTAGCCACCGGAGTCGTGGCAGATCCCCTTGCCCACCAGCGCAACGCGGCGCACCGGGTTGGCCGGACAGTAACTGAGCCTGACGATGGCGGCCTGACCGTCCGCCGAACCACGGGCCACCGCCAGGAAGGCGCCAGCCCCCTTCTGTGCCAGGGTCGTCTCATCAAACTCCTGCCACTGCCACCCCTCCTGCTGCGCCAGCTCCCGGGCATAGGCCCGGTAATGACGGGCATTGAGCTCGGACGCTGGCAGCACCGCCAGGTGGCGAGCCAGACCATTACCTTCGGTTTCTGCGCTCAGGCGGGCCATGTCCAGCTCGCAAGGGGGGGAAAGTTGCAACTGCTGATAACCCGGTCTTGTCGCCTCACTCCGTTTCTGGGTCGGCAGGGTCACATCGGCGGCGAGCAGGCAGGCGAGCACCACCCTTGCCAGTTGGGCGCGATGCTCATCGTCAAAGCCCTCCAGATGGAGCGCCAGGTGCGTCGCCTTGAGGCCCGCCAGCGAGCCCACCCAGCTGCGCACCTGCTTGTAGAGCCGATGATCCAGGGCCGGGCGGGCATCCATGAAGATCACCCGTTGCAGCCCCTGACTATCGTCAAGGGAATAGGGGGCCTTCTGACCCAGGGCTATCTGGGTTGCCACGGCGGCAAAGGGAGGCGTCGCCAGCAGGGTATCGCGCGCTGAGTCGGCAATGAGCAGGAGTTTGACGGCAGTCGGCCCTGCCATTACCTCGGCGAGGGAGGTGTTCTGCATCGTGATTTGGGGAGAAGAATAGCTAAAATGGGTCATCACAGGGTGCGGCCTCATCCATGAACAGAAAGCAGGATGATACCGAACAAATGGCGAGAGGGATCGGAAAAACACACATTATTGTGTGCAAGCAACAGGTGCTGGAGGGAATCAGAGAGGTAATGCAGAAGAAAAGCAGTCAGAAGTTGGTTGCGGGGGCCGGATTTGAACCGACGACCTTCGGGTTATGAGCCCGACGAG
>NZ_MKUI01000041.1:0-9487 GCF_001898585.1 Aeromonas sp. 62-46 | reverse complement strand
TGAAGATCAGTGGCAGTTTATCCGCAGCCAGCTGCTGCAAAGCTGAGCCAGCAGACCGCATCAACCAATGCACGTCTGCTCCGAGCTCACAATCAAACCCACTGCCGACTTTGAAGATCAGTGGCAGTTTATCCGCAGCCAGCTGCTGCAAAGCTGAACCAGCAGACCGCATCAACCAATGCATGTCCGCTCCGAGTTCACAATCAAACCCACTGCCGACTTTGAAGATCAGTGGCAATTCATCCGCAACCAGCTGCTGCAAAGCTGAGTGCGCACATGCCCAGCGTCCCTGCGCCAGCAAGGTTGTGACAAAGCGGGAGGCCTTGGCCTCCCTTGCTTTTTGTGGCACAAAAGAAGAGACAAGCACCAGATGCGACCCAGCTTGTCGCGCTCAAGTGTTAGATTCATCTGCCATAAATCTTCACACCAACAGGACATCCTATGGAACCCGAGATCATTACCGAAGCACAGACCTGGCTGACCAACAACCAGGGACTGATCATCGAGTATGCGGTCAACATCGCCGCCGCCCTGATCACCCTGCTGGTCGGTTACATTGCCGCCAACCTTCTCAGCGGTGGCGTGGTCAAGGTGATGCAGACCCGCAAGCTGGACACCACCGTCACCCACTTCGTCGGCAGCATCCTCAAATACACCATTCTGGTGTTCGTGGTGATCGCCGCTCTGGGCCGGGTCGGGGTGCAGACCGCCTCCTTCGTAGCCATCATCGGTGCCGCCGGTCTGGCCATCGGTCTGGCGCTGCAGGGCTCTCTCTCCAACTTTGCCGCCGGTTTCCTGCTCATCATCTTCCGCCCCATCAAGGCAGGGGAATTCATCGAGGTGGCAGGCACCAATGGCGTTGTGCAATCGGTGCAGCTCTTCACCACCACCCTCACCTCGGGTGACAACAAGATGGTGGTAGTGCCGAACTCCGCCATCCTCAACGGCACCATCGTCAACTACTCGCGCATGGATACCCGCCGCGTCGACATGACCTTCGGCATCGGCTACGGCTCCGACCTGCGCAAGGCCAAACAGATCCTGGAGCGGCTGGTGAGCGAAGAGCCCCGCATCCTGAAGGAGCAGGCCGCCACCATTGCCGTTGCCGCGCTGGCCGACTCCTCGGTCAATATCGTGGTGCGTCCCTGGGTCAAGACCGGCGATTACTGGGGTGTCTGGTTCGACTTCCACGAGAAGGTGAAGCTCACCTTCGACGCCGAGGGCATCGAGATTCCCTTCCCCCAGCGTGTGGTCCACATGCAAAAGACGGCGGATTGATCCTCGGTGTGCGTTCTCCAGTGCCAGCCTTCGGGCTGGCACTGTCGTTTCTGCCTTCTGTGACATGAAAAAACCGGCCACAGGCCGGTCTTGCGCACCAGGTCGCACCGCGTTCTCACCCCAGCCGACGTGCAACCCGGTTGAGCAGGGGCTGCATCAGCACATAACCCCCCAGCACGGCTCCGATCACCGCCAGTACGTGGATCTCCAGCGTCGGCGCCGCATTGGCCAGCGTCAGGGTCAGCAAACCGATGAGGCCGGTGGCGATCAGGCTCAGGGCAAACAGGGATAACAGGGCTTTCATCTCGATCTCCTCATTCCACACCATTGATTCCATACCTTGGCCATCCCTGGGAGATCTCGTCCATTCGGCTCATATGATAGCCAGCGTCTGTTGCCCACCATTTGCGCCTGCTCAAAAAACCGTCCGATGAGCGTCTGTTGAATACCCTTTGATCTGTCACGCCAGCTTTCCAGAGCCACGGCCGCGCTCCCCTTGAAATGAAAGCCTTTTCAACCCGAACAAGCATGCGCGAACGCAAGATCCCGGGGTACTGGGTGACTCATAATCGCACTGTTTTGGTTGTACACTCCCTCGTTGCAGACAATTGGTAATGCTCTGTTACACGGGGCGCACGGAGTGCCCGGTATAATGCTCGCATAATAAGGTTTGGCGGGAGCCTTGCCTGCAAGGTTCAAACACAACTTGGAAGACTGATAATCCTATGAAAAATATCAATCCAACCCGGACCCAGGCCTGGCAGGCACTGGAAGCCCATTTTGCAGCCAACAAGGAGATGCGTCTCAAGGATCTGTTCGCACAGGATCCCCAGCGTTTTGACAAGTTCTCCCTCACCTTCGGTGGCGACATCCTGGTCGACTACTCCAAGAATCTGATCACCGAAGAGACCCTCAAGCTGCTGGTGAACCTGGCTGGCGAGACCGATCTGCGCAGCGCCATCGACGCCATGTTCAACGGCGACAAGATCAACATGACCGAAGGGCGCGCCGTACTGCACACCGCCCTGCGCAACCGCTCCGACCGCCCCATCGAGGTTGACGGCAAGGACGTGATGCCGGAAGTGAACGCCGTACTGGCCAAGATGAAGGGCTTCTGCGAGAAGGTCATCGGTGGCGAGTGGAAGGGCTATACCGGCAAGGCCATCCAGCACGTGGTCAACATCGGCATTGGTGGCTCCGATCTGGGCCCCGTCATGATCACCGAGGCCCTGCGCCCCTACAAGAATCACCTGGAGATGCACTTCGTCTCCAACGTCGACGGCACCCACATCGCCGAGACGCTCAAGAAGATCGATCCGGAAACCACCCTGTTCCTGGTGGCCTCAAAGACCTTCACCACCCAGGAGACCATGACCAACGCCCTGACCGCCCGCGACTGGTTCCTCGGTCATGCCGGTGACAAGGCCCACGTTGCCAAGCACTTCGCCGCCCTGTCGACCAACGGCAAGGCCGTTGCCGAGTTCGGCATCGACACCGACAACATGTTCGAGTTCTGGGACTGGGTCGGCGGCCGCTACTCCTCCTGGTCCGCCATCGGCATGCCCATCGCCCTCTCCCTCGGCTTCGAGCACTTTGAGGCCCTGCTGCAAGGCGCCTTCGAGATGGACATGCACTTCGCCACTGCCGCCTATGAACAGAACGTGCCCGTACTGCTGGCCCTGATCGGCCTGTGGTACAACAACTTCCATGGTGCCGAGTCCGAAGCCATCCTGCCGTACGATCAGTACATGCATCGCTTCCCTGCCTACTTCCAGCAAGGCAACATGGAGTCCAACGGCAAGTACGTGGACCGCGACGGCAATCCGGTTGACTACCAGACCGGTCCCATCATCTGGGGTGAGCCGGGTACCAACGGTCAGCACGCCTTCTACCAGCTGATCCACCAGGGCACCAAGCTGATCCCCTGCGACTTCCTGGCGCCGGCCATCAGCCATAACCCCATCGGTGACCACCACCCGAAACTGCTGGCCAACTTCTTCGCCCAGACCGAAGCCCTGGCCTTCGGCAAGAGCAAGGAAGCGGTGGAGGCCGAGTTCCTGGCCGCCGGCAAGACGCTCGACCAAGTTAAAGAGCTGGTGCCGTTCAAGGTGTTCGAAGGCAACCGCCCGACCAACAGCATACTGTTCAAGAGCCTGACCCCGAAGACGCTGGGTGCCCTGATCGCCATGTACGAGCACAAGATCTTCGTACAGGGCGCAATCTGGAACATCTTCTCCTTCGACCAGTGGGGTGTGGAGCTGGGCAAACAGCTGGCCAACAAGATCCTGCCGGAGCTGGGCACCGATGAGGCCGTCACCAGCCACGACGGCTCCACCAACGGCCTGATCAACACCTGGAAAGCCTGGAAGGCCTGATTGCTCCCGCCCTCCAGAATGCAAAAGCCCCGCTCGATGAGCGGGGCTTTTTTATTGCTATCAATCGGTCTGTTTGCATCATCCGGACGACAGGCCGGGTGTCTAAGCCAGCCAGTAACGGGGATCGTCATCCCTGCCCCTTCCGATGCCGCTCAGCGAAGGCTTAACCGCCGACGGCAATACGCTTCATGTCCTTCATGTAACCACGCAGGGTCTGGCCGATCTTCTCGATCGGGTGGTTGCGGGTCGCTTCGTTGGCAGCCAGCAGGGCCAGGTTGTCCACCGCCTTGCTATCGGCACGGGCACTGCCCAGGTCCCCTGCTTGCAGGGTCGGCATGAAGTGCTCGCGCAGCAGCGGCACGGCAGCGTTGGCGAACAGGTAGTTGCCGTACTCCGCGGTATCGGAGATGACCACGTTCATCTCGTACAGACGCTTGCGGGCAACGGTGTTGGCGATCAGCGGCAACTCGTGCAGGGATTCGTAGTAGGCGGACTCTTCATAGATGCCGGAGGCCACCATGGTTTCGAACGCCAGCTCGACACCCGCCTTGACCATGGCCACCATGACCACACCATTGTCGAAGTACTCCTGCTCGGCGATCTTGCCAGCATAGGCAGGAGCATTCTCGAAGGCGGACTTGCCGGTCTCTTCGCGCCAGCCGAACAGCTTGGCATCGTCTTCGGCCCAGTCAGCCATCATGCCGCGGGAGAACTCGCCGGCGATGATGTCATCCATGTGCTTCTCGAACAGCGGACGCATCAGGGTGCGCAGTTGCTCGGAGAGTTCGAAGGCACGCAGCTTGGCCGGGTTGGAGAGACGGTCCATCATCAGGCTGATGCCACCCTGCTTCAGGGCCTCGGTGATGGTCTCCCAGCCGAACTGGATCAGCTTGCCGGCATAGGCCGGGTCGGTGCCCTCGGCAACCAGCTTGTCGTAGCAGAGCAGGGAACCGGCCTGCAGCATGCCGCACAGAATGGTCTGCTCGCCCATCAGGTCGGATTTCACTTCCGCGACGAAGGAGGATTCCAGCACGCCGGCACGGTCACCACCGGTAGCAGAGGCCCACGCCTTGGCGATGGCCATGCCCTCGCCCTGGGGATCGTTCTCCGGGTGGACGGCGATCAGGGTCGGTACGCCAAAGCCGCGCTTGTACTCTTCACGCACTTCGGTACCCGGGCACTTGGGCGCAACCATCACGACGGTGATGTCGGAACGGATCTGCTGCCCCTCTTCCACCACGTTGAAGCCGTGGGAGTAGCCAAGCGCGGCGCCCTGCTTCATCAGCGGCATCACGGTTTTGACGACGTCGGAGTGCTGCTTGTCCGGGGTCAGGTTCAGCACCAGATCGGCGGTCGGGATCAGCTCTTCATAGGTGCCGACCGCGAAGCCGTTGTCGGTGGCCTTCTGCCAGGAGGCGCGCTTCTCGGTGATGGCGGCCTTGCGCAGGGCGTAGGAGATATCCAGCCCGGAGTCGCGCATGTTCAGGCCCTGGTTCAGACCCTGGGCACCACAGCCCACAATCACCACCTTCTTGCCCTTCAGCATGTTGCAGCCGTCCGCGAACTCTTCGCGCTGCATGAAACGACACTTGCCCAGCTGGGCCAACTGCTGACGCAGGTTCAAGGTGTTGAAATAGTTAGCCATGGTGATTGCTCCGTTCGATTGATTCCATGCCGGATAGCGGCGTTGTCGAAACCACTATAGCGCGGGACACTTATTGCCTGAACTGATATATTCGAAACAGTACGTTGCAGGAATTGAAATGTGATTTCCCGCAATCTCCCGCCGCCGAGCCATCGTGCTACAGGGCGCCTGACAACGCCGCAGGAATAAAAAGATGGACCTTCGCAATCTCGAACTGTTTCTCCACCTCGCCGACTCCCTCCACTTCGGCAAAAGCGCCGATGCCATGGCGGTCAGCCCCTCCACCCTGAGCCGCGCCATCCAGCGACTGGAACAGGAGACCGGCTGCGTGCTGTTCGAGCGGGACAACCGCTCGGTGCGGCTCACCCCTGCTGGTGACAAGCTGCGGGAGTTTGGCGGTGCCTTGCTGCAGGAGTGGCGCCAACTCAAACAGGAGCTCAAGCGCAGCGACGAGCCGCTGCAAGGGCGGTTGCGGGTGTTCTGTTCGGTCACCGCCAGCTACTTTCTGCTACCCGAGGTACTGGAACGCTTTCGTCGCCGTTATCCCCAGCTGGAGATCAAGCTGGAGACCGGCGACCCGGCACTGGCAGTGGACAAGATCCTGGCTGACGAAGCCGATCTCGCCATCGCAGCGAGGCCGGATGCGCTCTCGTCCAAGCTGGAATTCGCCAGCCTGCAGCAGGTGCCGCTGGTGTTTATCGCCCCCCGCAATGCCCCTCAGCAGGGTCAGTGGTTCCCCCTGGGTGAACCTGACTGGGAGCGCCTGCCGCTGATCCTCTCCGAACAGGGGCTGGCCCGAAAGCGCTGTGATCAATGGTTCCGCAACAAGGGGATAGCTCCCAACATCTATGCAGAAGTGGCGGGCAACGAGGGCATCGTCGCCATGGTAGCCCTCGGCTTCGGTGTAGGTGTCGTGCCTGCCGCCGTCATCGATCACAGCCCCATGGGGGACAAGGTGCGTGTGGTCGAGCCCAAACCGGCGCTCAAGGCGTTCGACGTCGGTATCGCCGTGCTCAAGAAGCGGCTGGAAGAGCCGCTGATCCGCGCCTTCTGGGACACTGCACGCGGCCAGGGAGGCCTTCGCTGATCCGGCAGGCATCAGAGCCACAGTGAGTGTCAAATGTATCAGTATGAAAGTGGGGGAGAAGAGGGGACACTGGCCGGCACCATCCAGCCACCATCAAGGAATAGAGCGTGAGCCAGCATCTTGTCGAAATCCGCAGTGCCATCCTGTTCGCAGAATATCTGCAAAGCCTCGGGGTCCAGCGCCATGAACTCGATCGGGAGCAGGAGATCTATCTCCAGGACAGGCACCTCGCCACGGTGCAATGCATTCAGGGGGAGCTGCGCTTTTATCTGCGCGCCAGCGCACTGGCCAGATCGTGATCCGCAATCGGTCACAGAACCCGCACGCAAAGCGTATTAGACTGGCACCATCCGTCCCCCTCGCCCCGGGGGCCACCACGAGGAGTGCCCATGAAACAAAGCGGCCTGGATCGGCTCTTCAAACCTCACTCGATCGCCGTCATCGGCGCCTCCAGTGATCCGCAGAAGGCAGGCCATGTGGTCATCCGGCACCTGCTGGCGGGTCAGTTCCAGGGCCCTATACTACCCGTGGCCCCCCGCAGCCAGGCCATCGCTGGCGTGCTCGCCTATCCGGACATAGAGAGCCTTCCCCTCTCCCCCGATCTCGCCATCGTCTGTACCCGGCGCGAACGGGTACTGCCGCTCATCGAGGAGCTCGGCAAGAAAGGAACCGGAGCCGCCATCATACTGGCCGCCCAGTTCTCCACTGACGAGCGCCTGCGGCTCAAGCATCTGTGCCAGCAATACGGCATCCGGCTGCTCGGCCCCAACAGCATGGGCATGCTGCTCCCCGGGCAGGGTATCAACGCCAGCTTTTCCCCCATTGCAGCGACTCCGGGACAGGTGGCGTTTCTCTCCCAGTCGGCAGCGGTCAGCACCACCATCCTGGATTGGGCCAAGCAGCGCGAAATCGGCTTCTCGGCCTTCGTCTCCCTGGGCGATCATTGCGACATCGACTTTGGCCAACTGCTGGATCAGCTCTCCCGGGACGGGACGACCCGCGCCATCCTGATCTACATGGACAAGCTGCACGATGCCAGGCACTTTCTCTCCGCCGCCCGTGCCGCCTCGCGCAACAAACCCATCCTGATCCTCAAGAGCGGTCGGCACGACCCGGCCAACGGTCTCGACAATGTCTATGATGCCGCCATCCGCCGGGCTGGCATGCTGCGCGTCCGGGATACCCACGAACTGTTTGCCACTGTCGAGACCCTGAGCCACTCCCTGACCCTCAAGGGGGAGCGGCTCGCCATCCTCTCCAATGGGCGCGGCCTCGCCAACATGGCCGCAGACGTACTGCTGTCTCGGGGAGGCAAGCTGGCGATGCCGCCCCTCGACATCGGCAGCGATGCCGATATCGAGGCCTACAAGAGTGCACTCGAGACGCTGCTGCAAGGGGACAGTGCCGATGCCATCCTGCTGATCCATGCACCGTCCCTCACCGCCCGAGGTGTCACCCTCGCCAGCAGCCTGATCGACTTCATCAAGCAGCATCCCAGGGCCAGACGATTCAACATCCTGACCAACTGGGCAGGCGAATACTCCGCCCAGGAGGGGAGACGCCTGTTCAACGAGGCGGGCATACCGACCTATCGCACCCCGGAAAGCGCCGTCACGGCCTTCATGCACATGGTGGAATATCGCCGCAACCAGAAACAGTTGATGGAAACACCGGCCTCCCTGCAGGGCGACAGACTCGATGTCGAGCGCTGCCAGCAGCTCCTTGGGCAAGCGCTGGACCGCCAGCAGCGGGTGCTGGACACCCACCTGGCCCATCCCATCTTGCAGGCAGCCGGGCTATCCACCCTCGCGACCTGGATCGTCTCCGATGCCATCGAAGCCGCACTGACTGCAGAACAGATTGGCTACCCCGTAGCGGTGAAGCTGCGATCTCCCGACATCGCCCACAAATCCGATGTACACGGTGTCATGCTGAACCTGCGTACCTCGGCGGAAGTCGCCCAGGCGGCGGATGCCATTCTGGACAGGGTACGTCAGCACGATCCTGGCGCCCGCATAGAAGGGCTTCTGGTACAACGCATGGCACGCCGCAGCGGGGGTCTGGAGCTACGGATCCGCTTGCAGCAGGATCCGGTCTTCGGCCCCGTCATCCTGCTCGGGGAATCCGGCGCCGAGCCCCGCGAGATGGTCGCGGCCCTTCCTCCCCTCAACCAGGCACTGGCTCGCTACCAGATCATTGGTGCCCTCAAGGATGGCAAGATCCGCGAGCAGGCCAGTCCGGTACGGCTCGATATCGACGCCCTCGGCCAGGTGCTGTGCCAGCTCTCCGAGCTGCTGCTGGCCTTCCCCGAGATACAAGAACTGGATCTGCACCCGCTGCAGGCCTGTGGTGAAGAGATGGTGATCCTGGATGCCCGGCTCGTCCTGGCAGAGCGAGGACAACAAGTGCTGCCACTGGCCATTCGCCCCTATCCCACCGAGCTGGAAGAGGGTGCCTGGCTGAAAGATCAGAGTCATGTACTGCTGCGCCCCATCCGCCCCGAAGACGAGCCGGCCCACAAGCAGTTCGTGCGGCAGGTGTCTGATGAAGACAGGTACAAACGCTTCTTTGCCGACGTGGGGGAGCTGGGACACGAAGAGCTGGCCCGCATGACCCAGATCGATTATGACCGGGAAATGGCCTTCGTCGCCGTGGGCCAGGACGGCCCTTTCAGCAAGCAGATCCTGGGAGTGGTGCGAGCCATTGCCAGCCCGGATCAATCGGATGCGGAGTTTGCCATCCTGGTCCGCTCAGACTTGAAAGGGCTCGGACTCGGCAAGTTGATGATGGAAAAGATCGTGCGCTATGCCAGAGAGCGTGGCATAGGCCAGCTCTCTGGCATGACCATGCCCAGCAATCGCGGCATGATCAATCTGGCCAAACGGCTCGGTTTCAAGATCGATATTCAGCTGGAAGATGGGATAGTCAACATGGAGCTGCCCTGTGCTGATCAGGTTGTATAACGATACAATCGTGGTGGTAAATCAACCAGATATGGATGGATAACGTGAATTTCAGGCAATAAAAAACCCCGCTCGATGAGCGGGGTTTCTTGTATTGGGTGCCTGGCAGTGTCCTACTCTCGCATGGCGAATGCCACAC
>NZ_MKUI01000040.1:0-64283 GCF_001898585.1 Aeromonas sp. 62-46 | reverse complement strand
GGACTACGAGACCAAGGCCAGCTACAGCTTCACCGTGGTGGCGACCGATGCGGCGGGCAATGCCAGCGAGCAGGTGGTCACACTCAACATCAACAACCTGGACGAAGTGGCGCCGACCATCACCTCCGGGACCACGGTCAGCGCCATCGATGAAAACAGCGGCGCCGGGCAGGTGGTTTACACCGTGACCAGCACAGACAGCGGCGACATCGCGACCGGCAGCACCAGCTACAGCCTGAAGGCGGGAGCGGACGCAGCGCTGTTCAGCATCAATGCCACCACAGGTGCGGTGACCCTGACGGGCAACCCGGACTACGAGACCAAGGGAAGCTACAGCTTCACCGTGGTGGCCACCGATGCGGCGGGCAATGCCAGCGAGCAGGTGGTCACCTTGGGCATCGACAACCTGGACGAAGTGGCGCCGACCATCACCTCGGGGACCACGGCCAGTGCCATCAATGAAAACAGCGGTGCCGGGCAGGTGGTTTACACCGTCACCAGCACCGACAGCGGCGACGTCTCGACCGGCAGCACCAGCTACAGCCTGAAGGCGGGGGCGGACGCTGCGCTGTTCAGCATCAATGCCGCCACAGGTGCCGTGACCCTGACGGGCAACCCGGACTACGAAACCAAGGGAAGTTACAGCTTCACCGTGGTGGCGACCGATGCGGCGGGCAATGCCAGCGAGCAGGTGGTCACCTTGGGCATCAACAACCTGGACGAAGTGGCGCCGACCATCACCTCCGGGACCACGGCCAGCGCCATCGATGAAAACAGCGGCGCCGGGCAGGTGGTTTACACCGTGACCAGCACCGACAGCGGCGACATCGCGACCGGCAGCACCAGCTACAGCCTGAAGGCGGGAGCGGACGCGGCGCTGTTCAGCATCGATGCCGCCACGGGCGCTGTGACCCTGACGGGCAACCCGGACTACGAGACCAAGACCAGCTACAGCTTCACCGTGGTGGCCACCGATGCGGCGGGCAATGCCAGCGAGCAGGTGGTCACCTTGGGAGTCAACAATCTGGATGACACAGCGCCGACCATTACCTCCGCTGCTACCGCAACA
Source organism: Aeromonas sp. 62-46 (assembly GCF_001898585.1). Taxonomy (NCBI): domain Bacteria; kingdom Pseudomonadati; phylum Pseudomonadota; class Gammaproteobacteria; order Aeromonadales; family Aeromonadaceae; genus Aeromonas; species Aeromonas sp. 62-46. Next base: position 63,214 of record NZ_MKUI01000040.1, on the reverse strand, counting down.
GCTATCAGCGAGAACAGTGGGGCAGGCCAAGTCGTTTACACCGTCACCAGCACTGACACCGACGACGTCGTGACCAGCAGTACCAGCTACAGCATCAAGCCCGGTGCGGATGCGGCGCAGTTCAGCATCAATGCCGCCACAGGTGCAGTGACCCTGACGGGCAACCCGGACTACGAGACCAAGGCCAGCTACAGCTTCACCGTGGTGGCCACCGATGCGGCGGGCAATGCCAGCGAGCAAACCGTCACCCTGGCTATCAACGATTTGGTGGATGAAACCGCACCGACAGTCAGCAGCATCGCCATCAGTGGGGCAAGCGGTGCACAGAACAGCACCCTGAATGCCGGTGACGTGGTCAGCGTCACCGTGACCATGGATGAAGCCACAGTGGTCGATACCACGGGCGGCACACCTCGTGTGGCGCTGAATGTCGGTGGCAGCACCGTCTACGCCGATTACGTCTCGGGCAGTGGCACGGCCTCCTTGCTGTTCCAATACACCATTCTGGCGGGCCAGACCGATGCCAACGGCATCAGTCTGGATGCCGATGCACTGCAAGCAAACGGCGGCACATTGCGTGATGCAGCGGGCAATGCCGCCAATCTGGCTCATGGCGTGGTGGCGGATAACGCCGGCTACCTGGTGGACACCACGGCCCCAGCTGTCAGCAGTGTGGGTATCACGGGGGCCAGCGGTGTGCAGAGCAGCACCCTGAATGCCGGTGACGTGGTCAGCGTCACCGTGACCATGAATGAAGCGACTGTGGTCGATACCTCAGGTGGCACACCCCGTGTGGCGCTGAATATCGGGGGCAGCACCGTCTACGCCAATTATGTCTCGGGCAGTGGCACGGCCTCATTGCTGTTCCAATACACCATTCTGGCGGGTCAGACCGATGCCAACGGCATCTCGATCGTTGCCAATGGCCTGGAGGCCCACGGTGGCACCCTGAGCGATGCCGCGGGTAATGATGCAAACCTGAGTCATTCCCTGGTGGCCGACAACGCCAGCTACCTGGTGGATACCACGGCGCCTGTGGTGAGCGGGGTCAGCAGCACCACGGCGGCGGGCACCTACGGTGTCGGGAGTGTGATCAGCATCCAGGTCAGTTTCAGCGAGGCGGTCACCGTCTCGGGCACGCCGCAACTGACTCTGGAAACCGGTGCCACGGATCGGACCATCAATTACGTCAGTGGTTCAGGCTCCAATACCCTGACCTTCAACTACACGGTGCAGGCGGGGGACACCAGCGCCGATCTGGATTACCTGAGCGCGGGGGCACTCGGCCTCAATGGCGGCACCATCCTCGACGCCGCTGGCAACAACGCCACGCTGACCTTGCCGACCCCGGGCGGGGCCGGTTCACTCGGGGCAAATGAAGCCATTGTGATCGATACATCCGGGCCTGTGGCCGACACCAGCATAGTGGTGTTTGACCTGGTGCAGGGGGTCAGTTCGGACCACAGCAGCCGTACTTTCGATGCAAATACCAGTTACACCATTTATATCCGTGTGGAGAGCCAGAAGGCCGAGATGAGCACCGCAGGTAATGGACCTGGAACCTGGGGGATGTGGTCGGGGGCCAATAATCTGGGGGCGGATGACAAGGTGGTGTTTGTGGGAACGGGACAGGGGGTCATGGCCAAGAGCGGCTCGCAATGGCGCGTTGTAGGAAGAGCGGAGGCAGGCCGTAATGGTTCGAACACACAGGATTACTATGCGATATATACGATGTCGTCATTCCTTGGTATGACGGTTTATGCCAAAGGAACTGTCTATCGTGGCATAGCATGGAGCACCGGACAGGTTCCGGGGACTCTCTATGGGAACGGCGATTTGTGGAACGGCACCTGGGCCAACATCAATGCGGGAAAAGCATTCAATGATGCACATATGCTCCAGATGCCAAACGGTGTCCTGACCTCTCAAGGGCTGGTCTGACCCGGCTCTAATTATCCACCCTTATCGCCCCTCATTGAGGGGCGATCCAGTCCCAGGATCCCGCGGTTCCCATGAGTTCACTCTCCCTATTGCGCACGCTGGCCTTGCAGCAACAATTTGTGCTGTTGCAGGAGGCCTGCTGCGCCCCACAAAACCCCGCCGAACAAGTATTGCTGGCGCTGGCCTGTGCCCAGCTTGGCGAGCTGGATGCCGCACGCCACGCGCTGGCAGGGCTGGATCTTGCCGCTCTTGATGTCGACGGACGTGTCGACCTGGCTGCTGTCCAACTGCTCTTGGGTGAGCTTGATATGGCGCAGGCGCTGCTCGAAGCAGCCCGGCATGACGCACCGGATCATGCGCTGCTGCTGGCGCGGCTGGCGACCTGTCAGCTCAGGCGCCAGCAAACGACGGTTGCGCGGCCACTGTATGAACGCAGCCTTGCCCTTGCGCCCAATATCCTGATCTATCAGCAACTGCTGCGCCTCTATTTGCAGGACGGGGCCATCGCATTGGGCGAGCAACTGCTGACTCGGGCCGAGGCCTTCTGGGAGGGTGAGCGGGAGCACTGGCCCGAGCCACAGGCGTCTTTGCATAGCCAGCAATTGCGAGGTCTGCGTCTGGAGTTGTGGCTGGCGGCAGAGGAATATGCCGCCGCCGATGCCTGGCTGGACGAGCAGCAACGCTTGCTGGACGAAGAGGATTATTGCGGCCTGATCAGGGGATACGCCCAGCGGCTGGCCGAGCAAGGTCGCCATGCCCAGGCCGAGGATGCCCTGTGCCGGGGAGGAAGAGAGTATCCCGACCATCCCGGCTTGCATCAGCATCGCGCCGAGCTGGCTGAGCTGCAAGGACGCACATCCCAGGCCATCGCCTTGCTGCGCCGGGCCATCCATCTGGCGGGCCAGCAGCAACAGCCCGTGCTGGCATTGCGCCTCAAGCTGGTTGCCGTCGCGACCCAGGGGCAGACGGGGCTGGCCAGAGAGATGGCCACTCAGGCCCTCGAAGAGGCGCAGGCATTGCCGCCGTCAGAGCGTCTCGACGGGGCTCCCCGATCCCACTGGCTGGCCGAAGCACAGGTGGCGCTGGCCGGGGTCGAGGCGCAGGAGCAGCAGTATGACGAAGCCGACGCGCGCTACAGCCAGGTGCTGCAAGTGCATCCGCAACAGGTGCCGGCCTTGCTGGGGCTGGGGCAGTTGTACCTGCAACTGGGACGAATTGAGGAGGCGGTGGCGCTGTTTGAACGGGTCAAGGAGCTCGACCCGGTGCGCGGATATGCCTCGCTTATCAATGCGCGGCGCTTCCCGGAGGATGACGCCACCCTGCACCATCTGGAGGTGCTGGCCCGCCGCCCCGGTCCAGAGGGGCTGGTGAAACCCGGTCTGCTGTTGCAGTTGGCGGCCTCCTGGGAGAAGCGCCAGGACTATGCCAAGGCCTTTGCCCTGGCCGATGAGGCCAATCGTGCCAGCCGCACCTTGCTCGGCTATGACCCGGCGGCGCACCGGCAAGCTTGCGCGCGCATCCGTCATGCCTTCAGCAGATCGCTCTATGAACATCGCCGGGGTATTGGCAATGAGTCGACGCTGCCGGTGTTCGTGCTGGGCATGCCGCGCTCCGGCACCACGTTGATCGAGCAGATGCTGGCCAGCCACAGCCAGGTCCACGGTGCGGGCGAGCTGGGGCTCATCCCCGGCGTGATTGCGGGCCTTGAACGGTGGGAGCGCCGGGTCGGTTCCGGCCGACATTACCCCGACTGTGTGGACGATCTGGACGCCAAGGTGATCGCGGGCATCACGGGCAATCTTCTCAAAGAGCTGCAGGAGTATGCTCCCGGGGCGCGGCATGTGGTGGACAAGCTGCCCCACAACTTCGAGAACATCGGCCTCATCAAGCTGCTCTTCCCCCATGCGCGGATCATCTCGGTGCGGCGGGATCCCCGCGATATCGCCATCTCCAACTACTTTACCGATTACGCGGCCAAACACGGCGGCATGGGCTTTGCCTATGACCTGACCTGGATAGGGGAACAGCTCGCCGACCATAACCTGCTGATGCACCACTGGAACCAGCTCTTCTCCGGGGAGATCCTGGAGGTGAGCTACGAGGATGTGCTGGCGGACCCCGAACGCGAGGCGCGGCGCATGCTGGATTACGTCGGGGTGGCCTGGGAGCCTCAGGTCCTCAATTTCAGCGAGTTGCAACGGCCGGTGAAAACAGCCAGCGTCTGGCAGGTGCGCCAGCCGCTGTACAAGAGCTCCATGGCCAGATGGGCGCGTTACGAGGCCCATCTTGCCCCGCTGCTGCGTGGCACCAATGCGCGCATCCAATGGCAGCCGATCGACGACATGGTGGCGCTACCCGTGCCCGGCTTGCTGGAAACGGGCGTGGCGCGCTACCGGGAAGAGAAGCTGGACGAAGCCGAGCACTGCTTCAAGCAGTTGCTGCATCACCTGCCCGAGCACGCTGCCGCCACCTTCATGGTGGGGCTTGTCTATGTGCGCAAGGGCTATCTGGCCGAGGGTATCGCCCTGATGCACAAGGCCCACGAACAGTGCCCCTGGCATGGGCAATGGCGCGAGGATCTGGCGCAGGCATATACGCTATCGGGCGAGCCGGAAAAGGCGGCGCAGCTGATGCGCAAGGTGCCGCCTGTGGCACAGACAGCCTTGCCCCACAACGAACAGGAAATCGACGAAGAATGTTCATGGTAACTAGCTTGCCGCGGCTGAGGCGGCATGGCCTGCTGCTCCTGAGCCTGGCCGTGTTGACCCTGCCCGCGAATGCACAACAGGCCGATGGCTTGCAGGCGGCGTTGCAGGCGGCCCTGAGCCAGCACCCTGCCGTGAGTGGCAAACGGGCACAGATCGAGGCAAGGGAATACTCTGCCGATGCAGCCCGCAGTCAGCGCTACCCCAGCGTGACTGCCCAGGTGCAGCAGTATTCAGAATCGAGTCGGGATACTGCGACCGGAGAGGACCTCTCCACGCCGGTGACGTTGCGCGCTCGCCAACCTTTGTGGGCATTCGGGCGCATCGACAACAGCATTGCGTTTGCCGATGCCGACACAGAGGTCGAGCGTGTCGACCTGCTGCGAGTGCGGCGCCAGTTGCTGGAGCAGACCGCCGTGGCCTACTCCAATGTCCTTGGCAGCCGTCAGCGCCTGGAGGTGGTTCAAGCCAGTCTGGCTGCCCATCAGTCGCTGTTCGAGCAGATCAGCCGCCGGGAGCAGGGTCAGCTGGCGTCGACGGCGGATGTTCGCCTGGCGGCCACTCGCCTCGCGCAAGCCAGGGCGAGGGTGGAGCGATACGAAGGGGAGCTGGCCATTGCGAGAAGCGATCTGCTGGCCCTGACCCAGACGCCCGTACCGGCCCGACAACCGGTGACACCGGATCTGCTGCAGGTCAGCGAGGGCGAGGCATTGCGCCAGGCCGCCCTGCAGGGCAGCGCCGAAGTGCGTTACAAGAAGCAGGAGATCGAGCGGGCCAGGGCGAGTGTGGAGCAGGTCAGAACAGCCTCCATGCCCACGCTCTACCTGCAAGCAGAGCAGGATTACGATCAGCCATCCTACCGGGATGATACCCGGGTCAGTTTGGTGCTGGAGGGCACGCTGGAGGGGATGGGCTTTGCGACCCGTGGCAGGACAGACGCGGCGGTGGCGCAGCAGAGCGCGGCCGAAGATGACCTGGCCTACGCCGTCAGCGAGCTGGAGCGTAGCGTGCGTCGCCTGCAACGCAGCCGTGAGCTGCAGGCCGGGCTGGTGCGGGTACAGACTGAGTCGCTGGCGGAGTTGGGGGCCGTGCTGGGATCCTATCAACGCCAGTATGTGGCAGGGACCAAGAGCTGGCTCGATGTGCTGAATATCCAGCGCGAATTCAGTGAACAGCAGTTGCAACTGGTTCAGGCAAAGAGTGACTGGGAGATTTACTCCTTGCAATTGGCTGCCCTGACAGGGGGGCTGGATCCCCTGGTGACCTTGAACGGTGAGGAGTTACAACCCCATGGATAGGCAAACCGCCGAGCAGGTGCCGCACGGCATGTCATCTGCGTTGGTGACACACTTGTTGGCTACGTTACAGATCCCGTTCGACCGCGATGCACTGACACAGGCGTGGGAGCAAGCGGCGCCAGCCACTGCCACCCTCGGGCCCGCGCAGTGGTTGAGGCAGGTACTGATCCAGGCCGGATTGAAGAACCTTGCACCCGTGCAACTCGCCTGGCGTCGTCTTGATCAGCGCCGCTTGCCGGCACTGGTCTGTGCCCAGGGGGAGTGGGCGCTGGCGGAGCGGGATGCCACGGGCCGCCTGACCCTGCTCGATGGGGCAGGGATGCGCCGTGAGGCCGATGAGAGCGAGCTGCAGGATGCCCTGGTGGTCTGGCTGCGGGCACCGGTGAGCAGACGTGCCGATGCCGACAGTGTCTTCTCCGGCAACCTGGCGTCTCGCCTGGTGTGGCGAGAACTCTTTCGAGAGCGGGGCTGGCTGTGGAAAGTCATCGTGGCCACCGTGCTGGTGAACCTGCTGGCCGTCGGCACGTCCATTTTCGCCATGCAGGTCTATGACCGTGTGGTGCCGACCCTGGCCTATTCGACCCTGACCACTCTGGTAACCGGCATGGGATTGATCATCCTGCTGGACTGGATGCTGAAGATCACCCGGGCCAGGATCCTGGACAGCCTCTCCTGTGCCGTCGACAAGCGGGTTTCGCAGCAGGTCTTCGAGCATGTACTGCATCTGCGCCTGGATCAGCAGCCGCGCAGCCTGGGCACTCTGGCGGCCCAGGTTGGCGGGCTGGATGCCGTGCGTCAGTTCTTCAGTGCCGGCGTGGTGTTTGCACTGGTGGATCTGCCCTTTGCCGCCCTGTTTCTGGCATTTATCGCCATCATCGGCGGCGCGGTGGGCTGGGTGTACACCCTGCTGCTGCCAGTGGCATTGCTGCTGGGATATGTCAGCCAGTGGCGCCTTCGCGCCTTGCTGTCACAGCAGATGCTGCGCAGCAACGAGCGCCAGGGGTTGCTGGTCGACACGATACGGGGCGCAGAGACGATTCGCGCCAACAATGCCGGCTGGCGTTTTGCACAGGAGTGGCAAGACGTGACGGCGACCATCGATGGCTACAACATCCAGCAGAAGGCGGTCAGCAGTTTCTCCAGCGTCAGCACCAGCAGCCTGTCAACCCTGGCCTATGTGGCCGCTGTGGTTGTCGGGGTATGGCAGATCGAGGCTGGCCTCCTGACGATGGGGGGGATGATCGCGTGCAGCATCCTGGGGGGGCGGGTGATCGCCCCCATCGCCCAGAGCGTCCAGTATCTTGCGCAGTGGCAGCAAGTCAGACAGGCGTTGCAGATGGTGCACCAGGTCTTGTCCCTGTCGCGGGATCGGCGCCCGGAGCAGCAACTGCTGCTGCCGGACGAACTCCCCAGGGAAGTGGCCCTGGAGCGCGTGCGTTTCGCTTATCCCGAATCGCCCATCTGCCAGCTCGACATCGAGCGCCTGCAGTTCAAATCCGGTGAGCGGGTATTGCTGGTCGGGCCGATCGGGTGTGGCAAGTCGACGCTGCTCAAGATGCTGGCCGGCCTGTATTGCCCCAGCGAAGGCCGCATCCGTCTGGGAGACGCCGATCTGTGGGAAATCGATCCCCAACTGGTGGCAAGCCAGGTGGGGTATCTGCCGCAAGCCGTACAGCTGTTCAAGGGCACCCTGCGCAGCAATCTGGCCCTGACCGGCGTGACCAGCGACTCTCGCCTGCTGCAGATCACCCGCGAGCTTGGCATCGACGGCATTGCGGCATCCAGCCCTCAGGGGATGGATCTCGTGATCAGCGAGGGAGGAGAGGGGCTCTCTGGCGGCCAGAGGCAGCTGGTTGCGCTTGCTCGCGTCCTGATCAACCAGCCCAGGGTATGGCTGCTGGACGAACCGACGGCGGCCCTTGACGGCGAATCCGAGCAGCGTGTCTGGACGGCCTTGCAAGGGGCGATACAGCCCGAGGATATCGTGATCGTGGCGACCCACAGGCCCATGGCGGCCGCCCGGCTGGCGACGAGGGTCATCGCCATGCAACAGGGGCGGGTGGTAAAAGATGGCACGCCGGATCGGGTGCTGACACAGATGCTCGCCCGACCGGCGGCATCTTCGCACCCTGGCAAAGGAGGAATGCTTGATGTGGTCTGATCGTTTCCTGCAAGACGATGATGCGCGTACCCTGGCTCGGATCCGCAAGTTGCAGAACTCTCACCGGGGCCGTCAGGGCTGGTTGTGGATGACGGCGCTCCTGATGGCGATCTTTGTTGCCTGGGCCTCATGGTTTCGGGTGGACGAAGTCGCCCGTGCCACGGGCGAGGTCATTGCCAGCAGCCGGGTGCAGATCATCCAGTCGGTGGATGGCGGCGTGCTGGAGCAGTTGCTGGTCAAGGAGGGGGACAGGGTGGCCCCCGGTCAGTTGCTCGCCCGTCTGGAGCAGACCAGAGTGGGGGCGTCGGTCGGAGAAGTGGAGGCCCGCCTGTTTGCGCTGGAGGCGAGGGCCACCCGGCTGCGGGCGGAAGTCATCGGTGAACCGCGACTCACCTTCTCACCTGACCTGCTGGCACGCTCTCCCGAGACGGCCCGTGTCGAGGAGGCGCTGTTCAAGCAGCGCCAGACCGGCCTCAGGGAAGAGCTGAGAACCATGCGAGTGGCGGTGTCACTGGCCCAGAAGGAGCTGCGTCTGGTGGAGCAGCTCTATGCTGATGGCGATGCCAGCGGCTCCGAACTGCTGCGGGTGCAGCGTGGGCTCAATGAGGCCGAGGCCCGGCTGGTGAACCGGCGCAACCAGTTCCTTGAGGAGGCCAGACTGGAGCTGGCCAAGGCGGAGGATGACATGGCGCAGGGCGCGCAGACCCTGACCCTGCGCAAGCAGGAGCAGCAGGACAGCATGTTTACCGCCATGGTGCCTGGCATCGTCAAGAACATCCGGGTCACCACGGTGGGCGGTGTGCTCAGGGCCGGGGAGGAGCTGATGCAGATCATCCCGGTCGACGACGATCTGATGATTGAGGCCAAGGTGAGCACCGCGGACATTGCCCGTGTGGTGCCGGGTCTGGAAGCGACGATCCGTTTCGACACCTTTGACTACACCATCTTTGGCGGCGTGAAGGGGGAGGTGGCCTATGTCAGTGCTGACAGCCTCAAGGAAGAGACCAGTCGCGGCATGGACATCTATTATCGCGTGCGGATCAAGCCTGCCAGCTACCCCGTGACCTCCACGACGGGCAGGGAGATCGACGTGTTGCCGGGGATGACGGCCCAGGTGGATATCCGCACCGGTGATCGTACCGTGATGGACTACCTGCTCAAGCCCCTGCGCAAGACCCTGAGCGAGTCATTCGGAGAGCGCTAGATGGGATTGAGGGGACCTGACCTCGTCCCCGAGCTGATGCCTGCCTGATCTGGCGGGCATGGCGCACAGGCCGTGGCGAGGGTCATCGCTCCCCGAGGCCCGCCATGTGGCGCCCGGGATGAGGGGGAAATGGCGCAGAAACGCACAAGGGGCTGGCATCATGACGATGCCAGCCCCTTGCTGTGTATGGTGTTCCCGACTGGAGTCGAACCAGTGGCCTGTCCCTTAGGAGGGGACCGCTCTATCCTGCTGAGCTACGGGAACCTTGTGGCGGGCATTATACAAGAAGCATTGTGCTTTTAAACCCTTGATTCCTATTCCAATACGGCCAGGTCACCGATTTGGACATTGAACGGCGAATATTTGTTCTGACTGCTGATGATGGCGCCATCCTCAAACACCTGCACCACCTCGAACAGACCGTCTGCGGGGTTGCGCATCACCCTGGACTTGCCATAGGGGTCGACGAAGTCGGCGCTGTGCTGGACCCGGAACTGGTCCCCGAGCTTGACCCCGTTGCGACGGCCCAGGTTGATGTGGGGGCCGCGCTCGTGCTGGGCCACGATCCGGGCGGTGACGGGGGCACAGGCGAGTTCGGCGGCGATGTCCTGGGCCGCCTCCTTCAACTGGTAGCCCACCTCCTGGCCAAAGCTCGACTGCCAGAACTGGCCGCCGCTGCTGCCCACCTGTTCCCGCTTGGAGAAGGTCCAATTGGCGCGGCCCTTGTACTCCTTGCGGCCGAGCAGGCTGCCGTTGATGCCGTCGAACAGGTAGAGCTGCATGGAGAAATTGCGCACGGGATCCTCATACCAGCTGGTGAGGGCGTTGCCCTGGGGCTCGAGGGAGAGGTCGTCGATGCTGCCGAGCACCAGATACTGGCTGTCGGTGCGCAGGCTCAGGGCCTTGATCTCCTCGAGGGCGCTGCGATCCCCCTGTTGCAGATGGAGAGGGTCGATGCGCAGGTTCTCGTCCAGCCACTGGCGTGCGACCACCTGGGGCGTCGTCGCCAGGGTTTCAAACAGCCGGCGGGAGAGATCGGCGGGCATGTCGTCCAGGGCACCGGTGCTCGCCTGGTCCGGGTAGCGCATGCGCAGACGCACCAGCGTCAAATCCTTGGCGTAGTGCTGGGTCTGGCAGATCTGCCGCTCCGCCTGGATGTCGGCCACGAGGGTGATGTACATGCGGCCGTTGCGCACCTCTTCGCGCTTGAGGCGGTACTGGCGGATGTCGCCGCCGGAGCGGATCTGGATCTGCTCGGAGCGCAGGCTGCCGTTTTCCAGGCGCTGGATGCTGGAGACGGAGGCACCGCTGGTCAGCAGCGCCTGGCGCAGGGCATCCCGGGTCGCCTGCTCGCGGGCGTAGACCTCGTCGCCCCCCAGAATGGCGGCACTGCCCTGGGCCTCGATAAGTTCGGCCCTGGCCGACAGGCTGGCCAGCAGCAGGGTGAACAGCAGCGAAACTTTCATAACAAACACCTTGAGTGGGCGACCCCGCTGCCGCCGGTGGGGCGGGTCAGGGATCCTGGACACAGATCCGGTCTGCACCGGAGCGGGTGACCAAATAAAAGCAAGAACCATGCCTTCTTCCCTGGCCGGAGCCCGCGCGGTGGGCTCCGGTGGCACAGTGCGCGCCTTTGCCCGGGGATCATCGAGGATCCTGCGCGCATTCCCGCCTCAAGTGTTGGCGGTTGCGACCGATAACAGGTCAGGTGCAGATACAGGAAAGGTATCCATGAAGAGAGTTATCACGGTGCTGGCGGTGGCGCTGGCATTGGTCGGTTGCGGGTCGGCCGACCCCATCAATCGGGAGCTGGGAGACCCTCGCCAGGCGGCGAAGGGGATGGAGCTCAACTGGCTGGTGGCCCGCATGACGGATCAGCTGATGGAGCGCAAGTCCCTCACCACCCTGACCGAGCCCATTGCGGTCGCCTCCTTTGTCGATCTCGACACCCTGAAGGACACCAACTGGATGGGGCAGCAAATCGAGGAGAGCTTCATCTACGAGCTGAACCGGCGCGGTGAGGTGGTGGTGGACTTCAAGACCACGGGCAACATCCAGGTGACCCCGCAGGGGGACTTCGTGATGAGCCGCAACTACAAGGATCTCTCGTCCCGGCTGCCCATCTCCCGCATCCTGACCGGCACCTTCAGCCGCAATCAGCAGGGGATCCTGGTCAACGCCCGCATCATCGATCTGCGCACCAAGATGGTGGAGACCACGGCCCAGAGCCTGATCCCGAAACAATATTTGTCCGGTGCCAGCAACTCCTTTGGCCGGGCCTCCATCAATCGCGGTTACCTGATGCGGGGGGGCCAGAGCCCGTCCGGTCATCTGGTCAACCTGACCCCTTGAGGTGGCGCGTCATGAAGCGTGAAGCGGGCTGGCTGACATTGAGCCGTGACACATCGGGTGTGGTGAACAGGAAAACGGGGAAACAGCGATGAAAATCTTGTTGGGTTGCCTGATGGCCATGTTGCTGACGGCGTGCAGTGGCAACCGGGTGGTGAACTATGACGTGGGCGAGAAGCCCGATGACTTCCCGGTGCTCAAGGCGGTGGGGTATGCGGTGATCGACATCCAGCCCGGTCCCTCCCAGTCCGAGAAGATGTTGCAGGCGATCCGCGCCTCCAAGATGGACGCCTACCGGGAGCTGGCGGAGCAGCTCAATGGCCAGCAGGTGCGCGGCCAGAGCAGCTACAAGGACCTGACCCAGACCTCCAACTCCCTGGATGTGTCGGTGGCGGGCATGGTGCGCGGTGCCCGGGTGGTGGCGACCTATCCCCGTGGCAACACCTATGCCACCGAGCTGGAGCTCGACACCCGCAACCTCTATCACCTGAACCAGCTGATGGCGGGCCAGTTCTAGGGCGGGTCCGGGGGGCGCCGGCATGAGCCTGGCGATGATCACGGTACAGACAAAGGCGAGCGCAGGCTCGCCTTTTTGTTTGGTCGGGAAAGGGCTCGGATCTACGGGGAATAACCGGGGTTGGCGCCTTGGACGGCATAGGGCCAGCGGTGAGGGTAACCGGGGTTGGCGTCTTGGGAGGAGCTGGTCTTCGGCAGGAGAAACGGGGTTGAGGTGCCGGGCGGGATCCGGCCTGTAGCGAGGAAAAAGGGGGCTGAAGTAGAACAAGAGGTGCCCGGGCGCCGGAATGGCGGCCTTTTTTGTTTAGGGAAATCTAACGATGCTGCCATGTCGTTAAATAAATTCAAACGATAGAAAGGCCCGGCAGGCGGCAAAAGGGGGCCGCAACGGGAGGAAGATGGCCTGATGGTGAGTGGAAAGACAGCAGCGCCAGGATCCCGGGTCCACGAGGAAGGCGGTGGAGGGCGGTTTAACGCCGGAAGGGAAGGGCGGGACTGGGCCGCGTCTCACGGGGAGGGCGCAGAGAGCACAAAGGCGAGCCGGGGCTCGCCTTTGTGCGGCAGGGGCGGGATCCGCTCCCCATCAGCTTCCCATCAAGACGGGCGGCACGGCGGTCGGCTTGACGTCTTCGCTCGGGTAGCAGCCCAGCACCTTGATGTAGCGGGTGATCTTGGTCAGCTCCAGCAGGGCGGCCTGCATGGCCGGGGTCTGCAGGTTGGCGGAGACATCCAGGTAGAACATCTCCTCCCAGGGGTTGCCCTGCACCGGACGGGATTCCAGCTTGGTCATGTTGATCTCGTGGCTGCGCAGCACCAGCAGCGCCTCCACCAGGGAGCCCGGCTTCTGGGAGGTGGACATGATGAGGGTGGTCTTGGCCGGGATCTGGGGCGCCACGTCGATGGGCTTGCGCGCCACCACGATGAAGCGGCTGTAGTTCTCCTTCTGGTTGGCGAGCTGCTCGGCCAGCACGTCGAGGCCATAGAGCTCGCCGCCGGCGGCGCTGCCGATGGCCGCCGCTTCCGGGCTTGCCAGCTCCTTCACCTTCATCATGGCGCTGGAGGAGGAGTCGCAGATCTCGTGGCGCGCCCCTTCCAGCTTGCTGAGGTAATGGGAGCACTGCTGGAACACCTGGGGATGGGCGTAGAAGGTCTTGATGCGTTCGAGCTCGGTGGGCACGGCGGTGAGGATGCAGTGCTCGATGGGATAGGTGAGTTCACCCACGATGGAGAGGGTGGTGTGCTGCATCACGTCGTACACCTCGTTGATGGAGCCCGAGCTGGTGTTCTCGATGGGCAGCACCCCGAAGGCGGCACGGCCCGACTCCACGGTGTCCAGCACCTCGCGGAAGTTCTGGCAGTTCACCTCGATCACCTGATCCTTGTAGCGGGCCAGGTACTTGCGGGCGGCCAGGCTCGAGTAGGAGCCGCGTGGTCCCAGGTAGGCGACGCTGGTCATGGGCTCCTGCTGCTGGGGGTTGAGCAGGCTCTGCAGGTAGGCCTGCTGGGAGAGCACGGAGTCTTCGATGATGGTGTGGTAGATGCGGGTGATGTACTGGGCATCCAGTCCGAGGGCGCGCCCTTTCTGGATCAGGGCGACCAGCAAGTCCTGCTCGCGCTGGTGGTCACGGATGGGACGGGGATTGGCCTGCTTGGCGCGGGCGACCTCGATGCTGAGGGTCTTGCGTTTGGCCAGCAGGGCGAGCAGCTCCTGATCCAACTGGGTGATGTCGTGTCTGATCTCGTCGAGCGTTGCCATGGTGGTTCCCTATCCAGTGATTCTGTGGTGTGTGGTGCAAAAAAAAGCCTCCGCTGGGGAGGCTCGATTCGTCTTTGGTTTCTGTTTACGCGAATGGTTCACGTGACGACGGGCCTTCCCTCATGTGGGCCGGGTAAACGAGAAAACAAAGAAGAATGGTGTGTTCATGGGCGTGTCCTGAATGTAACGCCATAACCATTAAGGGATTTGGCGGTGCGATGCAAGTAAAACTTGCCCGGGGGCGTTGAACGGGGCAGGGTGGTGGCTCGGGTTGCCGAGGGGGAGTGAGCGTCGTTCTGGTCCCTGTTTGTGGCAACCGCCGTGACCACATCCGTGGCAACAACACATAGAGGGGACGAGACGATGGCGGTGATCTTCGATCTGGGCAGGGTGGTGGTGCGCTGGGATCCGGTGGCCATAGTGAGTGGGGTGCGCGGACCCGAGGGGGCGACTGCGATCGCGGAGCAGCTGTTCAACCACCCGGACTGGCTGGAGGTGGACAGGGGGACCCTCTCCCTGCACACCATGGCCCGTCAGGCGCAGGGGCGCACCGGCCTGTCGATGGCGGAGAATCTGGCCATCTTGCAGGCGGTGCCGTCCTCCCTTGTGCCGGATCCCGCCATGGTGGCGCTCATCGAAGAATTGCACGGTGCAGGCCACCCCCTCTATGCCCTCTCCAACATGGGGCACGCCAGCATCGACTGGCTGGAGCAGCATCAGTCCTTCTGGCGCTTCTTCAGCGGCAAGGTGGTGTCGGCCCGGGTGCGAATGCTCAAACCCGAGCCCGACATCTACCGCTATCTGCTGGTGTCGTTCGACCTCAAGGCTGGGGAGTGCCTCTTTATCGACGACAGCCCGGCCAACGTGGCGGCGGCCGAGGCGCTCGGTCTGCGGGGGCTGATCTTCACCGATCCGGCCCGGTGCCGGGCGCATCTGATCGCTCAGGGGTTGTTGCCTGCCTGAGGAGAGCCAGTTTCGCTTCGCAGCGAAAAAAGTGGGCAAAACCTTGATTGAGGGCAAATAACGTACAGCTTTATCCATGCTCTTTAAGTGTATATTCAGCTTGGTGCGGGCAAAATGGTATCCAGTTCATCATCCGGAGTTGTTGTTATGGATGCCAATGTCGTTGCGCTGCATCGGGGATACGATCAGACCTTTCAAGCCAGGGAACAGAGGCTCATCAACACCCTGGCCGGTTACAGCGAACTGCTTGTCTCCTTCTCCGGCCGACTGGAATCTTGCTACAGCATGGATCTGTGCCGGGCCAGCGGGGTGCGATTTCGCGCCATCACCCTGGACAACCCCACCCTCAGCCGCCAGTCGGTGGCCAGGGCACAGCGCTACTGCCGGCACTACGGCATCCCCCATCAGGTGCTCAAGACCGACGAGATGATCTTCAGCGCGCACCTGGGCCACCTCGCCGAGGTGACTGACCCGGTGCGCTACCTCTGCCAGCAGCTCGAACATGAAGAGGGCCCGCCGCTGCTGATGTCGGCCTCGGTGGAGGAGAAGCGGGAGTACCTGCGCCGATTCCACAGCCTGCCCGCCAACACCCTCTGGATCTTTGCCGAGCAGGGGATGACCAACCGGGATTTTCGCTACGGCTTTCACAAGCGGCAACTGGCGCTCTGGGGAGACGTGGGGGAGGCCTGCCTGAGCCGGCGGTTTGTCGATATGACCTCCCTGGACAGGCGGCACCTGCGGATGGTCGACATGGCCGAGCAGATGCTGGTGGACATGGGGCTGGGGGGAGCCCAGGTCTTCTTCCATACCCTGGGTGACAGGGTCACCACCCTTGCGAGGATCCGGGTGCCCGAACGGCTGCGGGCCCTGGTGTTCGACATGCAGCCCACCATCCAGAAGGCCCTCAGGAGTGCCCAGTTCGATCTGGTGACCCTGGATCTGGCCACGCTGGAGGATCCCCACCCCCTGGTCATCTGAGCCGGGGCGTAACGTGAGGGGGGTCATAGGCAAGGAGGGCGCGACTCTTTATACTGCCCCCTTCGCATCCTTTATCGAGTGCCTGCCCATGAAACCCCTCTCCCGACTGCTGGTCGCCCTCTGTCTGTGCCCTCTGCTGGCCGAGGCGGCTCCCCTGCACCAGATCACCTTGCCGGATGGTCGCCAGGTGCAACTCAATGACGATTTCACCTGGGAATACCTGCTGGTCAAGCCGGCAGCCACGGTAGCCGGTCAGGCAGTGACGGCGAGTGTCGCGGCCCCGGTGCTGACCGAGCAGGCCATGGCCCATCCCGACTTGCTCTCCCAGGCGACCCGGGACGGCATCACGGTGAAGCTGGACCAGGTGGCGGGGGACGATCCCCTCAGCCTGCAGTTCGTGGTGAGCAACACCGGCAGTCGCAACGTGGTGCGCGTCAACGGCAGCCTGACCCTGTTCAGCGCCGACGGGGTGCAGCTCTCGACCGAGCCCGTGCGCTTCTGGGTCGGGGAGAACCGCCTGCCTGACTCCTACCTGCGCAAGGGGGAGGCTCGCGCCTCCCGGGCCATCGAGCTGGCACGACCCGCCGGCCTCACCGGCAAGCCGCTGGTGCGGGTGCAGATCGACGAGGTGGAGTTCCGCTAGGATGACGGCGGGGGAGCCCTCGCTCCCCCGCAGAGTGTTGCACCGGTAACTGCCAGCAATATCCGCTTACATCTGACATGGTTTGGCAACAGCTTGCTCCTCGGCGTTGCCCCCTTTGCCCGTCACAATGGCTCCATTCCAGTTAGGTCCGCCTAACTCAACCCATGGAGTCAACAAAATGCAAAAGATCGCACTGTCTGTTCTGGTTCTGGCCGGTCTCTCTTCCACCTCCGTCCTGGCGCAAGATGCCTTCAGCTATGCCAAGGGCTCTGCCACCTGGGCCCACACCAAGTCTGACTACATCGGTGGCAAGGATGGGGAGAACCGCGACTTCGGCGGCCTGAGCCTGGATCTCTCCAAGAGCTTCACCAGCAATGTCTATGGCCGGATCGGCAGCGAATACACCTCCCGCAGCAGCGGCAACGACAGCATGGCCATCTCCAGTCTGGGGATGGGTGTCTACACCCCCCTCAGCACCGGCCTGAACCTCTACGGTGAAACCGGCCTGATGGGCTACAGCCTGGAACGGGAGCTGGCCTCCGACGTGAACCATTCCGGTTGGGATACCCTGGCCCGCAAGAAGAGCGGCAGCCTCTACGGAGAAGTGGGCCTGCGCTACGACATCGGCGCCGTCGAGCTCTCCACCGGCTATCGCTACGCCAACATGACCGATGACATGCACGACTTCAAGGCGGGGGCGGCCTACAAGCTGACCCAGAACCTGGCCCTCACCGCCGACTACACCTATCGCAACTGGGATCTGCAAAAAGGCTCCATCTCCAGCCTGGGTGTGAAATACAGCTTCTGATCATCCTTCCTGCAGGGTCTTCACCTTTACCCATGACTTCGGTCATGGGTTTTTTTTATGGGGGCTGATCCGCCCGCCGCCCCCTGGCCGTATCAGTTCGCAATAGTTATACAGCTTCCAATCTTTTGTATAACTGCTATAACTTACTCAAGGCTTATACAAGGGGCTTCATCATGTACAAGATAAAGGTCGGTATCAGTGCCTGTCTGCTCGGTCAGGAAGTGCGCTTCGACGGGGGCCACAAGCGCTCCAGTTTCTGCGAACGGGATCTGGGCGCCCATTTCGACTATCACCCCGTCTGCCCCGAGATGGCCATTGGCCTGGGGGCTCCCCGCGCCGCCATCCGGCTGGTGAAGCGCCAGGGCGAGGTGCGGGCCGAGGCAAGCAACGGCAGCTTCGACGTCACCGACAAGCTGATTGCCTTCAGCGAGCAGAAGGCACGCCAACTCGACTTCCTCTCCGGCTACATCCTCTGCGCCAAGTCCCCCAGCTGCGGCATGGAGCGGGTGCGCATCTATGGCGCCAACAACGAGGGGAGCGCCAAGGAGGGGGTCGGCCTCTTTGCCAAGGCGCTGATGGAGGCCAACCCCCTGCTGCCGGTGGAGGAAGATGGCCGCCTGTGCGACCCCATCCTGCGGGAGAACTTCGTGCTGCGGGTCTTCGCCTACCACGACTGGCAGCAGCTTTGCGCCCGGGGGATCACCGCCTCAGCCCTGATCCGCTTCCATTCACGCTACAAGTACCTGGTGCTCTCCCACGCCACCACCCACTACCGGGCGCTGGGGCGCCTGCTCGCCAACCTTGGCAAGGCCAACTTGCAGGAGGTGGCCGACAGCTACATCCAGGGGTTGATGGCGGCGCTGACCCTGCGGGCCAACCGCCGCAGCCACACCAATGTGCTGATGCACCTGCAGGGCTACTTCAAGCGGGTGCTGACCCCGGCCCAGAAGCAGGAGCTGTGCGACACCATCGACAAGTACCGCACCGGCGTCTTCCCGTTGCTGGTGCCCCTTACCCTGATCCGCCACTACCTGCGCGAGTACCCGAACCCCTATCTCGCCGAGCAGGTGTACCTCAATCCCCATCCCGACACGCTGAAATTGCGTTACGGGCTGTGAAGGTGTGGCTGGATTTGGCCGATCAGGCCTACCTCGACCTTCATCCCGACACGCTCAAGCTGCGCTACGGGCTCTGAACCCTCTGTGCAGGCCCCGGCGGATGACCGGGGCCTCTTCCCAACGTTTGATGGACTCTCTCATGTCTGATGAATCACAAGCAGCCGCGCCTCTCCCCGACGAGGGCGTCTACCCCATTCGCGAGGTCTCCCGCCTCACCGGCGTCAACGCCGTCACCCTGCGCGCCTGGCAGCGCCGCTACGGGCTGGTGCAACCGGCCCGAACCGAGAAGGGCCATCGCCTCTACAGCGAGCAGGATATCCGCCAGATAGGCGAGATCCTGAGCTGGCTGGAGCGGGGGGTGAGCATAGGTCAGGTGAAGGGGCTGCTGAGCGAGCCCCAGAGTGCGCCGGTGAGCGACCACTGGCAGCAGACCCTGGAGCAGTTCAGCCAGGCGCTGCTCGCCTTCAACCAGCGCAAGGCGGAGGCCGAGCTTGGCGATCTGCTGGCGAGCTACCCCTTCGAGCTGGTGCGCAGCCGGGTGCTGCAGCCCCTGGTGGAGCGGCTGCTGGGGCTGTGGCGCGAGCGCCCCGATGGCGAGCTGCTGCAACAGGTGTGGCTCGGCTGGCTGCATACCCGCTTCGCCCGCCACCTCATCGAGCAGGAGAAGGGCGTGCCCGTCACCCTGGCAAGCTGGGGGCAGGTGGGGCCGCTGGATCTGGTCTGGGCTGCGTATGAGCTCATCGGTCAGGGATATGAGGTGCAACTGCTGGGGGCGGTGGAGCCCCGCCATGCCACCCTGCTGGAGGGGCGCGCCACCCCCCCCTGGCTGATCCTGCTGGGGGCCGGGCTCGGCAAGCAGGACCAGGCCGCCGAATGGCCTGCGGGTACCCGCTTCTTTGGCGAGCTGGGACGCCTCTACGATGAGCCGTGGCGGCGTGCCCGCAACTGGCACGCCACCCTGGCAGAGGTCAGTGCGACGCCCCGCACTGCCAAGGCGAAGGGCAAGGGCGGGAGAACACCGTCATGAGGCTGGTCTGGTTTCGCAACGATCTGCGTCTGGCCGACAACCCGGCCCTGCGCCACGCCTGCGCCGGAGATGAACCGGTCGCCGCACTCTTCATCGTCTCGCCGACCCAGTGGCAGGCGCACAAGCTGGCCCCGGTCCGCCAGCGCTTCATGCTGGCACAGGTGGATGCCATGGGCCGCGAGCTGGCGGCCCTCGGCATTCCGCTTCATCTGCTGCGGGTCGAGACCTTTGCCGAGGTGCCGACGGCGCTGACGGCGCTCTGCCGGGAGCTCGGGGTGAGCCAGCTCTACGCCAACCAGGCCATCGAGATTGACGAGCTGCGCCGCGACCACGCTGTCAGCGCCGCGCTGGGGGAGCAGGGCCTGACCAGCCACTGGTTCAACGGCTGCTGCGTGCTGCCGCCCGGTCGGGTGCTGACCGGGTCGGGGGAGATGTTCAAGGTCTTCACCCCCTTCAGCCGCGCCTGGCTCAAGGCTCTCGAGGAGGATGGCTTCGTCATTCACCGTGCCCCCGCACCACGCGGCGAGCCGTTGCCGTGGCTGCCCCTGGCCGAGCGGGAGTGGGTGGACGACGGGCTGGGGGAGCTGACGGCGGACACCCGCTGGCCGGTGGGGGAGGCCGAGGCGAGCCGCCGGTTGCACGCTTTTCTGGATCAGGCGGTGCTCGATTACGGCGAGACCCGGGACTTTCCGGCGCTGGCGGGCACCTCCGTGCTCTCCCCCTATCTGGCGGCGGGCATCATCAGTGCCCGCCAGTGCGTGGGGGCGCTGCAGCAGCGTCTCGGCTACCGGCCCCAGTCGAAGGCCCAACCCGGTTTCGTCTGGCTCAACGAGCTCATCTGGCGCGAGTTCTACCGCCACTTGCTGGTGCTGATCCCGAGCCTCTCCATGAACCGCCCCTTCAAGCCGGAGACGGCGGCCCTGCCGTGGAGCTGGGATCCGGATGCCTTCGCCGCCTGGTGCGAGGGGCGCACCGGCTACCCCGTGGTCGATGCGGCCATGCGTTGCCTCAACGCCACCGGCTGGATGCACAACCGGCTGCGAATGATAGTGGCGAGCTTCCTCACCAAGGATCTCCACATCCACTGGCGGCTTGGGGAGGACTACTTCATGAGTCGGCTCATCGACGGGGATCTGGCGGCCAACAATGGCGGCTGGCAGTGGGCGGCGGGGACCGGGGCCGATGCGGCGCCCTATTTCCGGGTCTTCAACCCCACCACCCAGGGGCAACGATTTGATCCACAAGGGGAGTTCATTCGTACCTGGGTCACTGAGCTGGCGGATGTGCCTGCTGCCTATCTCCACGAGCCCCACGACTGGTTGCGGCTCAAGGGGCGGCAGAATTATCCGGCCCCCATGGTGGATCATGCCGTTGCACGGGTGAGTGCCATCGAGATGTTCCGCGAACTGGAGAAAAACTAGCATGAATGACGCGCTGGCCCGCTTTGTCATCCTCTACCTGCAATTGGACAAGCATCAGTTGCACCGCTTGCCGGAGGTCTATGCCGATGAGGTGCTCTTCATCGATCCTGCGCACCGGATAGAGGGGCTGGCCGCGCTCACCCGCTACTTTTCCTCCCTTTATGAGCGCCTTGCCCAGTGCAGCTTCGAGATAACGAGTCAGCAGCAGTCGGGCAACGAAGCCTGGCTCGCCTGGGTCATGACCTTCTCCCACCCCAGGATTGCCGGTGGCCGGGCTGTCAGGGTCGAGGGTGCCACCCGGCTGACGTTCGACTCCTGGGGCAAGGTGTGCCTGCACCGGGACTACTTCGATCTCGGGGCCATGCTCTACGAGCAGTTGCCGCTGCTGGGGCCCGTGGTACGTGCCATCAAGGGGAGGCTGGGGACATGAGCGGCCGGGTGCTGATCACCGGGGCCACCTCGGGCATCGGCCGCCAGCTGGCGCTGGATTATCGGCGCGTCGGCTGGCAGGTGTGGGGTTGTGGCCGGGACGAGGTGCGCTTGCAGGCACTGGCCGACCTGGGGATCACCCCTTTGCGATTTGATGCGCGCGACAGCGCCGCCATGGCCGGGGTGGCCGCGAGTCTGCCCGCCCTCGACCTGCTCATTCTCAATGCGGGCAACTGTGAATACATGGATCCGGCAGAAGGCTTTGACGGCGCCCTGTTTGCCCGGGTCATCGAGACCAACCTCATTGCCACCGGCAACGCCCTGGCCGCCTTGCTGCCGCGGCTGGGGGCGGGTGGACGGCTTGCCATCGTCAGCTCCTCGGTGAGCTGGCTGCCCCTGCCACGGGCGGAGGCCTATGGCGCCTCCAAGGCGGCCCTCGATTATCTGGCGGATACGTTGCGCCTGGATCTGGCCAGCAAGGGCATCGGGGTGACCCTGATCCGCCCGGGCTTCGTGCAGACGCCGCTCACCGACAAGAATGATTTTCCCATGCCCTGCCTGGTGACGGTGGAAGAGGCTTCCCGCGCCATCATGACGGGGCTTGCCGCCGGTCGCCACCAGATCCACTTTCCCCGTCGCTTCATTTGGCTGCTGCGCCTGCTCGGCGCCCTGCCGACAGGGCTCTGGCTGCGCCTTGGCCGCACACTCGTTTCGAAAGGACGCCCTTCATGAAGAAAAAGATCGCCATCGTCGGCTCCGGTATCTCCGGTCTCACCGCCGGTTTTCTGCTCCACAAGCTGCATGACATCACCCTGTTCGAGGCGGCGCCGACCCTGGGAGGCCACACCGCCACCGTGGAGGTGGAACAGGCTGGGCGCCACTATGCCATCGACACCGGCTTCATCGTCTTCAATGACCGCACCTATCCCAACTTCCTCAAATTGCTGGAGCGCATCGGGGTGGGGCGCCAACCCGCCGAGATGAGCTTCTCGGTCAAGAGTCCCGAGGGGATGGAGTACAACGGTCACAACCTCGATACCCTGTTCGCCCGGCGCCGCAATCTGCTGAGCCCGCGCTTCTATCGCTTCGTCGCCGAGATCCTGCGCTTCAACCGGGAGGCGCGGGCCTGGCTGGCCGCGCATCGCCAGCGGGAGCTGACCCCCGAGCTGACCCTGGGGGACTTCCTGCAGGCGGGGAAATTCAGCGACTATTTCGCCCGCCACTACATCCTGCCCATGGGAGCGGCCATCTGGTCCTCCACCCTGGCGGACATGCGTGCCTTCCCCTTGAGCTTCTTCCTGCGGTTTTTCGCCAACCACGGGCTGCTGGAGGTGGCGAACCGGCCCCAGTGGTATGTGATCCCGGGAGGCTCGCGAGAGTACATAGGGCCGCTCACGGCGGGCTGGCAGTCGCGCATCCGCCTTGCTACCCCGGTGGAGGCGGTGCGCCGGGTGGCGGATGGCGTCGTGGTCACCAGCCAGGGGCAGGAGGCCCATTTTGACGAGGTGATCTTCGCCTGTCACAGCGATCAGGCCCTGGCCCTGCTGGCGGATGCGAGCGACGGAGAGAGGGCCATCCTCGGGAACATGCCCTATCAGGCCAACGACGTCTGGCTGCACACCGACGCCTCTTGTCTGCCGATGCGCCGCAAGGCGTGGGCGAGCTGGAACTACCAGCTCGGTGAGGATGACGGGGCGCGCCCCCTGGTGAGCTACAACATGAACATCCTGCAGGGGGTAAGCTCCTCCGCGCCCTTCTGCGTCAGCCTCAATCCCCGTGGACGGGTGGACGAGAGCAAGGTGTTGCGCCGTTTCGTCTATCATCATCCGGTATTCAATCAGGGCTCCATCGCCGCCCAGCAGCGACGGGGCGAGATCTGTGGCCATCAGCATACCCACTTCTGCGGGGCTTACTGGTACAACGGTTTTCACGAGGACGGGGTGCGCAGCGCCCTGGACGTGGCCAGACGCTTCGGGGCCGAGCTATGAGCGGCGCCGCGGCCTTGACGCAGGGGGACGAGGGAATGGGGGAGGGGATCAGCGCCATCTGGCAAGGCTCGGTGCGCCATCGCCGCTTCGCCCCCAGGGCCCACGCTTTTTCATACAGCCTCTTCATGCTGGGGCTGGATCTGGACGAACTGCCCGGGCTTGAGCAGGGGCGCTGGTTTGCCGTGGAGCGGGCCGGACTGCTCTCGTTTCGCCGCGAGGACTATCTGCGGGGCAGCGAAGGGCCCCTCAAGCAGGCGGTCTGGGACAAGGTGGCGGCCCTTGGGGGGGATGCGGAGCCCGGCGGGCGGGTGCTGCTCCTTGGCAACGTGCGCTGCCTCGGGTTTTATTTCAGCCCGGTCAATTTCTACTTCTGCGATCGGGCGGGGGAGACCCGCTACCTGCTGGCGGAGGTCTCCAATACCCCCTGGAACGAGCGCCACTACTACCTGCTGGATCTGGCGGCGCTCTCCCCCCATGACAAGGATTTTCATGTCTCCCCCTTCATGGGGCTGGGGATGCGCTACCACTGGCGCATCCGGGCGCCGAAAGAGGAGGCGCTGATCCATATCGAGAGCCACCCCGTATCCGGTGAGAGCAAGCTGTTTGACGCCACCCTGGCCCTGCGCCGCGCGCCGCTGTCGCGCAAGGGGCTGGCGGCGCTGCTGGCTCGCTGGCCCTGGATGACCCTGAAGGTGCTGCTCGGGATCTACTGGCAGGCCCTGCGCCTTTTTATCAAACGCACCCCCGTCTTCACCCATCCGGAGAGCCGCCCGTGACGCTGACACACCCGTTTAATTCCGCTTCCTGGTGTTGTCAGCAGCCCATGGTGCGGGTTCATCCCAACCGAACGACCCCACTCTTGACCCATTCGGAGAGCCGCTAATGGAACTTGCTCAATCAACCCTCTCTGCCTCTTTCATCGACAAGGGGGCCAAGCAACTGCTGCTCAAATTGCTGGCGCGCCTTGAGCAGGGCCAGCTGGTGCTCCACGACGGCAGCGAGTGCCACCGTTTCGGCAAGGCGGGCAGCGACCTGCATGCCGAGCTGGTGGTGCAGGATCCGGTGTTTTATCGCCGCCTGCTGCTGGGGGGCAGTATCGCCGCAGGAGAGACCTGGGTGGAGGGTCTCTGGACCAGCCCGGATCCGGTGGCGCTGGTGCGCTTGCTGGCCCGCAATCTGCTGTTGCTCGACGCCCTGGAACGGCGCCTCGGCTGGCTCAGTTTCCCGTTCAACAAGGTGCGCCACTGGTTCAATCGCAATACCCTGACCGGTTCGCGCGCCAACATCGCCGCCCACTATGACCTTGGCAACACCCTCTATCAGGGCTTTCTCGACGATCACATGCAGTATTCGAGCGCCATCTATCCCCACCCGGACGCCACCCTGGAGGAGGGGCAGCAGGCCAAGCTGCGCACCATCTGTGAGCGGCTTGAGCTGGGGCCGGACGACCACCTGCTGGAGATAGGCACCGGCTGGGGCGGTCTCGCCGTCTATGCGGCCCGTCACTACGGCTGCCGGGTCACCACCACTACCATCTCCCGGGCCCAGCACGACTATGCCAAGGCGTGGATCGAGCGGGAGGGGCTGGGGGATCGCATCACCTTGCTGCTGGAGGATTACCGCAAGCTGGAGGGACGCTATGACAAGCTGGTCTCCATCGAGATGATCGAGGCGGTGGGGCACGCCTTCCTGCCCGACTATTTCCGCCAGTTGTCGCGCCTGCTCAAGCCCGGCGGACGCCTGCTGATCCAGGCCATCACCATCGCCGATCAGCGCCACGCCCAGTATCTGCGCGGGGTGGACTTCATCCAGCGCTACATCTTCCCGGGAGGCTGCCTGCCCTGCGTCTCCCAGATGGCGGGTCTGCTGGCGCGGGAGACCGACATGCAGCTGGTACGGCTGCACGATCACGGCCACCACTATGCCCGTACCCTGGCCCACTGGTGCGAACGCTTCCTGGCGCTGGCCCCGGAGCTGCCCAAGCTCGGTTACAGCCAGGATTTCATCCGGCTCTGGCACTTCTACTTCGCCTACTGTGAAGGGGGGTTCTGGGAGCGGGCCATCAGCCTGGTGCAACTGGAGGCTGCCAAGCCGGGGCCCCATGGCTGGTCCGGGGACTTGCCGGCAAGCGGTCGCTGATCATGTGGCAGTGGGCCCACCTGCTGGGATTCAACCTCTACTGGTTGCTGGCGGTGACATGGCAGCAACCGGGCCCGCTGCTCGGGATGCTGCTGCTCCATTTCATCTTCTCCCCCCGCCGCGGGCAGGACTGGCGCCTCATCCCGGTCGCCCTGGCAGGCTGCCTGCTCGACATCCTGCTCTGGCGCCTCGGCCTGTTTCACTTTCCGTCCGGTTTTCCGCTCTGGCTGTTGCTGCTCTGGTGCGGTTTCTCCCTGACCCTCTCCCACGGCCTTCGCTGGCTTCGCCCCTTGCCGCGCTGGCAACAGGGGCTGTTCGGCATGGTGGGGGGCGCCTCCTCCTATATGGCGGGGGCCGCCATGGGGGCAGTAAACTTACCCTGGGGCATCTGGACAAGCGCAGTGCTGCTGGCGGTGATCTGGATGTGGTGGTTACCCGTACTCCTGTGGGTAACGGTCAAGCTGGAGGGTGAGACGAGATGAACACCTTTTCGACCGACACCTTGTTGTTTTCCAAGTGGACCAGGGATGGCCAGTGCGAGCTGGCCGAGCGTTTCTACCTGGTGGTGGCCTGCCAGCGCGATGCCCAGGGGCATCTGGCGAGCGTGGTGATGCAGGATATCAACACCCTGCAGGAACAGGAGATGGACTGGCATGAACTGGAGGATCCCGCCCGTTGGCACATGGGGTGGAACTAGCCTGCTGCTGGCGGCCTTGAGCCTGCCACTGTTTGCGACCGCCCAGAGCGTTGCCGCCCCCTGGCAGGGGCTGCGCACCGTGGGACAGGGGGAGATGCGCTGGCTCTGGTTCAAGCTCTATGACGCCACCTTCTACAGCGAGAGCGGCCGCTATCAGCCGGGGCGCTACCCGCAGGCCCTCAGCATTACCTACGCGAGGGCCATCGAGCGCCAGGATTTGCTGGAGGCGACCGCCGCCGAGTGGCAGCGGCTCGGCCTTGGCAGCGAGAGTGAGCGCCAACGCTGGCTGGCTCGACTGGCCACGCTCTGGCCGGATGTCGCCCCCGGCGACAAGCTGGTTTTTTATGTGGACGAGCAGGGAGCGGGCCACTTCTGGTTGCGAGATCGCCTCCTTGGCTCTCTCGATGATCCCGCCTTCGCCCCCGCGTTTCTTGCCATCTGGCTGACTGACGACAGCCGGGATCCCGCCCTGACACGCCGCCTGCGCGGCCAATCCTGATGGAGTATTCCATGAAGTTCTCTTCCTGGTGGCGTCTTGCCTGGTTGCTACCCCTGCTGTGGCTCTCTGGTTGCGGCGCGGGTCTTGACGATTATCGCGGCTCCCGGCCGGGTTGGGATCTCGCCCGTTTCTTCAATGGCAAGCTGGTGGCCCACGGCCTGGTGACGGACCGCAGCGGCGAAGTGACCAGTCGCTTTCGGGTCGAGATGCAGGGGCACTGGCGAGAGGGCAAGGGAGAGCTGTTCGAGCAGTTTTACTTCGATGATGGCCGTCGGCAGACCCGCACCTGGTTTTTGAGCAAGGGAGCGGATGGCCACTGGCGCGGCACGGCTTCAGACGTGGTGGGGGAGGCGGTAGGCAAGACAGAGGGCTTTGCCCTCAACTGGCGTTATCAACTCGATCTGGCTCTGCCGGATGAGAGCGTGGTGAGGGTGAGCTTTGATGACTGGATGTATCTGCTGGACGACGATCGCCTGATCAACCGCGCGAAGATCAGCAAGTTCGGCATTCATCTCGGCGAGGTGATCCTCTATATCGAACGGCTTGAGCAATGAAAGCCGGTGCATTTTTTGCCGACGATAGCCATTGGCTATGGATCGGCAAGGCACAGACGATTGTCCTTTGAGTCTGCTTCTGGATAAGCTGTCTCCGTTCCCGATAATGCTTACCACCTGGAGGTGAATCATGAAGAGCCCCATTGGTCTTGATACCGTTCAATCACAAGCCCTGGCCGCCGAGCTCAACAAGCTGCTGGCCAGCTACCAGATCCTCTACATGAACGTCCGTGGCTTCCACTGGAACATCCGCGGCAACCAGTTCTTCGAGCTGCACCTGAAATTCGAAGAGATCTACAACGACCTGCTGCTGAAAGTCGATGCCCTGGCCGAACGCATTCTGACCCTGGATGGTGTGCCCTTGCACAGCTTCAGCGACTACATCCAGGTGTCTGCCATCCCCGAGCAGAAGGGGCTGCATGACGGTCGTGCCTGCGTGGAATCCCTGCTGGCGAGCTTCCGCGAACTGCTGGTCGCCCAGCGTCGCATCCTGGGTCAGGCCGCCGATGCCGGTGATGAAGGGACTGCGTCCATCCTCTCCGACTATGTGCAGCAGCAGGAGAAACTGGTCTGGATGCTGCGCGCCTATCTGGCCTGATGAATCTGGGGCCGGCTGCCCATGCTCCGGCCCGTATCATTGCCCCTGTTGTTGCAAACCCGAGTTGTCTCTCCTTGATTTCCCACCCGCTTGCCGCCCGATTTGGGCGGCTTTTTTCTATTTGATCTGCATCAATGAAATGTTAATTGGTAAATTGAATGCCTATTAAGTTTTCCAGGAGGGGAATAGAATCGCCACAAAACAGATAACTGAAATGTCCAATTAGGAGAGACATGATGTTTTGTGTGCAATGTGAACAGACAATTCGTACCCCGGCAGGCAACGGCTGCGCCTATGCACAAGGCATGTGCGGCAAGACGGCTGAAACTTCTGATCTGCAGGATGTGCTGATCTATACCCTGCAAGGGCTCAGCGCCTGGGCCCTGGCGGCCCGCGAGCACGGCATCGTCGACAGCGAAATAGACGCTTTCGTGCCCAAGGCGTTCTTTGCCACCCTCACCAACGTCAACTTCGACTCCGCTCGCATCGTCGCCTACGTCAACCAGGCGCTGGCCTATCGCCAGCAACTGGCCGCCAAGCTGGCACCGCTGGCGGTACAGGCCGATGCACTGCCCGCTGCCGCCCGCTTCGAGCCGGGTGCCGATCTGCTGGCCCAGCTTGCCCAAGCGCCGCAGACCGCGGTCAACCGGGGCAAGAACGAGGTCAACGAAGACATCATGGGGCTGCGCCTGCTCTGCCTCTACGGCCTCAAGGGCGCCGCCGCCTACATGGAACACGCCCGGGTGCTGGATCAGCAGGATGCCGGGGTCGCCGCCGAATTCCATCGCATCATGAGCTGGCTCGGCACGGATCCCTGCGATCTGGATCCCCTGTTCAAGTGCGCCATGGAGATCGGCCTGCTGAACTTCAAGATCATGGAGATGCTGGATCTCGGTGAAACCACCGCCTTCGGCCACCCCGAGCCGACCCAGGTACGCGTCACTCCGGTACCGGGCAAGTGCATTCTGGTCTCCGGTCACGACATGGTGGATCTTAAGCTCATCCTGGAGCAGACCCGGGGCACTGGCATCAAGGTCTACACCCACGGCGAGATGCTGCCGGCCCTGGCCTACCCCTTCTTCAAGCAGTACCCGCACCTGGTGGGCAACTACGGCTCTGCCTGGCAGAACCAGCAGAAGGAGTTTGCCAACTTCCCGGGCGCCGTGGTGATGACCTCCAACTGCATCATCGACCCGAACGTGGGCAACTACTCGGATCGCATCTTCACTCGCTCCATCGTCGGCTGGCCGGGCGTGACTCATCTGGAAGGGGAAGATTTCTCTGCCGTTATCGCCAAGGCACAAGCGCTGGAAGGCTTCAAGCACGTTGAGCTCGAGCACTTCATCACCATCGGTTTTGCCCGCAACGCCCTGATGCAGGCCGCTCCCGCAGTGATCGACAAGGTCAAGGCTGGCGAAATCAGCCACTTCTTCCTGGTGGGGGGATGTGACGGTGACCGTGCCGAGCGCGCCTACTACACCGAGTTTGCCAAGGCGATCCCGCAGGACAGCCTGCTGCTGACCCTGGGCTGCGGCAAGTACAAGTTCAACAAGCTCGATTTCGGCGATATCGGCGGCATTCCGCGCCTGCTGGACGTGGGTCAGTGCAATGATGCCTACTCCGCCATCCAGCTGGCCCTGGCGCTCGCCGACGCGTTCGAGTGCGGCGTCAACGATCTGCCCCTGACCCTGGTGCTCTCCTGGTTCGAGCAAAAAGCCATCGTCATTTTGCTCACCCTGCTGGCGCTCGGTGTGAAGGACATCCGCACCGGCCCGACCGCCCCGGCCTTCCTCACCCCGGCCCTGCTCAAGGTGCTGGAGGAGCAGTTCGGCCTGAAAGGAACCACCACGGCAGACGCGGATCTCGCCGAGATCCTGGCGGCCTGAGCAAAGATACAGCCTTACACGCTCAGCATGTTGTAAGCCTTTGGCGAGCCTGATGGCTCGCCTTTTTTCAACGCTATTTCCGAGCAAGAGGAGCCTTGCGATGACCTCCACCTCTTTGAGCCTGCGCTGTATAGCCCGCCGGGCAGAGACCCACGACGTGGCGAGCTGGCAATTTGAACCCCTGGCTGGCGACCTGCCCTCCGTGCTGGCCGGCCAGTGCGTCACCCTGCACACGATGATTGACGGCCAGCCCCACTGCCGCGCCTACACCCTCTCCTCCAGCCCGCAGGATCCTTTCTGGCAGGTCACCATCAAGGATGTGGGGCTGGTCTCTCACCATCTGCACCAGAGCTTGCAAGTGGGGGACGAGATCCGGGTAGACGGCCCCTTCGGCGATTTCCACCTGACCGCGCTCCCCTGCGAGCGGCCGCTGCTGCTCAGCGCCGGCTCCGGCATAACCCCCATGTGGGCCATGCTGCGCGACAAGCTGGCCAAACGGCCGGATGCAGACATTCGCTTTATTCACAGCGCCAGAACCCCCGGGGATGTGATCTTCGCAAGGGAACTGGCTTCGCTGGCCGAGGCTCATGCCGGTGTGCGCCATGCTTTAGTGCTGGAGAAAGTAGGGGAAGAGGCGCCAACGGCTCATCCCTGGGTTGGCCGGCTCACACCGGGGATGCTCAAGGAATTGGCGCCGGATCTCTTGAGCCGCCATGTCTATCTGTGCGGGCCTGCCCCCTACATGACCGCAGTCTGCACCATGCTGGCGGAGCTGGGACTGCCGGCAGCGCAGTTGCACCAGGAGTCGTTCGGCCTGCCTGCTGTTACATCGGGCGCGGCGCCAGTTGCGGCCGATAGCGACCACTTCTGGCTGACCCTCAAAAAGAGCGGCAAG
Organism: Aeromonas sp. 62-46; assembly: GCF_001898585.1. Taxonomy (NCBI): domain Bacteria; kingdom Pseudomonadati; phylum Pseudomonadota; class Gammaproteobacteria; order Aeromonadales; family Aeromonadaceae; genus Aeromonas; species Aeromonas sp. 62-46. The sequence goes on along the minus strand of NZ_MKUI01000040.1, from coordinate 32,641 downwards.
AAAGTGAAGATACTGCCGGGTCAGACCCTGCTGGCGGCACTGGAGGGGGCGGGGGAGACCATGATGGCCGCTTGCCGCGCCGGGGTGTGCGGCGCCTGTCGCTGCACCACGGAAGGCGAAATCGAGCGACAGAGCGTGATGACCCTGAGCGCGCAGGACCTCGAGCACGGGGTGGCGCTGGCCTGTTCCTGCACCGCCAGAGGGGATGTGAGCCTGGAGTATTGACGGGCGTCATTGGTATCCCGAGCTTTTCCCGGGCGGGTCGTGCGGGTAGACTCAACCCCAGTTTCAGCAAAGTACGGGATAAAAAATGACAATTCTGGTGACGGGGGGAGCCGGTTACATCGGTTCCCACACCCTGGTCGAGCTGCTTAGTACCGGGCAGCAGGTCGTAGTACTGGACAACCTCTCCAACGCCTCCCCCGAGTCTCTCAAGCGGGTCGAGCGGATCACCGGCAAGCCGGTCACCTTCGTGGAAGGGGACATTCTGGACAGAGCCTGCCTGCAACGGCTGTTTGCCGAACACAGGATAGCATCCGTGATCCACTTCGCCGGCCTCAAGGCGGTGGGGGAATCCGGCCAGATCCCGCTCACCTACTATCAGAACAACGTGACCGGCACCCTGGTGCTGTGCGAAGAGATGGCCAGGGCCGGCGTGTTCCGGCTGGTGTTCAGCTCCTCGGCCACCGTCTATGGGGATCCGGCCTCGGTCCCCCTGCGGGAAGATTTTCCCACCAGCGCCACCAACCCCTATGGCCGCTCCAAGCTGATGGTCGAAGAGATCCTGCGTGACCTCTCCAAATCCGATCCTCGCTGGGCCATTGTGTTGCTGCGCTACTTCAACCCGGTGGGGGCTCACGAGAGCGGCCTCATCGGTGAAGATCCCAACGGCATCCCCAACAACCTGCTGCCTTACATCAGTCAGGTCGGCGTGGGCAAGCTCAAGGAGCTGGGGGTCTTTGGCAACGACTATCCGACCCCGGACGGCACCGGGGTGCGCGACTATATCCACGTGGTGGATCTCGCCATCGGTCACCTCAAAGCGTTGGCCCGCATCAAGAGTGATACCGGCGTCTTCACCTATAACCTCGGCACCGGTCAGGGCTATTCCGTGTTGGAGATGGTCAAGGCGTTCGAGGCAGCCAGTGGCCGTGCCATTCCCTACCAGATCAAGCCCCGTCGCCCCGGCGACATTGCCGAGTGCTGGGCTGAACCGGCCCTGGCCCGTGACGAGCTGGGCTGGCAGGCCGAGCGGGGTCTGGAGCAGATGATGATCGATACCTGGCGCTGGCAAAGCCAGAACCCGAACGGTTATGGCCCTGCTGCGAAGCCGTGATCAAGGGTCATGGGCTGCTCGGGAACCTCATTTATTCATATAGACTCGGGTCCCAGCGCTGCTCTTCGCCTTGCTGACAGCGTCTCGCGACGGCCCATCAGGCCTGATGGTTTGCAGCCTGAACAGCAAAACGCCCCGGCATGCCGGGGCGTTTTTTCATGAACAACGCGCGGGTTACTGAATGCTCTTGCCGGCGCGGACATCCTTGATGATGGCCTTGAGGCTGGCCAGATCCCGCGGTGCGCCGCGCAGGATCTGATCGCCGATGATGAAGGCTGGGGTGCCGGAAATGGCCATGGCTTCGGCCAGCGCCCGGTTGGTACCCAGATTCTGATCGATGCTGCCGTCCTTGATCTTCGCCTCGACCTTGCTCCAGTCCACGCCGGCGGCTCTGGCGACGTCTTTCACCTGGGCTTCGTCGGAGAGGGGTCCCTGATGGGCGTACAGCTTGTCGTGGAAGGCCTGGTATTTGTCGGGCTGGCCGAGCTTCACCGCCAGCGCCGCGCGGGCGGCGTAGTAGGAGGTTTCGCTCAGGATGGGGAACTGCTTGTAGATGTAGCGGATCTCCTTGTCCTCAGAGAGCAGTTGCTGAATGAGGGGATGAGCGCGCTTGCAGTAGCCGCAGTTGTAGTCGAAGAACTCCACCACCGTCAGGCTGCCCTTGGGATTGCCGCTCTCGGGATCCTGGTTGGCGAAGAGCTGCTTGGCATGGGCTTCTATCAGCGTCTTGTCGTTCTCGGCCTGCTGGCTCTCCTGCTTGGCACGCAGGGCGTTGGACATCTCGACCAGGATCTCCGGATTCTTGACCAGATAGTCGCGCACGATCTGCTCGACATCGCTCTTGGTCAGCTCGCTCGCCTGCACGGGCGCCGCAAGCAGGGTCGCGCCGGTCAGGGCGGCGAACAGGGCATGTTTGATTCTCATAAGTCCATCTTGCTGGGGATGTGGTAGTGGCCCCTATAGTGGGTGAGTCTGTTTTCAAGTCAAGCCATCCGCTTGAAAAAGCACGGTTTGCAGCGGTTTTGCCGGTTTTGTGCGCCAGATAGCCCAATAAATGGGCAAACAAACGGAGTGGGGATTTACAAGGGCTGGGGGCATGGGTAATATGCGTCGCACTGCTGCGGAGGGGTGGCAGAGCGGCTGAATGCACCGGTCTTGAAAACCGGCGATGGGCGACCATCCGTGGGTTCAAATCCCACCTCCTCCGCCATCTATATAGCCCAACTGATTTATTCAGTTGGGCTTTTTTGTGTCTTCGGTTTTGGGTATGCCGCCGTGTGCCCGGATTTAGTTGACCATCGCGATCACTCCCAGGGCGTCACATTGGCGTACTTGTATTTGGCGTAGACGGGCTGGCCGTTGTAGGAACTGGGCGGGAAGCTCGGGTTGGCGCTGATCCAGTTATTCACAAACGTCTGCATCCAGCTGGTGACGGGGCGGCTCTCGCGGCGCACGCTCACCCATTTGTTCTGGGTGCGGCTGAAGACCTGCCAGGTGACTCCCGCCTCGTCGATGTTGAAGGCGTAGCGCTCCATGTTCCAGATGGAGATACCGTACTTGCCCAGGTCGATGTCCTGGGGATACTGACGCCCCTGGATCCAGACGTTGGTATGGAGCAGGTTGGTGCCCCCCATCAGCTCGATGTCGACTTCATAGTGAGAGCTGGTGCCTGCATCTCCGGTATAGGTAAAGAAGGAGCTGATGGTGCCGGGCACCGATCCTGCCTGCATCTGCACCTCATAACGACCCTTGCGGGTGTAGTTGTAGGTTCGCAGCTCAGCACAGCTCTTGTTCCCTTTGTCGGATTTCGCATGGAGGATGGCCGTGCCGGACTCCATCCAGACGTTGGCGGCGCGCCAGGTGCAGTCGAATTCTGACCCGCCATTGCGCCAACCATCAGAGACCTGCCAATCCTGATTGCTCCACCACCATGCCGATGCCTGAGTGGAATATAATCCTCCCGCCATCAGCAATACTGACATCAGTCCAAGTTTACGCATATTATCCACATTCCTGTGTGTTTATTAATGAGTGTTTTATTGATGACTACAAGCAGCATCAGAATAGCCATAAACAGATATTGAAACTTATACTGGTATCGCGTCATGACAGTTTCATATTTTTGAAATTGCCTGAGAAAGGTATGAAATACATGACGGCTGGCTGGTATAACCAGAATAAAAAAAGCCACCGTATATAACGGTGGCAAAAGCACGGACTCCCGATCCGATGAGTTAAAGTCAGCTGGCTTGGCGGCGATAGATCTCGACCAGTTCGGTGGCCAGTTCGCGGCACAGAATGGAGGTCATCAGGTGATCCTGGGCATGTACCATGACCAGTGTCATCTTGGTCTTGCCTTCGCCCTCATCGGCTTCAATCAGTTTGGTTTGTACGGCATGGGCAGCCTTCCCCGCGTCGGTGGCCTGGAGCAGCAAGGCATCCGCTTCGCTGAACTGGCCAGCACGAGCCTGACGCAGGGCTTCGAAACAGAGACTGCGAGATTGGCCGGCATTGACGATGATGCCCATGACTGCTTCTTCAAGATCCATCATTTATGACTCCTTAAAATCCATTATTACGAGAGACGTTGGCGAACCATTCACCACTTTTCTTGACGGTGCGCTGCTGGCTTTCCAAATCAAGGCTGATGAATCCATAACGGTTCTTGTAGGCATTCATCCAGGACCAGTTGTCAATAAAGGTCCACAGGTGATAACCACGGCAATTACTTCCTTCGGCAATGGCGGTATGAATCCACTGGAGGTGGCCGCGAATGAAGTCGATACGATAATCGTCTTTTACCTGACCATCTTCACCAATGAATCTGTGCTCCCCTTCGACACCCATACCATTTTCGGAGATATAGCTTGGGATATTTCCATAGTTATCTCGCAGGTTGATCAATATGTCATAAATACCGCGCTCATATATTTCCCAGCCGCGATAAGGGTTCATTTTGCGGCCTGGCATCTCGTAATTCTCGAAGAACCAGTCAGGCAGGAAAGGGGAGTCCGGGTTGATGGCCGTCATGCGTGCCTTCACTCGCCGCGGCTGGTAGTAGTTGATGCCGAGCAGATCGATCTTGCCGGCGGCCAGCAGTTCGCAGTCGCCGCTTTGCACCACGGGCATCTGATCGTGCTCGCGCAGGATATCGATCAGCTCCTGGGGATAAACCCCCTTCACCGCAGGATCGAGGAAGGCACGGTTGAAGAACAGGTCGGCAATGAACGAGGCCTTCAAGTCTGCCGGGTTTGAAGAGCGCGGATAGGAGGGGGTCAGGTTCAGGACGATGCCGATCTGGCCGGGCAGGGAGAGTGTGCGATAACGCTTCACCGCCAGACTGTGGGCCAGCATCATGTGATAGGCCACCTGGGCTGCCCGTTTGAAGTCCATCTGGTTCGGGTAATGGAAGTCATACAGATACCCTCCTTCCACTACTACAACGGGTTCATTGAAGGTCATCCAGCAGGCGACGCGATCACCGAACAGTTTGAAGCAGAGCGCTGCGTACTCGGCATAAGCCGCCACGGTTTCGCGGCTCTCCCAGCCCCCCTGCTCCTGCCAGTACATCGGCATGTCGAAGTGGAACAGGCCGATGAAGGGTTTGATCCCCTTGGCCAGCAGCTCATCGATAACCTTGTTGTAGAAGTCGACGGCCTCCTGGTTGACGGTGTGGCCATCCGGCAGCAACCGGGCCCAGGAGATGGATGTGCGGAAGCTGTTGTGGCCAATCTGTTCCATCAATGCGATGTCTTCACGATAACGATCGTAGAAGGTGGAGGTGTTGGCCGGGCCAACCTGACCATGGAAACGGTGTGGCTCCGTCTCGAACCAGTGATCCCAGATGGTTGGTGCCTTGCCGCCCACATTGGCAGCCCCTTCCGATTGTGCGGCCGACGAGGCGCTACCCCACCAGAAGCCTTCGGGGAATGTATATTGCATTGCAGTTTCCTCTTGATGACCGGCGTGCAGGCGGAGTGGCGCCCGCACGCCTGGCGCTTACGCCTGACTCTGAATCGGTGTGATTGTGTCTGCTTTTTCTGATCTGGCAGCTTCTTCCGCTTCAGCCGTCTCGGCTTCCTGCTTGAGCAGGGTGCGTTCGTAAGCCCGCACGAAGGGGTAATACATCAGGGCGGAGATCCCCATGCAGATGAAGCACATGATGACCGGACTGAAGGCCCAGTTGGTCGCCCAGGAGGCGCCGATGGGGGCCGGCGTGGTCCATGCGGTCAGCATCACGACCTTCTCAACCAGACCCAGATCCACCGCGAACCAGGCCAGGATGGCGTTGATCACCGGCACCAGGATGAAGGGCAGGAAGAAGACCGGGTTCATGATGATGGGAGCACCAAACAGGATCGGCTCGTTGATGTTGAAGAACCCGGGGACCACGCCCATTCGCCCTATGGTGCGCAGGTGCACGGCGCGGCTGCGCATCAGCAGGAATGCCAGTGGCAAGGTGGAGCCCACGCCGCCGATAAAGAGGAAATGATCCCAGAAACCGGGCAGGAAGGTGTGGGGAATGGCTTGGCCGGCGGCCAATGCGGCCTGGTTGCTGGCCAGGTTTGCCATCCAGAAGGGGTTCATGATGCCGGTGACGATCATGGTGCCGTGGATGCCGGCAAACCAGAGGATCTGGCACAACAGCACAGCCAGCAAGACGGCAGGCAGGCTGTCGGAAGCCGCCACCAGCGGTTTGAGCATGGACATGATCGCCTCGGGCAGGATCATGCCAGTGGTTTCCTGCAGCAGCATGTTGAAGGGGTGCAGGGTCAGGATAATCGCCAGGACCGGGATCAGCACCTCGAAGGAGCGCGCCACTCCCATCGGCACCTGCTCGGGCAGACGGATGGTGATGTTGTTGCGCTTGAGCCAGGCGTAGACCTCGGTCGAATAGATGGCACAAATGAGTGCGGTAAAGATGCCCTGACCTGAGAAATACTGGGTGGAGATGGTGCCGTCTTTGTATTGGGCCGCCACCAGCATGAACGACATCAGCGACAGCAGGCCCGTGGTGATGGGGTCCAGGGAGTACTGCTTGGCCAGGCTGGATGCGACGCCCACCGAGATGAAGACTGTCATCAGCCCCATGCTCATGTTGAAGGGCAACATGAGTTCGGCACGATAGGTGTTGGAAAAATCGAGCCAGGCTCTGGCAAAGCCCCAGGTGGTTTCGCTGGAGATGGGTGGGAAGATGAAGACCAGCATGAAGCTGCCGACGATCATGAACGGCAGCGCGGCAATAAAACCGTCACGGATGGCCAGAACATAGCGTTGCTGGCCCAGTTTTCCTGCCAATGGGCCGATCCGTTGTTCGATCAACTTGACCAGCATCCCATAGAGTGAACTCATAGTGTGTGTCCTTCCTTGTGAGCACGCTTAACCAATCAGGGACAGGGCGTAGTCCAGCACCTTGTCGCCGCGCTGCATGCCGTAATCCATCATGTCGATAGGTTGTACCTTGATGCCGTGAGCCGCCGCCTTGGCTTGCAACTCCGGTTGCATGTACTTGATCTGCGGTCCCAGCAAGACCACCTGGTAATGGGGCATCTGGTCATCGAACTCCGATGCGCCAAAAGCCTTGATCTCGGCAGCCAGGCCCCGTTTTTCGGCTTCTACCAGCATTTTTTTCACCAGCAGGCTGGTGGACATCCCGGCAGAGCAGCACAACATGATTTTTTTCATGATCATTCCTCAGTTATTAAGCTGGGCTCACTATAGATCGATGCAACAATGTGGGAAATCGATTTCACGAATCGGGTTTTGTAATTGTGATCTCGATCACTTGATGGATATCTGGTATAAGGTTGAAAAAATAAAATATCGTTATTTATCAGTTAATTGTAATTGTTTTTATAATGTGGTTTGCGCCATGTTTATTCGACTTGGTATTTTGAAATATCGATTTCAAATCTGTCGTGGTTTTCATGCTGCCCCTGCCCCTGCCCCTGCCCCTGCCCCTGCCCCTGCCCCCTGCATGATGCAGGGGGCGCTTTCTGCATGGTGCCGATCCGGCGCCCATGCCAGCAATCCTGGATAACCGAGCCCATCGCCGTGCTCCTTCACCCCCTGGTGGCAGGGGGTCATGGTGGCGGCTAAGGGGCTCTGTACAGTGTCTTGCTCAGATGGCGGGCTCAGCCTGGGGTTGCCTTGTGGTTCTCGCTGAGGGTCACGAAACCCGATTCAGGAGCCGGGTATCCTGCTTTCCCGCCTTCTTCGCGCGGGGGGCACTGTAGAAGAGGCTGGGAGCAGGTGATGCCCAGATGGCGTCAGCAAATCTGATGGCAAATGAGGGATCAAGTGGATGCGCAAATAAGGTGGCCAAGAGACGGACATGTAAAAGGCAGGGTTGCGAAGGTGCGGTCAGATGCAATGAAATGATCGATAAGAGAGGGTTCTGCTGCCGTCAGCCTCTGAATGATGACGGAAAAGGGAAAAGGGAAAAGGGAAACGTAAAGCGGAGGGTGGCGACCGGTGCGGGAGCTGTCCTGGGCAAGGTCGGCAGGGGAGTAAAACAATGCTCCGTCACGGGGACGGAGCATTGGAAGGGTGATCAGCGGGTCAATCCACCTTCATCCAGTACGCTGACCGTCCAGAAGAAGGGGGCATTCCAGTTGACGGTGACCTCGTTCAGCGTCCAGGCACCAATCTCATCTTTCCAGCAGGTCTGGCCGGTACACTTGCCCTTGAGGGTGGAGGCAACGGGATCGCTGAAGTTGATGGAGTTCGGTCCGCCCGAGAGTACACCTGGCGGAACCAGGGGAGACGCGGGGTCGATGGGGTGAGCCCAGAACCTGTGGTGCGGATTCTTCAGCGGACGGCTGCCGTAGCCCGACACATAGGACTGGTCGAGGGGGTTGCGGCCGAGCACATAGTCCATGGCATCGGACATGGCCTGCAGGTATTTGCGCTCTCCCGTGAAGTCATGGGCCAACCCGAGGAAGATGCTGCGGTTCATCAGGTTGGAGTTGGAGCCCCAGGGGTATTCGGTCGCCTGATAGGGGATAAGGTAACCCTCCGTCACCACGCTCTTCTGGTAGCCGTCAGCTGCGGCGATGATAGCGGCGCGCGCCTTCTCCACTTCCTGTTTGCCCAGTTTGTTAGGCACCATGGCCAGCGTGATGGTCCCTGCGCTGCTTAGATCCTGCCAGTAGAGATCACCGCTTGCGCTACGATCCCCCTTGGGGGCGGCCAGATAGAGAGGGGACTGCTGGACGGCCTGCTTGTACTCGGCTTTGCCGGTGGTGGCAAACAGCTCGGCGGCAGCCCAGTAGAATTCGTCCTTCAGGTTGGTGTCATCATAGGGACCGGATCCCACAAAGTTGTCATAGGCATAGACGTCCGGATGGCGGTTGGCCGCCTTCCAGGCTCGTTCCGCTGCCTGCAGGCTGCGCTGTGCGAAGGCCGGATCCAGATCCTTCCATACGCGAGCGGACTGGGCGGCGGTGGCCGCCAGGTTCAGAGTCGCAGCCGTGCTGGGGTGGCTCAGGAAACGGGGTTGTGGATCCTTGTGGGGCGGGAGCGGCATCCCGGTCCAGGCTTCGTCGGCGACCTTGTGGAAGACCATGCCGGAGGCATCGATCTCGGTCAGTTTCAGGCTGTCGAGCTGCTTGGACTGATCGCCTACCGGCACCCAGGCCTTCTTGCCTTCGGGCACCTGCATGGCGAGGAAGAACTCCATCATCCAGCGGGACTCGTCCAGCAGATCGTTGTAGCCGTTGTGCTGTTCCGGGATCTTGACCTTGCCGTCGGCAAAGGCGCTCTTGTCACCCTCTTTCGCCAGCTGCTCCCGTTCATAAAGGTTCATCAAGGTCCATACCGAGATCCCCCCGTTGACCACGTACTTGCCCTGATCGCCAGCGTCGTACCAGCCGCCGGTCACATCCAGCGTGAAGTCACAGCCAGGCCACTGGTTGCCCTTGGCGTCCTGCTTGTTGAAGCAGGTTACGTTCTCGGGCTTGTGTCCTGCCGGGCGAGCAAGGTCGGGGCGCTGGACATATTTGGCTTCGATGTCGATGCCGCTACGCTGCTGATAGAAGAAGGAGAGGGCATCGAATTTCATGGTGTGATAGATGTCATCGCCGATGCTGAATGGATGACTCTTCTGGCCGGCGACCTCCAGTACCAGGCCTGTGCCCGGGGTGGTGACCTGACTGAAGTCGGCAATCTGCACGTTCTCGCCGGATGCGGCATTCAGGCCAAAGGGCGTGGTCTTGCCTTCCGCGATGGTCTCACCCTGGGCATTGCGCAGGGTCCAGGGGAGCGAGTCCTTGCTGTCGGTGGCGATGGTCGCCCGTTTCAGAGCCTTGCTCAGATAGCCGACCTGGTTGACGCGCACGCTGCCCAGCTCCGATTTCTTGATCAAGGAGGGGCCCGATAGCGTGGCTTCACCGATACAGACAGTGGTCGGTGTCTGGGTGCCCATCTGAAGTTGGAACTGGGTCTTCTCGTCAGTGGCAGAAGGTGTGAACTGGATATCGAACGGTTTGGGCGTGCTGCCGAGGGCGAGGTCCTGCACCATGTAGTTGGTGTAGGGGGCGCCATCATGCTGGATCAGGGCCTTGACGTTGATGTCGCTCTTGGCCATGGCAGTGAAATGGAGTTTGTAGGTTTGCCCCTGCACCAGGCCGAGATTGGACTGACCCAGGATGACATCCCAAGGATTGGAGCCCGACTCGGTGAAGGTGATACAGCCCATCTGGTTCTCGGCGTTCAGGGTCCCCCCGGCCGTCCACCATCCATCGGTTCCCTGGAAGCCCCCATTGGTCAGCAATTCACCCACAGGCCCGGCAGATGCCGAGGAGGTACCTGAACCAGATGCCCCTGCGCTGGGCAGGGAGCAGCCATGCAAGCCAATGACGCAAGACATGGCAAGCGTCAGGGCACTAAGCCGAGATGTTTTCATTGTTACCCCTTTGATCACAGACGGAAATAATGGCGTCGATTTTCGCACTCACGCAGAAAATGACCGAGTCATCCTGCGGCCCGCATTTCACTGTCAAGATTCACACACAATTCCTGATTGGAAATCGATTTCACGATTCAGGTAACAGTAAATTTTTTGGCAGATCAAGTTTGCTTTTATGAAATGTGATGGAGACGGCAAATTTTCGTTTATTGATATATTCATGCACTTGAATTGAATTCCACTGAATCCTTTCAACATTCCTCTGACTCCCCGGCCGTTTGGCCATATCGGTGTCGTTCCAGGCAGATCATGCGGCAAATCAATGTGGTGGATTGCATTTAAATTATTGTTTTAATTTTATTTTGTTGATCTTTCTGACATGGGCCTACCCGTTCTCTCTGTTCCTTCCTGGGTATTCTGCTGATGATGCACGCCCCCGAGTTTGTGAGTTGCATCACTATTTTCTCTTTCAGCGGGATCTTTGTCATGGCATGACAAAGATACTGCTGGAATGACGAAGAGATTTCTGTTTACCATTTAATATTCTTGCAATCGATTTCAAATTTGACTGTTTTTCAAGACGACTCGCCATGAACGATGAGTCCAGGCGATGAACGAGAACATCCGGAGAGTCATAAGGAAAATGCGTAAAACTACAGGTCTCACCAGGTCTATGACCTGCCTATTCGTGGGGTGCGGCATCTGGAGTGCCGGGATGGCGGATGAGTTGTCGACCATGCCCTATTTTTCCACCTGGCCGCAGATCCACAGCGCCATTGCCAGGGACGAGGGGATGGAGCGCCAGATCCAGGCTCTGCTCTCCCGGATGACCCTGGAGGAGAAGGTTGGCCAGATGATCCAGCCCGACTTTCGTGAAGTGACACCTGAGGAGGTGACGCGCTACAAGATTGGCTCCGTCCTCAACGGGGGAGGGGGCTGGCCCGGCAACAACAAACACGCGTCGGCCCAGGACTGGGCACACCAGGCCGACACCTATTGGCAGGCGGCGGAAGCGGGCTTTGAGGGCAGGGGGTATCGCATCCCCTTCATGTGGGCGACCGATGCGGTGCACGGCCACAACAACGTCTTCGCGGCGACCCTGTTCCCGCACAATATCGGCCTGGGGGCGGCGCGGGATCCGGATCTCATCTACCGTATCGGCCAGGTGACGGCGCGGGAAGTGGCCGCCACCGGGCTGGATTGGACCTTCGCCCCGACGGTGGCGGTGCCGAGGGATGATCGCTGGGGCCGGACCTATGAGGGCTATTCCGAAGATCCCGCCATCGTCTATCACTATGCCGGAGAGATGGTGCGTGGCCTGCAAGGTTCCGCGACGGATCTGCGCGGCCAGCGCCATGTCATCTCGAACGTGAAACACTTCGTGGGGGACGGCGGTACCCTGAACGGGGTCGACCGGGGTCAGAACTTCTATTCGGAAGAGGACCTGCGCAACCTGCACGCGGTGGGCTACTTCTCGGGGCTGGATGCCGGTGCCCAGGTGGTGATGGCTTCGTTCAATAGCTGGCACAACGAGCTCAACCGCGACGTGCTGCCAGAAGACGGGGTTGAGTACAACGGCAAGCTGCACGGCAGCCGCTATCTGCTGACCGACGTGCTCAAGGGCAAGATGGGCTTTGATGGCCTTGTCGTCTCTGATTGGAACGGTCACAGCGAGATCGCCGGTTGCACCATGGGGAGCTGCCTGTCTGCGGTGCTGGCCGGGGTCGACATCTTCATGGTCACGGCGCGCAAGGACTGGATGGAGTTTCGCCAGAGCCTGCTCGATGGCGTGGCGAGCCGGCAGATCCCGATAAGCCGGATCGACGATGCCGTGACGCGTATCCTGCGGGTCAAGATGCGGGCCGGGCTGTGGGAGAAACCCATGCCGTCGGCCCGTGAGCTGGCGGGCAAGCAGGGTGAACTTGGTGCCGTGACGCACAAGGCGCTGGCCCGGGAGGCGGTACGCAAGTCGCTGGTGCTGCTCAAGAACGAGGGCAGGATCCTGCCCCTGAGCCGGCAGAGCCGGGTGCTGGTGGCTGGGAGCGCCGCCAACGATCTGGGCAAGCAGGTGGGGGGCTGGAGCCTGACCTGGCAAGGCAGCGAGAACGGGCGCGGTGATTTCCCCGGTGCCCAGAGCGTGCTGGATGCGGTGACCGCCACCGTCGGTGCGGATCATGTGCAGGTGAGCACGGGATCCGGTGAGTTTGCGGGAGCCAAGCCCGATGTCGCCATCCTGGTCATGGGGGAGGATCCCTATGCCGAGTGGTTCGGCGACATTCCTGACAACAAGACCCTTGCCTATGGGGATCTCAAGAGCAGCTATCACGAGGACCTGTTGACCCTCAAGCGGCTGAAGGCGGCCGGCATCCCCGTGGTGACCGTGCTTTTCTCCGGACGTCCGCTCTACGTCAATGAGGAGCTCAATCTCTCTTCCGCCTTTGTCGCCGCCTGGCTGCCGGGCACCGAGGGGGAGGGGATCACCGATCTGCTGTTCAGGGATGCCAAGGGCAAGGTGGCCCATGACTTCCAGGGACGCCTCTCCTTCTCGTGGCCCTTCAGCAAGTGCGCCACCACCATCAATCGCACGCCCACCCATATCCCGGGCTGGCAGCGTCCAGCCTTCGAGCAGGATCCAGCGGGTGAGTACGCACCGCTCTTCCCCTATGGCTACGGGCTCAGCTACGGCAAGCCTTCCCCTGTGGCGGCCCGGGTCAGCAACCTCAATACCCTGACCCTGGATAATCGTACCTTCGGCTGCAACGAGAGCGACCCCGCCAAACTGAGCGCCGCTGACAAGGTGCTCGAGCTGTTCGGGCCAAAGGCGGGTGAAGAACACCGTCTGCGCATGGGGGATGCCAGCAACTGGACGGGGACTGAAGTCTCCGGCAACAGCGTGACCGAGATGACCTTCATCAAGGTTCAGCCCATCGACTACCTGCGCCAGCAGGATGCGCGAGCGGTCACCTTCCTCGGGGCGGACAAGCCGGGTGTCGACTCCGGAGCCACGATCCAGTTGCAGACCACCCAGGTCAAGGGGGCGGATCGTCGCACCTACCTGAAGGGAGAGAGCGAGCTGCAGGTGACGCTGCGGGTGCAGCAGGCGCCAGCGGGGGACATGACGCTGGGGCTGCAGTGTGGCTGGCCCTGCGGCAAGTCCATCGAGATTGCTCCGACCTTGCGCCAGTTGCCCCCGCAGAAGTGGGTGACCCTGAGTCTGCCCCTGCGCTGCCTCGAAGAGGGCATGGACTTCGCGAAGGTCAATACCCCCTTCATCCTGGGCACCAGTGGACAGGCACGCATCGACATGGCGACCGTACGCTGGGTACCGGCTTCTCTGCTGGGGGCCTCAGGGGAAGTGGTCAGGCTCGATTGCCAGGGCAGGTTGAGTCGATAAGCCGTCAGCCAGATGCACCAGGATGCCTGTCGGGCTCCTGGTGCCTTGATAACCGGCTCCGCCCCGATGCGGAGGGAGAGGTGGGAGAGAAGGATGTCGATCGTACAGCGGATCAGATTGGGCTTTACGCTGCTGCTGGTCCTGTTGCTATTGCTCGGGGCCATCAGTTACCTGAAGACGACCTCCATTCACGGTCGTTTCCAGCAGGTGACCGAGGAGGCGACGCCTCAGGCCCTGACCGCCAGCCGGCTGCGCGCCGCGTTGCTGATGGCTGACAGGGACAGCCTGGCGCATCTCGCCATCCGGGAGACGTCGGCGTTCCCCGAGTCCCGTCAGCGTGTTGCCCATGACAAGGTCCGCTATGAGCAGCACATCAAGGCATTCGCGGCCCTGACACTCGATACCGAGAGTGAGCGGCAACTCGCCCGGGTCACCGACCAGGCCCCCCGGCTGTTTACCATCTCTGAGCAGTTGATGAGCCTGCACGAAGAGTCGGTCGAGCTGGAACGGGTGCTCGCACGGATGCGGAGCGAGCTGCTGCACCTGGACGACAACTACCGTTCGGCGGCAGACCTGCTGGTGCGTTACACGGCAGGGCGGCGCTCTTTGCAGAACAAGGCGGAGCTCATCACCAGCGGTATTGCACGGGATCTCAAGCTGATCCTGCGTGCCGACGGCAACACGGATCTGGTGGCGCTACAGGGGGTGCTGGCCAAAGACATCGACATTGCGAACCAGCGTCTGGAGCGGATTGTTGTCCCCGATGACGTCAAGGCCAGGTTCACCCGCCATGTGGCGCGCATTCCCCAACTTGTATTTGGCGACAAGGGGCTGATTGCCACCCTGGTGCGCCGTCAGCAAATCAGCCAGCAACTCCATGGCTTGCGTGAACAGCAGGAGGCGCAGAGCCAGCAACTGGGGGAGGTCCTGGACAGGCTTATCGCCATCAGCAACCAGAGCATGCAGGAGGACAGGCTGAGTGCCGACGTCGCGGTTGACAGCGCCCGCACCTGGATCGTGATGGTGGCCCTGTGTTCCGTGCTCATCGCTCTCATTGTTGCCTGGAGTACGGCCCGCAGCATCCAGGTGCCGCTGGTGCGGATCAATCGGGTTCTCGGTTTGATGGCACAAGGGGACATGACGCTGCGGGTGCGCTACCCCGCCAGGAACGAGCTTGGTGAGGTCGCGAACTCCATCGACCAGCTGGCCCACCACACCAAGACGCTCCTGATGGAGGTCCAGACCGGCTCTGAGTATCTGGTGAGTGAGACGCGCAAGACCGCGGAGATCGGCGAGCAGGTGATGTCGCAGGTGCAGGCGCAGAAGGCCCAGACCGATCAGGTGGCGGCCGCCATCTTCGAGCTGGAGACCAGTGCGACCGAAGTGGCGCGCTCGAGCGATCATGTTCGTCGGGAGGTGGGGGAGGCCAATGACGAGAGCCGGCGCGGACGTCATCTGATGCAGGCCAATCGGGATGGCATCGAGCAACTGGCGACCGACATCGCCGGGGCCATGGCGATCACCCGCAAGCTCGAAGGCTACAGCAGCAACATTGGCAACATTCTCGAGGTGATCCGTGGCATGGCTGAACAGACCAACCTGCTGGCCCTCAATGCGGCCATCGAAGCGGCCCGTGCCGGGGAGGCCGGGCGGGGCTTTGCCGTGGTGGCCGAGGAGGTGCGGGCGCTGGCTACCCGTTCACAAGGGGCGACCCAGGAGATCCAGGTGATGATCGACAACCTGCAGGGATGCGCCCGCGATGTGGCGAGCGTGATGGCCCAGAGCCATGAGCAGACCCAGCAGAGTGTGCAGCAGACCCGGGATGTCGAAAGTGCCCTGGGGGGGATCGCCTCGCGCATGGAGGCCATCAAGGAGATTGCGGATCACATGGCTTATGCCGCAGCGGAGCAGATTTCGGTGAGTCAGGGAGTGGCCCAGCACGTGGCGGCCATCGCAGACGTGGCTCACGAGACCGAGCAGGCGTCCCGGGTATCGGCGAGCAGTGGTGAGGTGTTGTCGGGGCTGGCCAGCCAGCAGCAGAGTCTGGTGGCCCGTTTCAAGGTGTAGGAGAGAGGCGATGTGGAAATCTGTGAGAGCCCTGCTGGTCTGGGGGCTGAGTACGGCGGCGGTATCCCAGGAGCTGGTGCTGGAAACCTGGCGCGTGGATGACGAGGCGCTCTGGAAGGAGCAGTTTCTGCCCCGTTTTCAGGCGATCCATCCCGAGATCACCCTTAAGCTGCATTCGCAGCGCTCGGCGGATTACGATCGGGAGCTTGCCGAGCGGCTGGCGGCGGGGAAGGCAGGGGATCTCATCACTTGCCGTCCTTATGATCAGTCCCTGCGGCTGTTCCAGCAGGGGCATCTGCTGGATCTGACGGACCTGCCCGGGATGGAGAACTTCCCGAGCTTTGCCAAGGCCGCCTGGCAGACCGACTCCGGGGCCCAGACCTTCTGCCTGCCCATTGCCTCCGTGATCCAGGGTTTCTACTTCAATGTCGATATCTTCAACGCCCTTGGGCTGACACCGCCGCGAACCCGTGCCGACTTCTTCGCCGTGCTGGAGAAGGTGAAGCAGGATGGCCGCTATCTGCCGCTGGCACTGGCGGCTCACGACAGCTGGGTGGTCTCCGAGCTTGGTTATCAGAACATCGGTCCCAATTACTGGCATGGGGAAGATGGCCGCCTGGCGCTGATCAACGGTCAGGCGCGAGTGACCGATGCCCCTTATGTGGCGGCGTTTCGTGAGCTGGCGAGCTGGCGGCCCTACATAGGGGACCATCCTGCCGATGCCACCGAAGCACAGGCGGTGGATGCCTTTGCTGCGGGCAAGGCCGCCATGATAGTGGCGGGCTCCTGGTCGCTGGCCCAGTTCACCGGCAAGGTCAATTTTGGTGCCTTCCCGCCCCCCGTCGCGCGGGAGGGGGACACCTGCTATTTCACCGATCACACCGACATGGGGATCGGCATCAATGCCGCCAGCCCGAACAAGGAGGCCGCCCTGAAACTGGTGGAGTGGATGGCAAGCGCCGACTTTGCCGAGCGTTTCTCCAATTCGGTGCCCGGTTTTTTCTCCCTCTCCAACCACTTCTTCGAGCTCAAGGATCCGGTGGCGAGCACCATGATGGGCTGGCGGGATACCTGCGATTCCACCTTGCGTCTGGGGGCGCAGTTCCTCACCCGGGGTGAGCCATCGCTTACCACAGAGCTTGCGGAGGTATCGCAATCCGTGGTGCTTGGCACCATGACGCCGGAAGCGGCCGCCGCGCGCATCCAGCAGGGGTTGGCAAGCTGGTATCCCCCCCAGAAGGCGGCCACGAGAAGAGCCCGTCAGTGTGAAGCGGACGAGCCTCTCCCCACGCTGGCAACCAGCGCGGCCACCGGGACGGAATCCCCCTTCGCAGCGCCTTGACGGTGGCCCTGCTCCCGCAGGGATCTGCACACTCCCCAAGGCGCCTTCAGGCGCCTTGTTTCATTCAGGTCGACCGGGTCCATCGGGTTGTGATTGCCAGGCTTTGGCTGGTGTCATGGGGCCAGGCCGGATTGGGGCCGGCAGAAGAGGGACGCCAGGTTGTGTGTGGTCTCTGTGCTATGTCAGAGAGTCAAGGTGGAAGTGGCGGCAGGGACTCGTCGCTCGCTGGACAGGTGGCTGACAAAAGAAAAGCGGCCCGAAGGCCGCTTTGCGCTGATGCTGTGCAGGGATCTGATGCTGCGCAGGGAACTGCCCCGGTCTGTGTTCACCCCTTGTACGGCAGTGTGGTATCACGCACCACAATGCTCAGCTCGGGCAGTTCGTCCGAGTTCAGCTCCGTGTTCTCAATCAAACCCAACAGAGTCTTGACCATCTTGACACCCATCTCGTAGATGGGCTGGCGTACCGTGGTCAATGGCGGGTTGGAAAAGGTGGAGAAGGGCAGGTCGTCAAAACCGATGAGCGAGACATCCTCAGGCACCCGCAAGCCGCACTGCTTGAGCCCCAGAATGGCCCCGTAACAGGTCTGATCGTTGGCGCAGAAGATGGCGGAGAATTTCCGGCCGCTCTCCACCAGCTTCTTGACGGCATTGAGCCCGCCGACTTCGGCGAAATCCCCCTGGATGACCAGGGAGGGGTCATATTCAATACCTGCGCTCACCAGGGCCTGGCGATAGCCATGATGACGCTCGATGGCATCGTTATGATCCGGCAAACCGACGATATGGGCGATGTCACGATGACCCAGATCCAATAAATAGCGAGTCGCCATGTAGCCACCCAGCCGGTTATTGATGCTGAAGGAGTGTACCCGCTCGGTCATGATATTGTGACCTGTTGCCACAATCGGTATTTGCTGGGAAAACTCGAGCAGTGTTTGCTGATTGACGTGGCCGGTCAAAATAATAAGGCCATCAACCCGCCGGGCCACCAGCAGGCGCAACCGCTCAACTTCTTCTTCCGCATTCCAGTGACCGCTGACAATCAGCGGCACATACTCCATGCCCTGAAGAGTGTGTTCAACACCCCGCAACATTTCGTTGGAAAATGGACTCTCCACATGTTGGGTCAAAACACCCAGGGTCATGGACTGACCCGTTTTCAAATATTGCGCCATCAGGTTGGGACGAAAATTCAATTCCTGAATGGCATCTTCCACCGCCTGACGTTTATCTGCGGCCACTTTGGCCGAGCCGTTCAATATCCGGGATACAGTGCTTGCCGAGACACCGGCTCGGCGGGCGATATCATAGACAGTGGCTTTTTTCTCCTGAGCTGACTTCGACATCCCCCCTCCGTACTCGACTGTGAAAACCCCTGGTCATGGCCAGTGTTATATGAATATCTTCTTAATAAATCAGCAAGTTAGGATACCCGTTTCCCCTGGTGGTGACAAGCGATGATGCGCCTTGCCAGGGGAGGGAACGCTACTGCTGGGCGGCAAAAAAGACCTCTTTTGCCTTGGTAAAACCGGCTTGCTCGGCGGCTTTGACCCAGGCGAGCGCCTGCTCATAGTTTTTGCTCTGAACGGCAGTGCGAATATGCTGATAATAATCCAGTTCACCCAACGATTTATCGGGTGAGACCATCACGGGCGATATGGTTTTTGCGATCTGCGTCGCATTTGCAGCGGGCTCTGCGTCCAGCGTCAAATATAGGCGTCCGGTAGCAGAGTGAGGCACTTCCACATTGATGAGGCGGGCGACATCCGTGGTGCGATCATATTGCATGGCGCGCTGGAGATCGTCCGGGTTGAGCCGGGTACTGCCCTGCATGTCCTTCGCCGTGGAATAGATCACCATATAGGCGGCCCGAGCGCTGCCGATGGGGGCTGGAATGGTGAATTCCCCCTGAATGTTCTGCCCTGAAATTAACGAACGACCGTCATAACTGAATGTGGAACCGGGAATGGTTTGAACGGCGTTGTATTGCTCGTCCAGCAACAGGATGCTGGGCAGGAAGACGGTATAGTCGACCGGAATGGTTATTTTGACGCGAGTCGCCTGGCTGACTTCGGGCAGCGAGAAGGCCATGACATAGCTTTTGCCTGAATCAAATGCATAGACCTGGCTGTCGGTGCTCACATCGACCCAGCGGCTCTCCTGCCCGAGGGACTGGAAGCGAAGTTCCTTGAACGACTCGACCGCCACCTTGTTCGACAATTGTTCCCGACCTTGTTCAACCTGTTGCTGCAGGGCGGAGACTGCCGATCCTGGCGAATGCTCCGGGCCCATGCCGGCGCATCCGGCCATCAGCAGACTGACCAGGAAAGGCAGACACTGCTTCGTTCCCTTCATCGTGTTTCCTCGTATGCAATGCGGGTCCCTCAAGGGACCCGAGATTATAGTGCAGATAAGTATTGCGACCTAACCTACCACCACATGTCCGCCTGTACACCGACCAGGAAATCTTCCCGGTCTTCCTGCCAGGGGGTCTCGTTGTTGTGATCGACATAGGTCGTCAGAATGCGGATCTCCGGTGAGGGCCCCATGCCGGTATTGACGGTGAAGGTCGGCACTATGCTGACCTTGTGAGAGGTGCCACCCCGTTCGACGTTGTCGATGATCAGGTTGTTTTTCACATATCCGACTTCCGTCTGGATGGAGAAGAACTCATTGATCGGGAATACCGGGCGCAGAGATGCGGCATACCAGGAGTCATGGCCACCCAGCTCGTAGTCGTTGTACTGGTAGGAGAGGGTCGGCAGCAGATGAATATTGGCGCCATACCAGCCACCCCAGAGGAAGAGGCGGTAGGATTGATCGCCTTCCATCACCTTGGACTGGTAGGGTTTATAGCCATCCGCCTTGTCCTGCAGTGTCTTCTGATACAGAGAGCCCTTGCGATACATGGCGGTATTGGTCAGGTTGGCACCCAGCAAGTCCCCTGAACCCAGCCCACGTCCTGCCTGGGCGATGAACTTGGAGAAGCCGCCCGGCATGAAGAAGAAGTCGTCGCGGGAATAGATGACGGTTCCTTCTGCCCCCTTGGTCGCATATTGCTTGTTGTCGCCGGTGAACTCGTTGCTGGGCATCTGCTTGAGTGCGATCTCCATGTCCCAGGCACCGTAGAGGGCGCTGGTGTGGAGGGTGTGCATGGTGGCTTCAGTGCCATTGGCGCGGTCGGAGTGGCTGGTGTCGTTGCTGTTGATATAGGCAAAGTCCCACTTGCCACCCGCCATCTCCATGGCTTTGATGCCGACGCCGGTTCCCGAGTAGTCCGTGTAGAAATAGTCGGTGGTCCAGATGTAGTTCTCGCGGTCGTAATAGCGCAGGCCGCCCCACATGGTCCCGGTCGGGGTGATGCCACCCAGCTCCACATAGGTTTCTGACACACCGCTTTCGCGAGGCGCGGCACGGGTTTGCAGGCCGTCGGCATCGGACTCCACCTTGAAGTGGATGTTGACCGACTTGTTGCTGCCCAGATCCCACAACTTGTTCAGGCCCGCTTCCCAGCTGTTGTCCAGCTCGGAGCCCAGGCGCCCCATGGTCTTGTCCATCTCATATTCGTACCCCGCCTTGGCGAAGTTGTCCTTGGCGTCAAACATCGAGCCGGCACGAATGTAACCGTGGAAGCCAAAACTCTCGGCGGCATTCGATACTGCGGGCATTGCCAGCCCGCAACATGCCCCGACAAACAAGGCGAGTGACTTCAATTTCATCTTATTGCTCCAATCCGTAGAAAATTATTTTCAATCGATTTCTCGAAGATTCAATGCCTTGTCACTTGATCTGCTGGCAGGGCTGATTGCTGTCAAAGTCTGCCGGGATGGCTGTTTTCAGGGCCACGTTGGTGAAGGCGAAGCGCAGACCGGCCATGGAGTCCCAGGCCCCGCTCAGGTAGAGCGCCTTTTGCACCGAGCCTGTGTTGGCAGCCGGAATGAGAGAGGCGACCGGCAGGATGCAGCGGTACCAGGTGTCGTCATCGGGCACGATGTTGCTGTCCATGGTGAAGAAGGTGCCAAAGTCCGGGCCTGCGGTACCGTCCATGCGGATCTGGATGTTGGGGGAGTCACCATAGCTGGAGACTTTCAGGTCGAGCAGCATGGCGCCGTCCTGATAGGCGGAGAGATCCCCATTGGCGCTGTCGGTCCCGAGGAAGGCGGCGCCATTGCCTGGCAGGTCCATGGTGATGACCTGGTTTTCATCGGTCAGGGTGCCGCCGAAGCTGGCTGCCGGGTAATCGGCGCTGCGGTCCAAGGCCTGGCTCTTGTCACCGGAGTAGTAGAGTGCGGCATCGGTGGCCACCAGCGCGGGGGCATTGTTGACGCCGGAGCCTGTGTCCGGATTGGTACCTGGATCGGTGCCAGGATCGGTACCGGGATCGGTTCCCGGGTCGGTGCCTGGGTCTGTGCCCGGGTCGGTAGCGCCGCCAGGCGCTTCACAGGTGACCGGGTCGACAACGGGCTTGGCCGAGGTGGTGAGCAGGTACTTGATGTTGGTGATTTCGTAGTTGAAGGCTTCTTTGGTGGCCAGGTGGAACGGTGTGCCCACAGTGGCGAGGTTGATGGCCGTGGCACCGGGGAAGGGCTTCATGCAGTTGATGGGCAGCGTGAGCGTTTCCCAGTCGCCGGAACCGGTCAGGGCGCTGGCAATGGGCAGGCTGCTGCGGTTGGGATATTCGTTGTCGATGGAGGCATTGAGCACTTCCGGCACCTTGCTCTTGGTCCGCAACTGGAACTCGATGAAACCGGAGGCGTATTTGCTCAGGTTCAGAGGGGTGGCGGATTTGAGCATGAAGGTGCCATCTCCGTCACCGGCTACCTGCACATCGGCGGTGTCATCGGTACCGGCATTGTTGATGAGCACGGCGCTGATGCTGGTCATGGCGACGGGAGAAGCGGTGACCGGTTGCAAGCTCCAGTTGTCCTTCTCTGACTGGATGCTGGGGGTTGTACCCCCATTGGCACCGACCCCGAACAGGATCAGGGTGCTGTCGCCAGGGGGCGTGGTGCCACCGTTGTCGCCACCGTTATTACCACCGGTGTTGCCACTATTCGAGTCGATATTATCGGCCCCACCACACCCGCCAAGCAGGGCAGCGGCGATCAACGACGCCAAAAGTCCTTTTTTTGATGCATTCATACTGACCACTCCAATCAATGGGAAAAATATCCACCGCGATGAACCGTCAAGACTCAAACAGACGCTATGCAATCGATGCCAAGACAAATCATGCTGACTTCATTTTCTTGAAATCGATTTCCAATGCAATGCTTATCCCCTGTGATGATCAAAGTTTGTGTTTCAAATCACAGAAAACGTGTCCTGATGACCAGCTGATGGGATGTGCAAGAAAGAGTTATCTTTAAATAAAAAGAGCTCATGATGTTGTTTTTAATGGTTTATTTTATTTTTATCTTGAGACTGACGATCAGAGGGAAATTATCGGAGTAGATCTGCAATGTATCGGAGGTGATTGCGATGTGTCGATTTCTGAGTAACACTTAAATTGACTTCGATTTCATGGTGTATTGAATGAGACTCAGGCTGTCATCAACCTTGCGGGGGCCTCTCCAGCGGTTCAGGCACCAGGAGTGTCCAGCCTTGACTGGTGATGGCAGACAGCATGCAGTCGATGAGGCCAAGGGAGTCGGTCGTCAGAGCGATGCTGAGGCCGGGTTCCTGCTGGGTCGGCACCGACCCGGGATGGTGCAAGCCCCCTGTGCCAGATAGCAGATCGCCATCTTGGAGAAGACCAAGGATGCACCGGTGACGGAGGGCTGGTCACAAATCCTGGAGAGGCAACCCGCGATAGGGTCGCCCCGCAGCATCGACCATGAACCACAGGCCCGGCACCATGGCGCGCTCATCCTCTTCGAAGGAACGCAAAATGGTGCCAGGCATGCATTGCATGATCATCGCCTCCCCAGGGCCAGCAAACCCGCGCAGCGGTCAGCATGATCGGTGCTGTGCTCGCTGTGCCCGCCAGGCCTGAATGCGCGCCTGGGTGCCGATGACGAAGACAAAAAAGACCGGCACGAAGAAGATGGCCAGCAGGGTGCCGCTGATCATGCCGCCGAACACGCCGGTGCCGATGGCATGCTGGGTCTCCGCGCTGGCACCACTGGCAAGCATCAGCGGCACCACGCCGAGGGTGAAGGCGAGCGACGTCATCAGGATGGGGCGCAGACGCAGGCGTGCGGCGGTCACCGCAGCGTCAAGCAGCGAGCGTCCTTCGCCGTGCAACAGGCGGGCAAACTCCACGATGAGGATGGCGTTCTTGGCCGACAGCCCGATGATGGTGATCATGCCCACCTTGAAGAAGACGTCGTTGGGCATGCCGCGCAGCATTACCGCCGCCACGGCGCCGAGCAGGCCCAGGGGGACCACCAGCATCACGGAGAGCGGAATGGACCAGCTCTCGTAGAGCGCGGCCAACACCAGGAAGACCACCAGCGCCGACAGCAGCATCAGCAGGGGGGCCTCGGCCGCCGACTGGCGCTCCTGCAGCGACTGTCCCGTCCAGGCCAGGGCGAAGCCTGGCGGCAATTGCGCCACCAGGCGATCCATTTCCGCCATCGCGGCGCCACTGGAAACCCCGGGGGCGGCACTCCCGGAGAGACGCACGGCGGGGAAGCCCTCGAAGCGCATCATCTGTTGCGGCGACTGGCGCCAGGTCGGCGTCACCACCTCCCGCAGGGGCACCATGCCGCCGCTGGCATTGCGCACCCGCAGGCCGAGCACGTCATCGAGCTGCATGCGCGCCTTGGCGTCGGCCTGCAGAATGACCTGCTGCATGTGCCCGCCGTTGGGGAAGTCGTTGATGTAGAGCGATCCCATCGCCGCCGACAGGGTGCTGCTCACGCTGGTGAACGAGAGTCCCATGGCCTCGGCTTTCTGCCGGTTGATCTCGAGGTGAATGCTCTCGCCGGGGGGCAGGCTGTCGGGATAGACATCGCTCACCAGCTCGCTTTGGGCGGCCAGTGCCAGCAGCTGCGCCTGGGCGGCCTGCAGCGCGGCTTCCCCCTGGTTGGCCCTGTCTTGCAGGAAGAGCGTGAAACCCGAAGAGGTGCCCAGTTCGTCGATGGCGGGCGGCAACAGGCTCATCACAGTGCCTTCCTTGCTGTTGGCCATGGCGGCCTGTGCCAGCTCCGCCTCTTCGGCAGCCGTGGCACCATGGCGCTGATCCCACTCTTTGAGCATGGTGAAGGCCATGGCCGCATTGGGGCCGGCGCCGGAGAAGCTGAAGCCCTGCACCACCAGATTGGTGTCGAGCGCCTCGCGAGAGGCCACATGGGCCTCGAACTCCTTGATGACGGCCAGGGTGCGCTCGCTGGTGGCGCCGGTCGGCAGCTGGATGGAAGTCATGAAGTAGCCCTGATCCTCGTCCGGCAGGAAAGAGGAGGGCAGCTGGGTGGCGGCGATGGCCAGCACGGCGCAGAGGGCGGCGAAGGTGACCATCATGCGTCCGCTGCGCCCGACCAGCCGGGTGACCCGAACGCCGTAGCCTGCGGTGAGTCGCTCGACGCCCCGGTTGAAGGCGCCGAAGAAGCCGCGCTTCTCATGGTGATCCGGGCTGACCGGACGCAGCAAGGTGGCGCAGAGCGCCGGCGTCAGGGTCAGGGCGAGGAAGGCGGAAATCAGGATCGACACTGCCATCGACAGGGTGAACTGCTGGTAGATGACCCCCACGGAGCCGCTGCCGAACGCCATGGGGATGAACACCGCCGTGAGCACCAGGGTGATGCCGATCACCGCCCCGGTGATCTCCTTCATGGCCCGCGATGTCGCCTCCCTGGGCGATAGCCCCTGGGTGGCCATCAGGCGCTCGACGTTCTCCACCACCACGATGGCGTCGTCGACGATGATGCCGATGGCCAGCACCATGCCGAACATGGTGAGGGAGTTGATCGAAAAACCGGCCAGCAGCATCACCGCGAAGGTGCCAAGCAGGGCGATGGGGGCGACGATGGCCGGGATCAGGGTGTAGCGCAGGTTCTGCAGGAAGAGAAACATCACCAGGAACACCAGCACCATGGCTTCCAGCAGGGTGTGGATCACCTTGTCGATGGAGACCTTGACGAAGGGGGCCGAGTCAAAGGGGATCGAATAGGCCATGCCCGCCGGCAGGGTTGGCGAGAGCTGGGCAAGGCGAGTGCGCACCGCATCGGCGGTGCGCACGGCGTTGGCGCCGGGGGAGAGCTGGATGGCGGCGCTGGTGGCAGCCACCCCGTTCTCGCGGTTGGAAAAGGCGTAGGATTGCGCCCCCAGCTCGACCCGGGCCACGTCACCCAGCACCAGCTTGGCTCCATCACTACCGGCCCGCAGCACGATGGCGGCGAACGCCTCGGGAGTGGTCAGCTGCCCCTGTACCGTGAGGGGAACCGTCAGTCGCTGGCCAGGCAGGGCGGGTTCGTCGCCGAGGCGCCCCGGTGCAATCTGCACGTTCTGCTGCTCGATGGCCTGCGCCACCTCGCTGATGGTCAACCCGTAGGCGGCGAGTTTGCCCGGATCCACCCAGATGCGCATGGCCTGCTCGGCGCCGAACAGCTGCACTCGCCCCACGCCGTCGATGCGGCGCAGCTCCTGCACGATATTGCGCGCCATGTAGTCGTTCAGCGCGACCTCATCGAAGCGGCCATCCGGTGAAGTCATGCCGACCATCATCAGAAAGCCGGACGAGGCGGACTCCACCTGCAGGCCGGTTTGCCGCACCGCCTGTGGCAAGCGAGGCTCGACCGCCTTGATGCGGTTTTGCACGTCCATCTGGGCCAGCTCCGGATCGGTGCCCGGCTTGAAGGTAGCGGTGATCTGCGCGCTGCCGGAGGCATCTACCGATGACTCGAAGTAGAGCAGGTTCTTGACCCCCGACTGCTCGCGCTCGATAAGGCTCACCACCGCATCGTTCAGGGTCTGCGGCGTTGCGCCCGGATAGGTGGCATAGAGGGTCACCGACACCGGCGCCACCGAGGGATAGCGGGAGATGGGCAGCTTGGGGATGGCGATGACCCCCGCCAGCACGATGAAGAGGGCGATCACCCAGGCAAACACCGGGCGATGAATGAAAAACTGCGGCATGAAATGTCTCCGATTCAACGGTTACCGGCGTCAGCCTGCTGGCTGACTGCGGGGGATTGCCAGGGATGGGCAATGACTTGCGTCCCCGGGGTCAGGCGGTCGATCCCCTCGATCACCACCCGCTGTCCGGCGTTGAGCCCGGACGTGATGCGGTACTGGCTATTCACCAGTTCAGCGGTGTTGACCGGAACCAGTTGTGCCTGCCCCTGGCCATCCAGCACCCACACGCTGGTCTGGCCCGATGTGCGCACCACCGCCTGTTGAGGCACGCTCAGGGCGTTGGCATAGCGGGCACGGGGAATACGCGCCTGTACGTAGAGGCCGGGCAAGAGACGCCGCTCCGGGTTGTCCACCAGCACCCGCAGCAGCACGTCGCCGGTCCCGGCATCCACCTCGATGCCGGAGAAGAGGATGTGCCCCTGCATGCCGAGCGGCTTGCCGTCGCTGCCGAGGATCTCCACCGCCAGTTCCGGTGCCGTCGAGCCAGCCTGCTGGCGCAGGGTGTCCAGCACAGAGGCTGGTTGACGCACATCGACGTAGACCTGATCGATCTGCTGGATCCTGGCCATGGGGGTGGTATCGGTGGGGGACACCAGGGCCCCTTCACTCACCAGGGCCTGATCGATGCGCCCGGCGATGGGGGCCTCCACGCTGGCAAATTGCAGGTTCAGCTTGTGCCGTGCCAGGGTCGCCCTGGCCTGGGCCACGTCGGCGGCCGCCTGATCCCGCTGGGAGACCGCATCGTCATAGGTCTGGCGGCTGATGGCCTCGGTGCGCAGCAGCGGCACCAGACGGTCAATCTGGATACGGGCGCGGGCCAGCACGGCCTCCGCCCGCTGCAATGCTGCGGTGGCGCTGTCGACATCCGCCTTGAAGGGGGCCGGATTTATCTGGAACAGCACGGTGCCTGCGCCGATTTCGGCGCCCTGCTCGAACAGGCGGCGCTGCACGATGCCGCTGATCTGGGCCCGAATTTCGGCGCTGCGCAGCGCGGCCACCCGGGCGGGCAGATCCTCGCTGATGACCAGGTCCTGACCTGCCAGCGTCATCACCGACACCTGAGGAAGGACCGGCGCATCTTGCGCTTGCGACGCCCCATCGCAACCCGCCAACCCGAATACGGCAATGACGGCGAGCAGGGCGCCCGCATACCGCTGTTTGACAAACATCATACTCACCTCGTTAAACCGTCTCCCTGGCATGGTGTTGCCGCGAGAGCACATCGAGCGGGCATTATGGAGAGGGGCTATTGCGAATGATTCGAGGCTTTGTGGAGAATCCATGGAGGCGGTGATAAAGTTCAAGCCCCCCATTTTCGAGTCCGACCATGTCGTATCTTCCTGCTTCCGCCAACCCGGCGGCCCAGTCACTGGTACTGATTGCAGAGGATGAAGCCGAGATAGCCGACATCCTCGCCGCTTACCTGCAACGCCACGGATTGCGCACCCTGCATGCCGCCGATGGCCGCGAAGCCCTGGCCATGCACCAGACATGCAAACCCGATCTCCTGCTGCTGGATGTGCAGATGCCGCAGCTCGATGGCTGGCAGGTGCTCAGCGAGATCCGGGCCCGTGGCGACACGCCGGTGATCATGTTGACCGCTCTGGATCAGGACCTCGACAAGCTGATGGGGCTGCGCATGGGGGCGGATGACTATGTGGTCAAACCCTTCAACCCGGCCGAAGTGGTGGCTCGGGTACAGGCGGTGCTCAGACGCAGCCAGGCTGCGAAGCAGAGCACGGCCCGGGTGCTGCGGGTCGGCCCCTTCCAGATCGATCTGGAGAGCCACGAGGCCAGCATTTGCCGCGATGAGGGGCAGCAGGTGCTGGAGCTGACCCTGACCGAGTTCAAGTTGCTCTCCTCTCTGATGCGGGCACCCAAGCGGGTGTTCAGCCGCGCCGAACTGCTGACCCACTGCCTGCCGGAGGGGGATACCCAGGAGCGCACGGTGGACAGCCACATCAGCAAGCTGCGCAAGAAGCTGGAGGCACACGGCATCCAGGGGGTGCCCGCCAGTGTCTGGGGCGTCGGCTATCGCTTCGGGGGCGATGCGTGACATCTGCACCCGGTCTGCGCAGGCAAATCATCCGCTCCCTGGGGCTGATGGCGCTCGGCATCATCTGCCTCGCGGTGATCGGCACCTATGTGTTCTACGCCATTGCCGTGACCTATGTGCCTGGCAGCATCTCCGAGAGCTGGATGCCCTCCAGGGTCGAGATGACCTGGATTGGCTCGACCATTCTCATTGCATTGGGGATGGCGCTGTACGTGGCGGTGCGCCTCTCTCGGCGCATCCTGACCCCGCTCAACTCGGTGGCAACCAGCCTGCGAGAGGTGGCAGAGGGCAAACTCGATGCGCGCGTGCCGCTGGATGAACAGGCGATCGGGGAGACGGCGCAACTGGTGCGGGACTTCAACACCATGGCCGAACGGCTGCAGAGCATGACCCGTGAGCGGGAGTTCTGGAATGCCGCCATCGCCCACGAATTGCGCACCCCGGTGGCCATCTTGCGTGGCCGCTTGCAGGGGCTAGCCGAAGGGGTATTTCCGCCAGAGCGTGCGCTCTTTGAAGGCTTGCTGCGTCAGGTGGAGGGATTGACCCACCTGATCGAAGACTTGCGGGTACTCAGTCTCAACGACAGCGGCCACCTGGAGCTGCAACGAGAGGAGATCAGGCTGGCCGACGAGCTGGCTGTGGTGCTTGAGGTGTTTGCCACCCCTCTGGCCGCGAGCGGTTTCACCCTCAAGCGGGAGCTCGATGCCGAGCTCTGGGTCTGTTGCGATGCACTTCGCATCCGTCAGGCCATGATGGCGCTGCTGGAAAATGCCCAGAAGCACGCGGTGCCGGGCATGCTGACCGTGCGCCTGCATCGTTCTGGCACCCAGTGCATCCTGAGCGTGGAAGACGAAGGGCCCGGCATCAGCGAGGAGGTCGCCGCCCATATCTTCGAGGCGTTTCGCCGGGGGGATCCGTCACGCTCGCGCAAGAGTGGCGGCAGCGGGCTCGGGCTGGCGGTGGTCAAGGCGATTGCCGAGGCCCACGGCGGCAGTGCGGTCTGCCAATCCGGCGGGCGGGGCGGCACCCTGTTCCTGCTTTCCTGGCCCCTCTTGCACCCTGACGGCAGGTCATGACCCCGCGTTGCCGCATCGGCTCGGGATGGGCGCGCCGAGGCGCGTGTGTTGACTGTGATCCAACAGCCCAAAAAAAGCCCATCTCATGGGGAGAGACGGGCTTTTTTATGGCTTGCAGGCAGCGCCCTCATGGGGCGCCGGGATCAATGCTCGGCCAGCAGGGGCTCTCCCTCCTGGCGTTTGTCGTGGATGGCAAAGCGATCGACCAGGGTGGCACTGGCGTCGTTCAGGCCGATGACCGCCACCTCTTTCCCCTCACGGCGGAACTTGATGACCACCTTGTCGAGGGCCGTGATGGCGGTGATGTCCCAGAAGTGGGCGTGCGTCAGGTCGATGACCACCTTCTCCACTTCCTCCCTGAAATCGAAACCGGCCAGGAACTGCTCGGCGCTGGCAAAGAAGACCTGGCCCCGCACCAGATAGGTACGCACGGCGCCGCTGCGCTCGCTGTCGCTCTTGACCACCATGACGCGGGCAACCTTGTGGGCGAAGAAGAGGGAGGCGAGCAGCACCCCCACGAAGACCCCGAGTGCCAGGTTGTGGGTCGCGACCACCACGGCGACGGTGGTCACCATCACCAGGTTGGTGGAGAGGGGGTGGCTCTTCAGGTTGCGTACCGACTCCCAGGAAAACGTGCCGATGGAGACCATGATCATCACGGCCACCAGGGCTGCCATGGGGATCTGACGGATCCACTCATCCATGAAGACCACCATCAGGATGAGCAGGGTCCCCGCCACGAAGGTGGAGAGGCGGCCGCGGCCACCGGATTTGATGTTGATGACGGACTGGCCAATCATGGCGCACCCCGCCATGCCTCCCAGCAGACCGGCGCCTATGTTGGCGATCCCCTGACCCTTGCACTCGCGGTTGCGATCGCTTGGGGTGTCGGTCATCTCGTCGACGATGGCTGCCGTCATCATGGACTCGAGCAGTCCCACCACCGCCAGCCCCGCTGAGTAGGGGAAGATGATGGCCAGGGTCTCAAGATTGAGGGGAACGTCGGGCCAGAGGAAGACCGGCAGGGTATCGGGCAGCTCGCCCATGTCGCCCACGGTACGGATGTCGATGCCCAGGGTGATGGCCACCGCCGTCAGGATGACGATGCACAGCAGGGGGGAGGGGAGCAGTTTGCCCACCACGGGAACGAGCGGGAACAGATAGATGATGCCAAGCCCGGCTGCGGTCATGGCGTAGACCTGCCAGGTGACGTTGGTGAGCTCGGGCAGCTGGGTCATGAAGATAAGGATGGCCAGGGCGTTGACGAAGCCGGTCACCACGGAGCGGGAGACGAATCGCATCAGGCTGCCGAGCCTGAGGTAGCCCGCCGCTATCTGGAAGAGGCCGGTGAGCAGGGTGGCTGCCAGCAGATACTGCAGGCCATGTTCCTTGACCAGGGTCACCATCAGGAGCGCCATGGCGCCGGTGGCGGCAGAAATCATGCCGGGACGACCGCCGACGAAGGCGATGACCACGGCGATGCAGAAGGAGGCATAGAGGCCGACCTTGGGGTCGACGCCCGCAATGATGGAGAAGGCGATGGCCTCCGGGATCAGCGCCAGGGCGACGACGATGCCCGACAGCAGATCGCCCCGTATGTTGGAGAACCACTCTTGTCTTGTACGTTCCAGCATGGGGATTTTCTCGCTCGATGAGGATCCATGGCCACAGGCCCGCAAATCAGGGGGAATGGCGGGGATCACAGGATTGGATTGGCTGTTGATGGCCGGTAAACCGGCCGGTCGGCATAACCGGAGTCAGGTGGCAGAGGCCGCACAGGGCAGGGTCAGGGCGGCGTGACGGCCACCCCAGAGCACATAACAGGCATAAGGGGTGCATGTTAACAGCCGGTGCCAGGCCGGGGAAGCCCGAAAGGGCCAGAAACGGGGAGATGGGACACAAAACGATTGGCCTGTCAGTGATCAAGGTCTCATCTGGAAAGTTTATTATCCCTTCCCCGCCGAGTGCTGTTATATGATTGCGATGTTTTTTGCAAAAACTCGTGATTTTAATGCAGTTAAGTTCTGGTTATTGGTATTTCGCTCTGCGCCATGCCCTCCATCCCGCCGAGAGCGAGCCCCCGAGGCTCGTGGCGGGCCCTGAGATCAGGGTTTCACGGGTTCCGTTTCTATTTGTTGGCACGTGATTCAGCTCCCATTGGGTTTCATGAAAAACAATGCCGACACCATTTGAAAACAATTCGACAACATGGATACAAGCTACGCGTTAGATCTCATCTCCCGGTTCGAACAGGCCGACGATGAGCACACCATAGTGGCGTTGCTGCGCCAGTTGACGACACAGGCGGGATTTGACTACTTCAGATTGGCCCTGATGTCTCCCAGCACCATACAGCGACCGGATGTCACCATCTTCAATGGTTGTCCTCAGGAGTGGGTTGACGCCTATACCCAGGCCAACTTCTTTGCCATCGATCCCGTCGTCCAGCGCGGCATGGAGCAGAGCACCCCCATCCTGTGGGCGGATCTCATGGTGCAGGGGGTCTGTGACGATGAGCGCCTTGCTGTGATGCTGCTCGCGCAGCAGGCGGGATTGCGCGACGGCATTACGTTTCCCTGGCACGGGGCCAACGGTCATGTGGGCCTGCTCTCCCTGATCACCAGCACACCTCGCACCAGAGCGCAGTGGCTCTCTGCGGTGCCTTTTCTCAGCTGGTTATCCATGCATATCTTCGAGGCGGTGGTGAGGGTCTGCCTGGTAGGGGAGTCCTCTCATGATGCCCTGAGCCTGCGCGAGCTGGAGGTATGCCGCTGGGCGGCGGAAGGGAAGCAGACGAGCGATATTGCGCAGATCCTGGGGATCACCCCGCGCACGGTGACCTTTCATCTGAACAATGTGGTCACCAAGCTGGGGGCCAGCAGCAAGTGCCAGGCGATCTCCTGGGCGTTGAAACAGGGGGTGGTGAGGTTGAACGTAGAGCTGGCCGCCGTTGCCAATGTGGATGAGCAGTAGTGTTCCCGTCGGATTGGCGCAAAAAATTGCGCACATACCAGAAGATTGAACTGCCAGTGCAATGACTGATGGTCAAACGTGTTGAAAAGTACAACTTATTGCGCCAAGCGTACTGCCTTATGGGGGTGTTTTTTATAACTGATTGAAATGTAATGGGTAAAAAGAGTGGCATGGACGCTGCTAACGGATTCGGGCGAGTGTCATAACCGTTCAACCATCAGGAGCAATTCCATGCCAACCCCATGTTATATCAGCATCGAAGGTAAAACCCAGGGCAACATCACTGCCGGTGCTTTCACCTCCGATTCCGTCGGCAACATCTTCGTGCAGGGCCATGAAGACGAGATGCTGGTACAAGAGTTCCAGCACGTCGTCACCGTGCCGACCGATCCGCAATCCGGTCAGCCGG
>NZ_MKUI01000039.1:0-9534 GCF_001898585.1 Aeromonas sp. 62-46 | reverse complement strand
CACCCAGCTGATCCAGGTCTCCATGGCCTACCGCAAGATCGACTGGGAGCACACCGTTGCCGGTACCTCTGGTGCGGATGACTGGCGCGCGCCGATCGAGGCCTGATCACCGATTTATTGATTGCCGTTGTTCCTTGTAGTGCACCCCAGGGCCTGATGACTGCCGTGTCAGCCGTCACCAGACCCGTGCAAGCTTTCTCCGACCCATTCAACCGGATGTGGTCGGAGCTTTTGTGTTTTGCCATCCGGCTGCATGGCGGCTGGATGGCAAAACACAACGAAGGCCGGTCGCACCATCTCCCACGATTGCCTTGTCAGATGAAAGCGGCGCTTCTCAGTTTGCACCGTGCCTTCCCTCGCGATGCTGATGGCGATGGTGACCCATCTTGCGACGCGCCTGATCTCAGACGTCATCCGTGCAGCTCCCGGGGCTGCGAACTGGCAGGTTAAGGAGCCCTCATGGCAGACAGCACAGGATTACAATTTACCGTCAAGGTGGGGGCCCTGCCCGAGAGCACCTTTGTGGTGGCCGAATTTGCGCTGGATGAAGCGCTCAACCGGCCGTTCAACCTGCGCCTTGAGCTGGCCAGTGCCCAGCCCGACATCGACGTTGGCGCCGTGCTGGACCAGCCCTGCGAGCTGCTGGTCTGGTACAACGGCGAGCCGCAGCGCCGGGTGTGCGGGGTGGTCAGTGATTTTGCACAGGGTGACAGCGGCTTTCGCCGCACCCGCTATCAGCTCATGGTGCAGCCGGCCCTGTGGCGGCTGTCACTTCACCACAACTCCCGCATCTTCCAGGCACAAAAGCCCGATGAAATCCTCAGCATTCTTTTGCAAGAGCACGGCATCACCGATTACGCCTTTGCCCTGAAAAACGAGCACGCCAAGCGGGAATACTGCGTTCAGTACCGGGAAACCGACCTCGACTTTGTGAACCGCCTCGCCGCCGAAGAGGGGATGTTCTACTTCCACGAGTTTGAAGCGGGCAAGCATCGCATCGTCTTTGCCGACGACGCAGCCGCATTGACTCAAGGCCCCGAGCTCTTCTTCAACCTCGGCAATCGTTCCCTTGAGCAAGGCCCCTATGTGCGGCAGTTCCACTATCGGGAGGCGGTGCGCCCGTCGGATGTGGAGCTCAAGGACTACAGCTTCAAGACCCCGGCTTATGGCCTCTCCCACAAAAAGGTGGGGGCGGAGCTGACCCACCAGCGCGACACCTACCAGCACTTCGACTATCCGGGTCGCTACAAAGCGGACCAGAGCGGCAAGGCGTTTGCCCAGCACCGGCTGGATGCGCTGCGCAATGACGCAGTGGCGGGCCAGGCTAAGTCCAACTGCGCCGCCTTGCAGCCGGGGCAGAGCTTCTCGCTCACTGAACATCCCAACGGTAGCCTCAACACCGACTGGCAAATCGTGCGTATCCAGCACACCGGCTTGCAGCCACAGGCGCTGGAAGAGGAGGGGGGCAGCGGCCCCACCGTCTACCACAACGAGTTCGGGGTGGTGAAAGCCAGCACCACCTGGCGGGCGCGTATCGGCAGCCCCGAGGCACCCCACAAGCCCATGGTGGATGGCCCCCAGATTGCTATCGTGGTGGGCCCCGAGGGAGAGGAAATTTACTGCGACGAGCACGGCCGGGTGAAACTGCAATTCCCGTGGGACAGATATGGCAGCTCCAACGACCAGAGTTCCTGCTGGGTGCGAGTCTCGCAAGGCTGGGCCGGGGGGCAGTACGGCATGATGGCCATCCCGCGCATCGGCCATGAGGTCATCGTGAGCTTTTTGGAAGGGGACCCCGACCAGCCCATCGTGACCGGTCGCACCTATCACGCCACCAATCGGCCGCCCTACGAGTTGCCTGCCAACAAGACCCGCACCGTGCTGCGCACCGAAACTCACCAGGGTGAGGGCTTTAACGAGCTGCGCTTTGAAGACCAGGCGGGCAAGGAAGAGATTTACATCCACGGTCAGAAAGACCTGAACGTGCTTATCGAGAACGATGCCACCTGGCACATCAAGCACGACGAACACAGGGACATCGACAATGAGCGGGTGACCCGCATCAAGGCCAATGATCACCTCACTGTGAACGGTGAAAAACGGGATCACATCAAGGCCGACTATTCCCTGACCGTGGATGCCAGCCTGCACCAGAAGCTCGGCCAATCCCTGCTGGTGGAAGCGGGAAGCGAGGTACACCACAAGGCGGGCATGAAGATCGTAATGGAGGCGGGTGCCGAGCTGACCCTCAAGGTGGGGGGGAGTTTTGTCAAAATCGACCCGAGCGGTGTCACCCTCTCGGGCGGCTCCATCAAGATGAACTCAGGCGGCAGCCCGGGGTCTGGCTCTGGCTGGGGTGGCCAGATGCCGATCCAGCCCGGAGCGGTTGAGGTGGTGGCGCCACCGCCTCCCATGGACCCCGCACGTCAGATTGCGACGCTCAAGTCTGCCGAACCTGTGTGCGAGATCTGTGAGCAACTGGCCAGACAGGAGGGTGGTGGCTGATGGCCATGGCTTTCGTCGCAGAGCGTCCCGACATCGAGCTGAACAGCGGTGAGCAACTCTATCTGTTGCTCGATGGGGCGCGCATTCCCGCGCTGGAGCGCGCGTTGTTCGAGCAGGACCCATCGCCTTCCTATCAGCCTGTTTACCTTCACGCCCCCTGGGACAGCTTGCGAGAAGTGAGCCCCTGTCTGGTCTGTGCAACGCCCAATTTGCTGGATTGGTTTATGCAAAACCGCGATGCATCATGGGGTTACCTGTTATCGTCCCCTCTTTCTCTGTTGCCGTTGGCCGAGCGACTGCGTGGGTTTATCGAGGTGGAGAGTCCCTATGGCAGCAGGATTTTGCTCAAGCTGGCCATGCCGGAGACTATGTGGCGGCTGTTTATGGATGATGAACCCTGGCTCTGGCAGGGGGTGGCTCAAGTCTGGATCCCGACCCGGCAGGGGGAGGAGCTGGTGTGGCAGCACAAGGTTGCCGCGCCTGGAATGGGGTCCCCCATGGGGGATCGCCTGCGACTTTCCGATGCGCAGTGGCGCCGTCTGGGAGAGGTGAGCTGGTTGCACACCCTCGATGGGATAAGAGCGCACATGCACACCTGGTTTGGGGCTCGCATGCTGACGCTGCCAGAACCCATGGCCTGGATTGCCTATTGGGCTGATTACGCCTATGCCCAGGGATTCGAGAGCGAGCGGGATCTGCTGCTGTTTTTCAATGTGATGGGGTATCTCGGCAGTGACTGGTTTGATGAAGATGAGCATCCCCGGATCAAGGCGTTGATTACCCAGCGTTCGCCCCAGACCCCTTCGCAACGTATCGAGCAGGCCGCCGAGCTTGCTGCCGTATTGAGCAACAAGGATCAAGACGCATGAGTACGCCCAATCAAGCCGCCCAGTGTGCAAACACGACCGACAGCAAGAGCCCGGCAGGAGTCTGTCCGCTCAAGAACAAGAAGATTGCCATCATCCCGGTGCGTTATGCCCTGGATGAGCCGTTCTCCCCGCCACAAAAGCAGTCTCACCCAGTCCCCGCCGGAGCAGGCTTTGTGGTGCCTCTCAAGTTGAAAGAGAGCGGTTATGCCTTGCGCCAACTGCGTGATGGCTGGCTCTATGTGTATGACGAAAAGACCAAGACATTTGATGAGTACGAGATAAAGGGAGCGACCTTCATCAGCCAGAGCAAGGGAAGCAAGGGGCATCTGCTCTACCCTGCGAGCCATACCCTCTCCCTCGCTTATTCTCCCCAGCGCTGGACGGGGCGCATCAAGCATGAGATGGAAAAGAGCGGCGGTTTGCGCACCACCTGGATGCGGCAGGTGAAACTGGGCAGTTTTGCCAGCACCATGAAGGCCCCTCATTGCGGTCTGCCAGATGTGCTCGACAAGGTTGCGGACCTGGGGATGTCCAACAAGGGATTTGTGCTCTCTTCTACCCCCCTTGCCAAGCCTGCCGAAGAGGACAAGCAGGGGATCAAGTTGCTGGCTCACAAACCTGCGAGTTCGCCGACTGCCTACAAGGCGGGCATACCGGATCCCAAGAGCGCCATGGTGGTCGCTCTGGAGGACCCGCTGGCCGACCTTGCCGACCTTTCCATGAAGGTCAATCAACTGCTCGCCAAGCGCGAAGCACTGCTGGGGAAAGATGATGCCACCATGAAGGTCAACAGCCACAAGCTGATGATGGCGGAGGTCACGCGCAACCTGGCCAGGGTGAGGCTCGACGAGAAGGAGTTGCCCGCCTCCGTCAGGGGAAATGTCGCCAGGACCCAGGCCTTTGAAGAGGCGCTGGATGATTATCTTGGGGATCGCTACCTCGCCGACATGGAGAGCATGACGGCAGAGCCCGGGATGGTGCGGTTCAACTCCCCCATGGAGAAACGGGCTGATGAGAAGCTGAAAATCTTGCGGGAACAATATGGTTTCAATCCATCCCAAAAACAGGTTTCCCAATGGAAAGAGCGCGCAGCTTTCCAGGATGAGGTCAACTGGAGCGGGCTCAATGCGTTTATCAAGCAGTACCAGGTGCCACTCAATGAGCTGGAGCTGGCCCTGACGCGGGCTCATGAAGACCTGTTCAACGGTGTGACCCGCCTCAAGGCCGATCCGCTGCCCTTTGGTCTGGACAACAGAACACCCAAGGGACAAGCCTATCTGCAGACCCTGTTTGCCGAGGCCGGGCCGGTTCTCTCTCTTAGCTGCCGCACGGAGGAGAGGAAGAAAGCGCTGGAGAAACTGCTGGGCGAAAAGAGCCGCGACAACTTGCTGGCGCTTGCCCCTTATGGCTTTGATGCCGCGTTGCACAAGGGACTGAGCGAGCTGACGGTAGACAATGCCTGGCTCAGTACCTCCTCTGGGGATATGACGGCCCTCTTTGGCAGAACGGCTGATCTGGAGACGTTACTGGGGGACGAGAGATTCAAGCAAAAGTCCTGGTTCCAGACGATCGAAGCCGTCATTGAAGCCATGAAAATGGCTGGAAAGTCCATGGCCAAGGGGGCTCACGCCCAGATCATGGCGGCCATCTTGCCCCATGCCTGGAAGAACAGCCTGGCGGGCAACCTCAGACTGGTACTGCTGGAATCCCTGCTCGGCGACCAGCCGCTGCAGGTCAACCGAGACTATCGGATGCTCCACAACCGCTTCCAGCAGAAGGTCTGGATCATAGTCAAGGAGATGTCGGCCATCAGCTCCCCCCCTCCCGGGCGCAGCACCACGGTGAAGGCCATCAACGGTCAGCTAAAAACCTTGCAGCAACAGCTTGATACCCTGATTGCCAGCGAAATGCCCCTGCTGGTGAAACTGAAAGGCGATCTCTACCAGCAACAAGCCAGACAATATGTTGGTGACTATCTGGCGAGCGTACGTAGCGGCGTGAATCAACGCATCACGGCCATGAACGAGAGAATTCCCAATCTGGCGACCTTTGGCGGGCTGGTTGCCCTGCTCAACCTCTGGAATCTGACAGTGGTCATCGCAGGGACGGCGCAAAACGCCCAGTCCATCGGCCGGGAACGGGCAAATATGCAGTTGGGCTCGGCCTTCGCCTGGACGGGTAATGCCATCGCCGCGCTCTATCAGGGGGCGGCATGGGATAAGCTAAAACCTCTAGTAATTAACGGTAAAACACTGACATCATTGCCTATTAGTGATGTGCTGGGAAGTGAGAGTGGAGCTTTGATTAAGTCATTCTCTATGCGGATGTTAGCTTTTGCTGGATTGGGAATGGTGGCTGCCGGGGCAGAGATGTGGGACACCTTCCAGGCCAGCAAGGATCCCCTGATAAGTGATATGGAAAAGACGCTCTTGCAGATGAAAGCAGGAGTATTGCTGGGGCAAGGAATCATCTTTGGCGCACAGCTCTTCTATCTGCTGGGGAATGGATTGGGTTTCTCATCAATCGCAGCGATCTTTGCGCCCTGGATGCTGGTTGGACTCTTTGTGCTAGGTGCCGCTTATCTGGTGTTGACCGTGCTGCTCAATATTTTTAAACGCTCGGATCTGGAGAAGTGGTTATTACAATCTACCTGGGGTAAGCAGCCTGCCAATTGGTCCTCGGAAGACGAACTGGCTCGCTTTGAAATGCTGGTCAATAAGCCTGGAGCTAGCCTGACTGTGGTTCGCTCCAGGCCTCAGGGCTGGATGGATACCGGTCGCCCCCAGTGGCAGTTGCAACTCTCGCTCCCCGCCCATTTGCGAGGACAAACAATAGGGTTAAATGTCACTTCTCAACCACTTGCCAGAGCTGGCCAGATGGTGCCGGTACGCTCCAAAGAGGATCTGGCGCGCTATCAGGCTGCGATGCAGCCAAAGACGCTGGAAACACAACGAGGCCGCTGGGATGACATGGTCTATACCCTACCTTTGGGTATCGCTACCAATAGTGCCATCAAGTTGGAACTGGGATATATGGGCGGTATGGTCCAGCGGGAAATTATCTTCAAGGGCAGCGGAAATAACAACGGCCCCATCACATTGGATACAAGTAGTGGTGAACTGGAAAAAATGCCGGCTTTGGTAGTTGGCAACCAAGGAAATAAATAATGAATAAGGTGAATGCAATGGCTGAGGTAAGTGAGCAGGAAACCCCTCTTCATCAACTATCGCAGGAAGAGCAGCATGAAATCAACACTAACAATCAGAAAAGAGTACGCGAGGCACCGACGATACATGAATGGGAAATAAGGGTTAGAGAGTCTTTTGTTCCTGTTTTTATATTTTTGTTGATCGGTGCACCTATACTTATCGGTGCGGGAATGTTATGGAATAGTTCATCCAATGGCTGGGTTTTTATTATAGTGGGGGTGATTATGTTCCCCTATTTTCGCTATTTGGTTATGGCTGATAAGCATTACCATTATCGGCTGACGACAGAAGGCTTAATCGTCACTTATCATGATGCCATTCCTGAAGTGGCCTACACCATAGTGCGTGGCTTGGCTTGGCTTGGGGTGGTGGTTTGCGTGATGGCTATGGCTGTATTGGGACCGTTAGCACTGGTTGGTGCAGGTGGCATGGCACTTTTTGCTGTTTTTTTTACTAACTTCGAAAAGAAAGTATCAGTTGAATACACGGTTTTTAATAAAGATAAAAAATATGTTGTGAAAGTTGTGAAAAATAGAAGCCTTATTCGCTTTGATATCATTCCATTCAGTTGGTTTGAGTTCTCTTATTTATATTGCAATGAAGGTGAACTATATAGGGTTTTATCAAGTTTAATGAAAGAACTTGGGTGTGATGAATATAGAGAGTTTAAAAGTGAATTATCTCTTCGCAGAGCTCCCGTTGGTGTATTGGATGTTGGCACGCCAAGAAG
Source organism: Aeromonas sp. 62-46 (assembly GCF_001898585.1). Classification (NCBI taxonomy): domain Bacteria; kingdom Pseudomonadati; phylum Pseudomonadota; class Gammaproteobacteria; order Aeromonadales; family Aeromonadaceae; genus Aeromonas; species Aeromonas sp. 62-46. Next base: position 2,221 of record NZ_MKUI01000039.1, on the reverse strand, counting down.
GCTGGATGAGATCAATAAGTAAATCCTTCGAGTAATACTTTTGTCAGATGTGACAGTTATAGAGAAATTATTGGTGTCAAAAAAGTGGTAATTTCAATCAACTCTGGTGCAATCAGTCTATCGTAGATGATCTGGTTCCTTTTGAAATGCTGGTCAATAAGCCAGGGGGCAGTTTGACTGTGGTACGCACCGCACCTTAGGGCTGGATGGACACAGGTCGTTCCTAGTGACAGTGGCAACTCTCACTCCCTGCGCACTTGCGAGGGCAGACCATAGGCCTGAAGGTCATCGGCCAGCCAATTGCGAGAGCTGGTCAGATGGTAGCGGTGCGCACCAAGGAGGAGCTGGCGCGCTATCAAGCTGCGATGCAACCCAAGATGATAGAGACGCTACGAGGGCGCTGAGATGACATGGTCTATTCCCTGCCGCTGGGAGTGGATACCAATTCGGCTATCAAACTGGAACTGGGCTATCTCGGGGGCATGATTCAGCGGGAGTTTATTTTCAAGGGCGCAGTAGCAGTAGCGGCCTTGTCACATTGAATAGCAGTAGCGGTGATCTGGGTACCATGCCCGCGTTGGTGGTCGGCAAGCAAGGGAATAAATAATGGATAAGGTAAACGAGGTAGTTGAAGCGTGCGAGCAGGAGACCCCTTTTCATCTGTTACCGCAGGAAGAACATCAGCGCATTCTCGATGCTAATCAGAAGAAAGTGCGTGAAGCCCCTACGCTACATGAGTGGAATATTAGGGTAGAAACACCTTTTGTTTGGCTAGTCATTTCAATCCCCGTTGGTATTATGATGTCTATTGGTATATGGCTAGTGTATAGCGATAATGATGCTGGTTGGGCTCCTATTATCATGGGGGCAATAGTTGCGGCCTTTACTCGTTACTTGTGGTTGGCAGATAAAAACTATCATTACCGGCTCACAACGGAAGGTGTTATCGTCACCTATCAGGATGCTATTCCAGAGGCAGCCTACACCATAGTGCGTGGCTTGGCTTGGCTTGGTGTGGTGGTTTGTGTGATGGCAGTGGCTGTATTGGGGCCATTAGCCCTGGTTGGTGCAGGTGGCATGGCGCTCTTTGCGGTGTTTTTCACTGACTTTAAGAGTGAAGTTTCAGAGCATGAAACCATGTTTAGAAAAGACTGGCCCTACACGCTTTCTATTTCTAATAGAAAGAAGGCACTGAGATTTGAATCCACCCCCTTTAAAGTCGCATATAGCGACAATTTATATTGTAAGTCTGAGGATTTTGAATGTGTTATTGAAATGATTAAGAATCAAATCAGGTGTGTCGATATAAAAAATATAAAAGGTCATCCAATTATTTGACTCTAATGTCTCGACTGCCATTGAGAAATAACTGTTATTGCTATTCACTAGGAGGCCAGTTTGTTCGGTGGACAAGCTGGCTTACTATCCGGTGATCTTCTTGAGCCTCAATACGGAAGTTTAGGTGGCATGGTCTATACCCTGCTGCTGGGGATTGATACCAATTCGGCTATCAAACTGGAGTTAGTTTATTTCGAGGGGATGATTCTGCGGGAGTATATTTTCAATGGTGGTAGTAGCAGTGGCGGTACTGTCATATTGAATAGTAGCAGCGGCGATCTGGGTTAAATGCCCGCGTTGGTGGTCGGTAAGTTGGGGAATAACTGATGGACAAGGTGAATGAGGCAATCGAGGTGAGCGAGCAGGAAATCCCTTTTCATCTGCTACCGCAGGAAGAGCAACAGCGCATTATCGATGCCAATCAGAAGAGAGTGCGTGAGGCACCGACTCTCCATGAATGGGATATCAGGGTTCCCACGCCATTAGCCTGGATTATCATTATGATAACGAGCCTCTTTTCGATACTATTTCTTGGGGGGGGGCTGTTATTGACTGCAGGTGAGGATTGGAGCGTTGTTTATATTATGTTGGGCGTTACTGCTGTAATGATACCTTATTTTCGTTATTTGGTGATGGCGGATAAAAATTACAAATACCGACTCACTACGGAAGGTCTAATTGTGACTTATCAGGATGCCATCCCGGAGATTGCATACACCGTAGTCCGTGGTCTTGCTTGGTTGGGTGTACTTGTATGTATTATGGCAGTAGCCATATTAGGGCCGCTATCCTTGGTCGGTGCTGGTGGTATGGCTCTTTTTGCAATTTTCTTCACTGATTTCAAAAAGGAAGAACATATAGAATATACATTGTTCAATAAAAA
>NZ_MKUI01000038.1:0-1555 GCF_001898585.1 Aeromonas sp. 62-46 | reverse complement strand
GCCGTGACGGGCCTGGGCGACGACCTGGGCCCCCGCATCGGCCTGCTCGTTGGCCTGCTTGGCGACGTCGGCGGCGAGAGACGCATTCCCTGCGATCTCGGTGACGGTGGCCCCCATCTCGTGGATGGCGGTGGCGACCTGGACGGTGCGATCCCGCTGGGCGGTGCAGTTGTGCTGGGTGAGTTGGGCCTTGGCGGCCACCTCGCTGGCGGTGGCGGCTACCTGGCGCGAGTTGCTCGCCACCTGCACGATGGCCCCGTGGATCCGGGTCACGAACTGGTTGAAGCTGTGGGCAATCTCGGCCAGCTCGTCCTTGCCGGTGAGACTGGCGCGGCTGTCGAGGGCGAGGTGGCGGGCCACCTCGCCAATATGGGATTGCAGGAAGGAGACCCGGCGGCGCAGCCCGATGAGGATGAGGGTCGAGACGAGCAGCGAGATGGCGATGGCGATGACGATGATGGCGATCATCTGGGTACGACCGCTGTCATAGCTATTTTCGCTCAGGTCGTTGCGATGCTGGGCCTGACCTATCAACCCGTCGAGCAGCTCATTGGCGCCCTTGCGCATGACCCCGTAGCTCTGGCTGTAGCGATCCCGGTAGATGGCGCGTGCCTCGTCCATCTTGTTGTCAGAGAGCGCCTGCAACATGGGGGTCAGCTCCTCCCGCTCCACCCGGGTGAATTGATCGAGCAGGGTCTGGGCCCTGGCCCGGGCGTCGGGATCGACCTGGGCCTTGACGGCCTGCTCCATGGCCTGGCGCATCTCGGGAATGTCTTCCTCGCGGGTCTCCTTGACCCGGGTCAGCACCCCCTTTTCGTCGCGCAGGGAGGTGTCCTGCAATAGCATCATGTCGATGCCGACGCGCATGCGCGGGATGCGGGAGGCCACTTCCGCCATGGCCCGCATGGGGGTGGCGGTATTCTGGAACAGCTCTTCGGCCTGCTGCCTGATGTTGTCCATGCTGCGCAGACTGGCGGCGCCAACCAGCAGCAGGGCGAGACAGGGCACGGTGACGGCCAGGATCAGTTGGGTTTTGATGGTGAGGTTGCCTGCCAGCATGTTGACTCCTTGGTGTGTTGCTGTGTCGCTACTGTAGCGGCTTGTCATGACGGTTCGCCGTCATGGGGGTCGGTATTCCCTGTCGACCCGGTGAAAAAAGGGCGCCGCAGCGCCCTTTCATCTTATAACCGGAAGTTGCCGACCAGCTTGTCGAGCTCGCCGGAGAGCTGTTGCAGGCTGCGGCTGGACTCGGTCAACTGGTGGGCGATATCAGCGGTCTCCATGGTGAGCTGGTTGATGTCCTCCACGTTGCGGTTGATCTCCCCGACCACGCTGGACTGCTCTTCGGTGGCGGTGGCGACCTGGATGTTCATGTCGCTGATCTGGGTGATGTGCCCGGTGATCTGGTCGAGGGCACCGTTGGCCTCGTCGGCCTGGGTCACCACCCGCAGGCTCTGGTTGCGTCCCTGGGCCATGGCACTGACGGCGCGGGCGCTCTGCTCCTGGAGGCTGTTGATCATGCCCTGGATCTCGGCGGTGGAGGCGGCGGAGCGGC
>NZ_MKUI01000037.1:0-84862 GCF_001898585.1 Aeromonas sp. 62-46 | reverse complement strand
ATGCTCGATGCTGTGAGTGCCCACACAGATTGCTTGATTCAAATTGTTAAAGAGCGACGCAGCTTTTGGCTGCTGAGGGAGTGGCATTCTACTCAACCGCCTTCTCGAGTCAAGCCTTATTTTTACAGGCTTTTCGAGGCTATCGACTCAGGCTTTGCGTTGCCGCTTGCCCTGTCGATGGAGGCGCATTATAGAGACATAGATCACATTGGCAAGCCTTCATCGCAATAAAATTGCAAAAAAATGCTAATTCTTAGTTATTCATATCAAAACACAGTTTTTATACAGACTTACCCACAGGACAAGCCCGAAAAGGGCTCATTATACCCCCTATTACCTCCCGTTCCTCTCTGCCCGTCTCCTGTTCGAAGGGTTGCTGACCATATCAATCCATATATAAAGGAAGAGAATCGCAAAGTGACGCTCAGACCAGTCCTGCCTCAGCAACCCAGGCAGCGATCAGCTCGGCTGCCGCCATGGAGCGGCAACCCGATATATTCTGCCCGGCCCAGAGTGGCGAGAAACCGCGGTCTCCCGCCTTTTCGGCTGCGGCACGCAACGGAGCCAATGCGCCGCTGGCATACGGGAAGTCTGGCGGCAGCACCGAAAGGGGGCCGAGTTCCCGCATCAAGCGGTTGACTATCCCCCGCGCCGGACGGCCGCTGAACAGATTGGTCAGTGCGGTGTGTTGGCCATGCCTCCCCTGCAGCGCCGCACGGTGCTGGGGCGAGGTCGTCGCCTCGTGGCAACAGAGGAACGCCGTTCCCATCTGGACTGCGCTCGCCCCCATAGCAAGGGCGGCTCTGATGCCCTTTCCATCCACGATGCCTCCTGCAGCGATGACCGGGATCGCTACTGCCGCCACTACCTGTGGCAGAAGGGTAAAGGTGCCCTGCTGCAAGCTGAGATCCTCACTCAGGAAGTGGCCGCGATGGCCACCCGCCTCCAGCCCCTGGGCGATGACGGCATCGGCTCCGTGGTCAGCAAGCCACTGCGCTTCTGCCACCGTGGTGGCGCTGGCAAACACTTTTGCGCCTGTGGCTTTTACCTGGGTAAGCAATTCGGGCTCGGGCAAGCCGAAGTGGAAACTGACCACGGCAGGTCTGAACTCTGCAAGCAGGGCTGCATGCTCGTCATTGAAGGGGGCCCGAGAGGGGGCTCGCGACGGCGCAGCGGCATCCACCCCGAACTCGGCGTAATAGGGTAACAGTACCTGGCGCCAGCGCTGCTCCGCTGCCGGTTCCGGCTCCTGCTGCCGATGGCAAAAGAAGTTGATGTTGTATGGGCCCGGCCCGCTGGCGGCGAGGCGGCTCAGCTCCTGGCGCAGCTCGGCACCACTCAGCATGGCGGCAGGCAGGGAGCCCAGTGCCCCCGCACTGGTCGCCGCCATCGCCAGGGCGCTGTCCTGCACGCCCGCCATGGGGGCCTGAATGACGGGATAGCGCATCCCCAGTTCGGCAAAGAGCGTCATGTGATGGTTTCCTGTTTCTGATGGTGAGTCTGCCTGTGCGCCAGAGGAGGGTTGAGTCGGCAGAGCGCACCTGACATGCTGACACGTCGTCTGGCGATATCGCCTGTCCAGTTCCCGGCCAGACATCCTGTCTTGGCTTTCATCCATCAGGCTCCTTGAGGTTCATTGCACATCGGGCCCGCGAAGGGCCCGAACGTGAGGTGTCAGCGCACGCTGCGCAGCAGGAAGTCCGGCTGGCCACAGGAGCGGCGCTCCCGCTTCTGCATCTCGTCGGAGCAGGGAACGGCATCCGTCCCCTGCTTGTTGATGCAGATGTAGATCTCCCGCAGGAAACGGCCCCCATCAGCGCAGGCCACCGTGATGTTATCGGGGGCCAGCCACTCGTTGGCACTCGCCAGATCGGCCTTGAGCTGGAAGCTGTTTTTGCGCAGCGGCTCTTCCGGCGATTCATAGGCGGCCGGGATCTTCACCTTCTGGCGCAGATCGCTGGCCAATTGGTGAAATGCCTCCTGGCTCAGCCCGGAACAGGTGCCGTGCTTCTCCCATTCATGGCGATAGAGGAAGCGGCTGGGGTAGAGCCCGGCAAACTGCTGCTCCATGTCCGCATCCAGCCGCTCGCGGGTGCAGCTGGCGGGGTAGCCACGCTGATACTGGGGCCAGAGCCCATGCAGCACGAACCCCAGCTTGCGGGCGCACTGCTCCCGATCCCCTGGCTTGATGGCGCAATGCTCGGGCGACCAGGAGAGTGCCATGGCGTAATAGTCAAACTCCCCCGCATAGCCTTTGCCCTGGGCGGCGGAGATCCACAACAGCGACCCCACCAGCCATACCATGACCTGCTTCATCTCTCGTTCCCCCTCATCTCTTTGCACCCGGTGGCGCCCCATTTTGCGCCCTCATGCTCCCATAACAGGGAGTCAAAGAACAATCGCTCAAAATGGCCTTACTCACTGTGGGTCAGACCAGTAAAAGGTTTCCCCTGCCGGATCAGAGGCGTAAGCTGGCTCTCCGGCGGGCCTTCATGACGCGCCACGTTTCCCCGATTTCATCAGCAACAGGACGTAACATGATCCGCAAGAATCCCTCAGGTCACCTGCCCGTTATCGACGAATCCGCCTATATCGACAAGACCGCCATCATCTGTGGCAAGGTGATCATCAAGGAGAACGTGTTTGTCGGCCCCTATGCCGTGATCCGCGCAGACGAAGTGGACGAGAGTGGTGACATGGAACCCATCGTCATCGGCGCCAACTCCAACATTCAGGATGGCGTCGTCATCCACTCCAAATCCGGCGCTGCCGTCACCATCGGCGAGTTCAGCTCCATCGCCCACCGCAGCATCGTCCACGGGCCCTGCGAAGTGGGTAACCGGGTCTTCATCGGCTTCAACAGCGTGCTGTTCAACTGCCACATCGGCGAAGGGTCAGTGGTGCGCCACAACTCCGTGGTCGATGGCTGCGATATTCCCCCCGGCTTCTATGTCCCCTCCACCACCCGCATCAACCAGCAGAGCGATCTGGCGCAGATCCCGCGCGTCACCGTGGACGCCACCGAGTTCTCCGAGGATGTGGCTCACACCAACATCGACCTGGTCAGGGGTTACAAGGCGCTCTCCAACGAGTTTTGAACCGGCGAGCGGTTCACGACACACAACGGGCGCCACGGCGCCCGTTGTCACAACTGTAAAGAGGGCGAAAAGAGGGTGTAAAGGTGGTTGAGCCGGGCGCACGCGTCGCGTTTGATGGGGGCGTTCCCATCAATGGAGTCATCATCATGTCACGCTATCCTGTCGCCATTGCCCTGCTGCTGGGCACCACTCTCCTTCATGCCGGCGAGATGCCGCCCCCGATGGGCGCCCGCCAGGGAGGTCCCATGACACCGCCCCCCTCCGTGCTCTATCACGCCAGCAAGCAGGGTGCGGATCCCCAGGCCCTGGTCCAGGCGCTGTCCAAAAACATTGATGCCGCCAAGCCGGATACCCGCTACGAGGTCACGGTCAGCGTGCGCGAACTGCCGCCCCAGCCACTCAAACCCCAACCCGCCGGTGCGCCGCTCAAAGGGCAGTGAGATGAGTCTGCACCGCCCTTCACTCTGGCTGCTTGCCATGGCCATCGCCCTGCCCGCCATGGCGGGTCCGGGGAACATGGGCAGACCGGGCGGATGGGAGAGCCCTGCCCCGCAGTACGGCCATGGGGCTGGCCCCGGCTTCGGCCACCCCGTCGACAGGCTGCCGGGAGGGGTGGAAACCTTGCTGCTGGCCGGACTCACCTACTATGTGCTCGACGGCATCTTCTACCGTCGGCAGGAGAACCACTATGTGGTGGTCTCCCCGCCTCCTCAGGTCCTAGTGGTGGCAGAGACAGGGCTCATCCCTCTTGATCTGGATGGCCGCCGCTATTACGTCAGGGAGGGTCACTACTACCTGCGAGAAATAGACGGGCGCTACACCGAGGTGCCGCCGCCAGCGGCGCTGCGCTGAATCGCACGGAGGAACTACGAGCAGGGGGCCTTGGCCCCCTCTTTCATTACCGGGGTGTTTACCCCACTCAGGTCTGAGCCGCGTACCTCAGGACGGGTCATGCAGGGGCAGCGTCATGGTCACTCTCAGCCCCCCCTGTGCGCGATTGCGCGCCTGGATGGTGCCGCCCTGCAGAATCACCGCCTTGCGGGCGATGGCGAGACCGAGCCCGTAGCCCTTGCCCATGCGGGGTGAGCCGATGCGCACGAAGGGGTCGAAGATCCCCGCCAGCTTCCCCTCCTCCACCCCGGGCCCCCGATCGGCGATGGAGAGCTGCATCTCTTGGCCCAGGCGCAGCAAGCGAACACTCACCATCTGGCCCGACTGCGAGAAACGCAGGGCGTTGCGCACCACATTATCCACGGCGCGGCGCACCAGCTCGGCATGCCCCAGCAGGAGGCAACCCTCCCCCAGCGCCGCCTCGAGCGCTATCTCGACTCCGGATTGCTGGGCTTCGAACCTGGCATCCTGGACGACGGTCTCCACCAGCGCCAGCAGGTCGTAGTGGCTCTGCTCAAGCCCGTGGCCCTGCTCGGCACGGGAGAGGGTCAGCAGCTCCCCTATCATCCTGTCCATCCGCTCCGTCTCGAGCCGGATCCGCGCCAGGGCGTCGCTCGCCTTCTCCGGGCGCTGCTCCGCCAGGCCGATGGCCATCTGGATGCGGGCCAGGGGGGATCGCAGCTCGTGGGAGACGTCGTGAAGCAGCTGCTCGCGCCCCTCGACCAGTTGCTGCAACCGCTCCACCATGAGATCGAACTCCTTCGCCACCTCCGTCAGCTCGTCCCGGCGCCAGCGCAGAGCGGGCCAGAGTCTGACCTCCAGATCCCCTCTGGCTACCCGATCGAAGCTGCGCCGCAGGGCGTTCATGGGCCGGGTCAGGTGCCAGGCGAACAGAATGCTGAACAAGAGTCCCCCCAGGCCGCCAATCCAGAGCATGGGCGGAGGAATGTTGAGCCAGGAGAGGGGGCCGGGAGCAGGCCCGCCGGGGAGGACGCGCGGGTCCGCTCTGGTCTGCAGCAGATAGGTCTGCCCGTCGCTGGCAATCACGGTGCGTGTCAGCACGCTGCCCGGGCCAGGTTCCCCGGAGGCTGGCAGCCTGGATGCCCGGGGCGCTGGCCGGGAAGGCGCATCGGAGACATCGAGGAGTGTTATCTGCAGCAACGGCGGCGACATGGCCTGGCTCAATGCCGTCGCAGCCTCGATTCCCCCCTTTGCCAGCACGGCTGCCGCCATCTCCAGATGCTGGCTCGCCAACTGCTGGGCCAGGTGCTCTTCCGGGGGAGCACGCTCGGCACGAAAACCGAGCCAGAGCAGTTGGCTGACCAGCACGATGGCCAGCCAGAACCCCAGCAGAATCTTCCAGAACAAACGTCCCTTGAGGATCACCGTATCTTGTACCCTATGCTGCGCACCGTCTCTATGGTGACGGCCTCTCCCGCCTTCTGCTGCAGCTTCTGCCTCAGGTTGCAGATGTGCACATCGACGCTGCGATCATAGGCCTCCCGCGGGCGCCCTACCCCTTGCAGGGAGAGGGTGTCCTTGGTGACCACCTGCTCCGGTGCTCGCACCAGCAACACCAGCATGTTGAACTCGGTGGCGGTCAGCTCCAGCGGCTCCCCCTGCCAGAGGCAGACCCGGTTGGCCGGGGTGACCGTCAGATCCCCCAGGATGAGGGCATCCGGCGAGGGGGTTGCGCTCCCCCCCTCGTTGACCCGCCGCAGAACGGCCCGCAGCCGGGCCACCAGCTCCCTGGGGTAGCAGGGTTTGGGCACATAGTCATCGGCCCCCATCTCCAGTCCCACCACTCGATCCACGTTGTCCCCCTTGGCGGTCAGCATGATGATCGGCAGGCGGCTGCGCTGGCGCACCTGGCGCAGCACCTCGGTGCCGCTCAAGTCGGGCAGCATCACATCCAGCAGCAGGGCGCTGTAACGGCCGGAGAGGGCATGGTGCACACCTTCCCCTCCGGTCAGCACCTGGGTGGTATCAAACCCCTCTCCCCCCAGGTATTCACTCAACATGGCGCCCAGTTCGGCATCATCATCCACCAGCAGGATCTTCATATGCGGTCTCCCTTGTCGGCGGCCATTTTCGCCGCTTGCCACGCACTTGGCAGCCATTTTTACGAAACCCTTACGCTTGGCGCAAAGAGCCTTAACCCGGCTCTGGGGTAGAGTGCCGCCGTGATCGTCATTCAGGATACAGGTTGTCATGCCCACGTTCTCCCCTCGTCTCTTCTGGCTGCTGCCCCTGTGCGCCCTCGCCCTGTTGCTGGCCTGGCGCCCCCAGGCCAAGGCACCCGCCAGCGACTACATCACCGCCAGTGCCGAGACCCGGGATCTGGAGCAGCTCATCATGGCGGACGGCACCCTGAAGGCGCGCAAGCAGGTGAGCGTGGGCGCCCAGGTGTCGGGCCAGATCAAGAAACTGCACGTGACTCTGGGGCAGGAGGTCAAACAGGGGGAGCTGCTGGTCGAGATCGACGATCTGCCCCAGCAGAACGCCCTCAAGGATGCCCTGGCCCAGCGCGACAACCTCCAGGCCCAGCTGGATTCCAAAGAGGCCACCCTTCGCAATGCCCACCTGGCATACCAGCGCCAGCGGCAGATCGTCGCAAGAGGTCTTGGCAGCACGGCCGACCATGACAGCGCCAAGGCGACCCTGGACGAGACCCTGGCCGATATCCGGGCCCTCAACGCCCAGCGGGTGCAGGCCGAGATCGCGGTGGACACAGCCCGGGTCAACCTGGGGTATACCCGGATCCTGGCCCCCCTCTCCGGTACCGTGGTGGCCATGCCGGTGGAGGAGGGGCAGACCCTCAACGCCAGCCAGAGCACCCCTACCCTGCTCAAGATTGCCCAGCTCGACACCATGACGGTGGAGGCCAGGATCTCCGAGGCCGACGTCATCAACGTCCGGGTCGGCATGCCGGTCTATTTCACCATTCTTGGCAACAGCCAGCGCCGCTTCGAGGGATCCCTGCGGGCCATCGAGCCCGCCCCCGACACCATCAATGACGACGACACCACCAGCAGCAGCGACAGCAGCGCCATCTATTATCACGGCCTGTTCGAGGTGCCCAACCAGGATGGTCAGCTCAGGATCAGCATGACGGCCCAGGTCTATCTGGTGGTCGCCCGGCTCAAAGATGCGCTGGTGATCCCGGCCATCGCCCTGCAGGGGGATCAGGTCAGGGTGATCGACGACGGAGGCCGGATCAGCCTGCGCCGGGTCAAGGTCGGCCTGAACAACAAGGTGGATGCCCAGATCCTGTCGGGCCTGAGCACCGGTGAGCGGGTCATCGTCAGCGAAGTGAACGCAGGCCAGAGCAACGCCGCCGGGGGCATGCCGCCCCCCATGGGGATGTGACCATGGGCGCCTTGTTGCAGCTGCGGGGCATCCGCCGCCACTTCAAAGAGGGTGAGCGCACCGTCACCGTGCTCGATGGCATCGATCTGGCGATCGCCCGTGGAGAGATGGTGGCCATCGTCGGCGCTTCGGGCTCCGGCAAATCCACCCTGATGAACCTGCTGGGCTGCCTGGATCAGCCGAGCGAGGGGGCCTATCTGGTGGCCGGGCGCGATACTGCCACCCTCAGCCGGGACGAGCTCGCCGCCCTGCGCCGGGAGCACTTCGGCTTCATTTTCCAGCGTTATCACCTGCTGGCGGATCTCGATGCCCGCACCAATGTGGAAGTGCCCGCCCTCTACGCCGGTCTGGATCCGGCCGAGCGACGCCAGCGGGCCGAGGCCCTGCTGACCCGCTTCGGCCTCGCCAGCCGGCTCGAACACAAGCCAAGCCAGCTCTCCGGCGGCCAGCAGCAGCGGGTCAGCATCGCCCGGGCCCTCATCAACGGCGGCGAGGTGATCCTGGCCGACGAGCCGACCGGGGCCCTCGACAGCCAGAGCGGCGCCGAGGTGATGGCGAGCCTTCAAGCTCTGCATCGCCAGGGCCACACCCTGGTGATCGTCACCCACGACATGGACATCGCCCGCCACGCCGAGCGGATCATCGAACTGAAAGATGGCCGGGTGATCGCCGATCGCCGCACGCGCGAGCCACAGGCCCATTCCCAGGCGACCCAGACCGCCACCAAGACGTCCGCCAGGGGGAAGACCCCGCTGATGGCGGGGCTCGGGAATGCCCTGCAGATGGCCCTCAAGGCCATGGTTGCCCAGCGTCTGCGCACCTTTCTCACCATGCTCGGCATCATCATAGGTATCGCCTCGGTGGTGACCGTGGTGGCCCTCGGGCAGGGCTCCCGGGAGCGAGTGCTGGAGAACATCAACGCCATGGGCACCAGCACCCTGGAGGTGTTCCCCGGCCGCGGCTTTGGGGACATGCGCTCCGCTACCATACAGACGTTGCGGATCGGGGACGCCGAGGCCATCGCCCGGCTGGACTACGTGCACAGCGTCACCCCCAGCCTCAGCACCAGCGCCACCCTGCGCCTTGGCAGCACCGCCGTCTCCGGCACCATCAACGGCGTCGGCGCCCAGTTCTTCCAGGTCAGGGGCTATCGCCTGGCCCAGGGCATGGGCTTTGATCGCCAGAGCGAGGAGAGCCTGGCCCAGGAGGTGGTAATCGACGAGCACACCCGGGACAAGCTGTTCGCCCCGACCCAGTCCCCCCTGGGCCAGGTGATCCTGCTGGGGGATCTGCCCTGCCGGGTGATCGGGGTCGCCATCAAGAACCAGAGCGGCTTTGGCAGCGACGAGACCCTCAACGTCTGGATCCCTCATACCACCGCCATGAGCCGCCTGCTGGGGCAGAGCCATCTGCGCAGCATCAGCGTGCGGGTGCGGGACGAGGTGAGCCTGGACGCCGCCCAGGACGGCATCAGCCGCCTGCTCACCCTGCGCCACGGCAGCCAGGACTTCTTCCTGCTCAACACCGACAGCATCCGCCAGACCATCAGCCAGACCAGCGCCACCCTGACCACGCTGATCGCTCTCATCGCCCTCATTTCCCTGATCGTCGGGGGCATAGGGGTGATGAACATCATGCTGGTCTCGGTCACCGAGCGCACCCGGGAGATAGGGGTGCGGATGGCGGTCGGCGCCCGGACCCGGGATATCCAGCAGCAGTTCCTCATTGAAGCCGTGCTGATCTGCCTGCTGGGGGGCGTGCTCGGCATCGCCCTCTCCCTGGTGCTTGGCCAACTGTTCGACCACTTCAGCAGCGGCGTCCGGATGAGCTACTCCCTTGCCGCCATGGGGGTGGCCTGCCTTTGCGCCAGCCTGATCGGGGTAATATTCGGCTTCGCCCCGGCCCGCCGGGCCGCCAGGCTGGATCCCATCCACGCACTGGAGCGCGAATAGCCCGCATTGACGCCGGGGTGACGCCACTCACCCCGACACCGGATCAGGGGCCGATGCCCGGCCCCGCCACCAAGCCTGAACGCCCGCACTTCTTCCCTGAATGCGCGGGTTCTTTGACCGGGTCCCGTACCCGGTCTTTTTTTGTCTCCCGCCCGCCACACCCACAAAAAAAGCCGCCCGAAGGCGGCTTTTGTCATCACGGGCCAGGCGGTGATTCCGGGCCATCAGGCGCCGATGATGCCGCCATCGTCCCGGGTGATCCGCAACACAGCGGAGCGGGGAATGGCGGTGCCGCCGTCCGGGAAATGGGAGGGCGCCCCCTCCTCACCCGGGTGCTGCACCCCGACGAACAGGGTGCGCCAGTCAGGCGTGAAGGTGAGGCCCGTTATTTCGCAGGCCACGGGGCCGGTCAGGAAGCGGCGCACCTCGCCGCTCGCGGGATCGGCGCACAGCATCTGGTTGTTACCCATGCCGGCAAACTGCTTCTCGTTGGAGTAGTCGCCGTCGGTCTGGATCCAGAGCCGCCCCGCCTCGTCGAAGCCGATGCCGTCCGGGCTGTTGAACATGTTGTCCGGGTGGATGTTGGCACTGCCCGCCATCAGCCCCTCCTTGTGCACGCCGGGGTTGCCCGCCAGCAGGAAGAGATCCCACTCGAAGCGATCGCTCCCGTGATCGTCCCCCATCGGGCGCCAGCGGATGATCTGGCCATAGGGGTTCTCGGCCCTGGGATTGGCGCCATCGAGAGGTTGGTTCTCCTTGAGGCCGCGGTTCTTGTTGTTGGTCAGGGTGCAGTAGACCTCGGCCCTGTGGGGATGCACGGCCACCCACTCGGGCCTGTCCATGGTGGTGGCGCCGAGCCGGGTCGCCGCCTCCCGGGCGAAGATGAGCACCTCCCCCTGATCGGCGAAGCCGTTCTCCCGGGTCAGGCCGTGCTGGCCGTGTACCAGGGGCAGCCACTGGCCAGTGCCCTTGAGCTCCCCCTCCCTCGCCTCGAAGCGAGCCACATAGAGGGTGCCCTCGTCCAGCAGATCCCGGTTGGCGGGGTCATTGCCCGGCGCCACCTTGTTCTTCGAGACGAAGCGGTAGATGTGCTCCCCCCGCTCGTCATCGCCGAGGTAGACCACGGCGCGGCCATCCTGGTTGACGGTGAAGGCCGCATTCTCATGCTTGAAGCGGCCAAGGGCGGTACGCTTCTTCGGGGTGGAGGCTGGATCGCGGGGATCGATTTCCACCACCCAGCCGAAGCGGTGCGGCTCCTGGGGATGCTTCGCGAGATCGAACCGCTCGTCGAACCTGTGCCAGCCAAAGCCCGCATCCTCGGCGGCCAGGCCGTAGCGGGCGGCGCGCTGGTCCAGCACCGGCTTGCCCTCGCTGCCGAAGTAGCCGTTGAAGTTCTCCTCGCAGGTGAGGTAGGTCCCCCAGGGGGTCTGGCCATTGGCGCAGTTGTTGAAGGTGCCAAGGGCGGTGCGCCCCTCGGGATCGGCCTGGGTCTTGAGCAGAGCATGGCCCGCCGCCGGGCCGCTCAATGTCATGGGGGTCGTGGCGGTGATGCGGCGGTTGAGGGCCCCCTTGGGGTTGGCCTGCCACTTGCCATCTTTGCGTACCAGCTCCACCAGGGAGACCCCGTGGGCCGCCTGGGCCTTGGCGACGGCGCCGGCACTGAGGGCCTTGCCGCCATCCGCAAACAGGTATTCGTAGTTGGTGTATTCGTTGTTGACGGCGAGCAGGGCGCGATCCGGGCCCAGGGGGAAGAAGCTCATACCGTCGTTGTTGTCGCCAAACTGGCGGGCCTGGGCCTTGGCGTCGTTGCTTTGGGCAAAGGCGGGGGCGTCGGCGAACAGGGCATCCCCCCAGGCGATCAGCACCTCTGCCTTGTAGCCGGGCGGCACCACTATGGTGTCGGCCACCGAGGCGGGCACGGCCTGGAAGCCAAGCAGCGGCCGGGTGGCGGCGGCCACGGCCTGGGCCACGGGGCTCGCGGCAAAGAAGGCCACCATGCTGGCGGCGCCCACCCCTTTGAGGAAGCCACGGCGGCTCAGGCCCGCCTCAATGAGGCGGTTGAACGCCGGCTCCTGCTCGCGGGGGTGGTTGGCACTGTCTTTCTCGTCAAAACGGCTCATCGGCTTTTCCTTGTTATCTCGGCGCAATCATTGCGTCATCACGGCGTCCGGCCAGAGCATGGCAGCGCTTTATTAAACGAGGATGACAAATGATGAGATAACCGGCTGGCCCGGCAAGACGCCACCGCCAACGACAAGGGGCGGTGGACACCAGTCCCACCGCCCCAAGAGACACATCGCCGACAGAAGCTCTCCCCTCTATCTAGCCGCACGTCTTCAGACTGCTATGCCCGTTTGTACCGGATAGCACCCGCTGACAGCTGGCAGCCTCTAGCCGCACTTCTTCAGGCTGATATGCCAGTTGGCGCCGGATTGCACCTGATGTTTGGCGGCGAAGCTGTCCATGTTCAGCGCCACCGACACCTGCAACAGGCTGTTGAGGTAGACCAGGGGCTGGCCCTCCGGCACATCGCCAAAGCTGCTGACGTAGGGGGCCTTGCCCTCGTATTTCAGCGCATCCCCTTCGCTGATCCTGATGCAGGCGTTGTCCCCCTTGTGGATACCCGCCTTGGTCAGCAGGCTGTCGTCGATATTGGTCCAGACGTTGCCGTACTGCACGTCCAGGATCGGAATGGTGCCCTTGAGGGTACCGTCTTGCTCGGCCACCGCGGGCTGATAGGGGATGGTCACCACCTCGGCGGGCAGCAGAGGCCCCACCTGCTCGAAGCTGATGGCACCGGAGGCCAGGCGCGCGCCGGTGTAGGCGTAGACGTCGCGGCCGTGGAAGGTGTAGGACTTCTCGGAGCCCTTGAGGCGGTTGGTCTTCTCGTCTATCTGGCGCACCGCCTCGATGCCGAAGTGCTCCGCCACCAGGGTCAGGGTGCCGTTGTCAGGGCTGACGATGTAGTGGCCGCTCCTGGTCTTGAGTACCACCGACTTGCGTTCGGTGCCGACACCGGGGTCCACCACGCTGACGAAGACGGTGCCCGCGGGCCAGTATTGCAGGGTCTGATAGAGGCGGTAGGAGGCTTCCCAGATGTTGTAGGCCGGGATCTCGTGGGTCAGGTCATGGAGCGGCAGGGTGCGGTCCACCCCGAAGGCGACCCCCTTCATGGCCGAGACGGCGCCATCCTTGAGACCGAAGTCGGTCTGGAACACCAGAGCCTCGTTGGCAAGGGCACTCGCCCCCACCAGAGAGAGGGCGAGCACGAGGGCGCGGGGGACGATACGAATATCCATGTCAGGGCTCCTTTAAAGACGTTTGGACGTCTAGATTGCCACTCATGGGAATCTTTGCAACCCCTGATGCCCGAATGGGGGGCGAAATGACTCGCCAATCCGCCCCATGCGGGTGTATCCATGGGGCATCCAACGCCGGGAGCACATCAGATGACCAGAGAGCATCACGACACCATTTTGCTGAGCCTGGGCAATACCCGAAGCCAGGTCGCGCTCACCGCGGCCGATGGCTCCAGCCAGACATTTGCATTGACACTGGGGCTCGATGCCCTGACCCCGGGACCCTTTCGCCAGGATCCACCGACGCCCCTGGAACTTGAGCAAGCCATCATGGTGGTGGAGGATGTGCTGATGCCCCTCGCGGCACGGATCCCGCCCCACCCCGTGCTGCACCTGCAAAGCCCGGAGCCCCTGGCCGAGGTGCTCGGCAACCGGGTGCAGAGCCGGGAGAACATAGAGCGGTTGTTCGGCCAGCTTGCCGCCATGGTGGAGGGGGATCCCCTGGCATCGGCCCAGTTGCCGAGGGAGAGGCGCATCGCCGCCGCCCTGCTGATCCTGCGGGAGTGGATGCACCACCTGGATGCCGGGAGCGTCGTCCTGGTCGATGGGTGATGCCCTGTCACACAGCGGGTTCGAAGCGCCGCCGAGACACCGCCCAGGCCAGCCCCAGGCTTGTCAGGGTGCTGCCGATGAAGAGCAGATCCAGCGCGACGCCAAGACCGGCCCCGTCGCTCACCCAGCCCAGCAACACGGGTACCCAGTTCGCCACATAGGCGATCACATAGAAGAGGGAGAGCAGCCGCGCGTGGCTGGCCGGGGGCGCGATGCGATTGATCAGGGTCGCACTGCCCACGAACACGGCCCCCTGGGCATAGCCCGCCACCAGCAGCCCGAGTCCCGCCAGCCAGCTGGGCAGGCCGTGAACGGCCCCGGCAAAGAGCAGCACGCACAGCGCCAGGGCCAGCACGCCGCTTTGCAGGGTATGGCGGGCATCAAGGCGACGGGCCCAGAGCTGGCAAAGCCCAGAGAAGACCAGATAGGCCGCGACGAGATAGCCGAACAGCCCCAGATCCGTCATGCCCAGCATCTCGCTCACCACCTTGGGACCCATGGCCAGCAAGCTGGCCGCCACCGCCCAGGCGGTGAAGAGCGCCAGGGCGCAAAGGAAGAACCCGGCCCCCGTGGCCCTGAGCCCCTCTCCCAGGGAGCCGCCACCCTGCCCGCTCGGGGCGGCCTCCGTCGCCCTCCCCCCTTTGGGCCAGCTCAACACCAGCCCCCCGATGGCGCAGGCCGCCATCCCCAGGATCAGCAGAAACGGCAGCGTGGTCGGGTAGAGATCCTGCTGCAGCGCCAGCCCGCTGAACACGGGGCCAAGGGCCAGCCCGGCGGTGAAAGACAATGTGGCGCTCAGCGCCGCCCGCTTGCCCCCATCCCTGGGGCCAAAACGCAGCAGCGCCACATTGGCGGCACCGGTCAGGCTGCCCGTGCCAATCCCGGCCAGCAACCGCGCCAGCAAAAGGGTCCAGAAGCTGTCGGCCAGGGAAAAGAGCAGTGCCCCGCCCCCGACCGCCACCAGGGCAGGCAGGATCAGGGTGCGCAGATCCGCCACTCGTCCTGCCAGGTTGCCCACCCCGAACAAGGCGATGAGCACGCCCCCCGCATAGCCGCCATAGATGAGGCTGAGGCCGAGATCGCTCAGAGCCAGCGCCGCCTGGTAATGGGGATAGAGCGGGGTAGGCACGCTGCTGTTGAGCAGGGCCGACATCAGGGCGAGGGAGAGAAACCAGCGCAGACGAGGATGGACAACCTGACCTGGCTCGCAAGCCGGGACGCTTGAGACAGACATGGACACTCCAGTGGCAGACGAATGAAACCGCAATCGGGAGCGACATCATAGCGATCCCGCCCACTCCGGACTGCGGCAGTTCTGCATCACGCCGACTCAATCCTGCATCACGTCGGGGTGGCGCGTGCCCTTGGCCGGGGAGCGCAGGCACGCACCGGACCCGGTCTATCCCCTTGTGCTGCCATCCCCGCTGGCATCTAATATTGCGGCGCCAATCGGGCGTTCTGCTTGAGTGAGGAGCAAGCATGATCAACTGGGACGATGCCCGCTTCTTCCTGGCCCTGGCACGGCGGGGCAGCCTGCGGCAGGCCGGACTCGAGCTCGGGGTGGATCAGGCCACCGTCGGGCGGCGGATCACCCTGCTCGAGCAGCAGCTGGGGGCCAAGCTGTTTATCCGCACCCCCAGACACTATCGCCCCAGCCCTCTGGGGGAAGCGCTGCTGCCCCAGGCCGAGGCCATGGCGCAGGCGGCCCTGGCCATGATGCGCACCGCGAGCCTGGGGGAGCTGGAAGGGGAGCTTTGCATCGCCACCACGGATACCCTGGCCCAGGGCTTCGTGCTGCCCGCGTTCACCCTGCTGCGCCAGCGCCACCCCGGTATCCGCCTCAAGTTGCTGACCGCCGTCAGCGTGAGCGACATCCCCAATCAGGAGGCGGATCTCGCCATTCGCAGCGTGCGTCCCGAGCAGGGAGATCTCGTGGTCAAACGGCTCGCCACCATCAAGATGGGGCTCTACGCCTCTCCCGACTACCTGGCCAGACGGGGCACGCCCCGTTCGGGTCAGGCACTGCAAGAGCACGACCTGCTGCTCTTTCCCAAAGAGCTGGTGGCCCGTCACTGGCTGAGTCTGTGCGGCGAACCGCTCCACGAACCCAACGTGGTCCTGCAGAGCAATGCCCAGCTGGTGCTGATGGCCGCCGCCCGGCAGGGGCTCGGCATCGCCCTGCTCTCCACCTTCCTCGCCGAGGAGGATCCCGCCCTGGTGCGCCTGCTGCCTGACCAGCACGATCCCATCGACATCTGGATGGTGCTGCACCCGGACGTGCAGAAGACGGGCCGCATGCGCGCCCTGGTGGCAGCCCTGGAGGAGGTGTTCCAGCCCCTGCAACAGACCCAGCCCTCCGCTCTCCCCTGTCAAACGCACAGGGACTGAGCGGGTATGCCCCCCATACGGGGCACTTTCTTCGCAACGAACCATGTTAGAGTCCGCCGCTGTTTTTTCCTTTGATAACGGGGCCTTACATGAAGAAGTTTGTTGTTTCATCCAGTGTCATCCTGATGGCGGGCTTGCTGACAGCCTGTGCGAGCGAGTCATCGCGCACCCTGGAGGTACCCAAGGTTGCCTCCTATCAGAGCCACTATCAGGGCGCACGCAGCCCCATCGCCGTCGGCAAGTTCGACAACCGTTCCAGCTACATGCGTGGCATCTTCTCCGACGGCGTGGATCGGCTGGGCAACCAGGCGAAAACCGTGCTGATCACCCACCTGCAGCAGACCGGCCGCTTCAGCGTGCTGGATCGCGACAACATGGCGGAGATCCAGGCCGAAGCCGGGATCAAGCAACAGGCTCAGCAACTCAAGGGCGCCGACTACGTGGTCACCGGCGACGTCACCGAGTTTGGTCGCAAGGAAGTCGGTGATCATCAGCTGTTTGGCATCCTGGGTCGCGGCAAGTCACAGATCGCCTATGCCAAGGTCAACCTGAACATCGTCAACGTCACCACCTCGGAAGTGGTCTTCTCTTCCCAGGGTGCCGGGGAGTACGAACTCTCCAACCGCGAGATCGTCGGCTTCGGCGGCACCGCCAGCTACGACTCCACCCTGAACGGCAAGGTGCTGGATCTCGCCATCCGCGAGGCCGTCAACAATCTGGTGAACGGCATCGAGACCGGTGCCTGGCGCCCGGCTCAATGAGGAGAGACGAGATGACGCTGTTCCGTCCTTCCCTGCTGCTGGTCAGCGGCCTGCTGCTGAGCGCCTGCGCCCAGGGGCCGCAGACGCTCTACAACTGGGATCAATATCAGGGGGTGGTTTACCAGCACATGCAGGGTGACGACACCGGGGTCGAAGCGCAGATCGATGCGCTGGAGAAAAACCAGCAAGAAGCGAGCGCCAAGGGGCAGGCTGTGCCACCGGGCTTTCACGCTCACCTCGGCATGCTGTACGCCCAGCTCGGCAAGGATGCCCAGACTCGCGAGCAGTTCGAAACCGAGAAGCGCCTCTTCCCCGAATCGGCCCCCTTCATGAACTTCCTGATGTCCAACAAGAAGGGAGAGACCCAATGACTCTGCGCCCCCTCCTTGCCCTCACGCTGGGTGCCCTCCTCCTGGGCGGCTGCGCACAGGGCCCCGGCTACGACTACAGCAACTTCAAGGAGAGCAGACCGACCTCCATTCTGGTGCTGCCGCCGGTGAATCACTCGCCGGACATCAAGGCGGGCCCCAGCCTGCAATCCCAGATCACCTATCCGCTCGCCGAGTCCGGTTATTACGTGCTGCCGGTGGCGGTCACCAACGAGACGTTCCGGCAGAACGGCGTGACCGAGCCCGCCGACATCCAGGCGCTGCCCATCAAGAAGCTCCACGAGATCTACGGAGCCGATACCGCCCTCTACCTCGACATCAAGGAGTACGGCACCAGCTATCTGGTCATCTCCAGCGAGACAGTGGTCACCGCCAGTGCCCGCCTGGTGGATCTGCGCACCGGCAAGCTGCTGTGGGAAGGCAGTGCCAGCGCCAGCAGTGCCGAGCAGCAGGGCAATTCGGGGGGCGGCCTCATCGGCATGCTGGTGGTGGCGGTGGTCAATCAGATTGCCAACACCCTTACCGACAAGGGTCATGAAATCGCCGGTATCACCAGCGTCAGGCTGCTCAGTGCCGACATGCCCAACGGCATCCTCCATGGCCCCCGCTCGCCGAAATACCAGGCTCGCTAAGGCGCCCGTCACAGTCCACACAAGAGGGCGCCATGCCCTCTTGTTTCAGTCGCCACCCCTTTCCCCTGCCTGACATCGCATGACGCCTCATCGTCTATCTTTTTGATATTGTTGGCTCATTCTTGCGCATGCCGGGTGACGACCCACCAACTTCATCTGGTGATGCCCGGCAAAATCAGTTACAAGAATGGCCTCTGTCACCATGGACGAGTTCACTGCATGGCTGGATCACTGTTGCGTATCATCCCCCGTCAATGGCTCTACCGATTTGGCTGGCTATGTCTGGCTCTGACAGGGCTCGGGCTGGTAGCCAACTACACCTACTTCGTCATCAGGCACGACATGGCGCTCATTACCGCCAAGCAAGCCAACCTGTTCGAGGTGTTCTATCAGCGGGCCCGCATCCTGGCGCCAGAGAAACTGGCTGACTTCATCGACAACAGCAGCATCAAGATGCCCATCTTCAGCGAGAACGGGGATGCGGCGGCCTATGCCTATGGCTATGATCTCCCCACCCTGAAGCGCCTGGCGGTCATTCCCGTGTTGCCCCCGGCCAACCAGATGCTCCTCGCCTACCTGTACGTCATCTCCAACCCCGAGGTCCTCAACCTCTACGCCTTCTATGACGATCGCCGCCTGCTTGGCATGGTCGCCAACAAGGGGATGCTGCCGAGCCAGCTGCTCCCGGTCAACACCGACCTCAATGACATCGAGCCCTGGACCCACTTTTTCGGTTGCGCCTCCTTCGCCTCCACCCATGTCCCCTGCAGCACGGATGAAGCCTGGGTATCCGAGATCTACACCGACACCTTCACCGGACTGAATACCATCACCCTCTACTTCCCCTTCGTCTATTACGAGCCCGCCATCAAGGACTACCGCTATGGACTCAAGGGCATCGACATCGCCGTCGACCGGGCGTTCAAGGATGTGCTGCACCCCTTCGAGAGCCTCAATCCGACCCGGACTGTCCTCTCCTTCGAAGAGGTCGAGCCCTGCCGCCCGTTCCACCTCTGCCTGAGCACGCCGCTGATGCGCACTCAGGCAGGCAATGATCTCTACCTCAAGTGGTCATACAGTTACGGCGATTTCATCCGGTCCGTGCTCTACGGGGCGGCCTTCAAGCTCTATCTCATCATCCTGCTGCTGATCATGCTGACGGGGCGCAGCCTGGTTACCCGTCTGCGCATCCTGGCCCAGACCGACCACCTGACCCGGCTGCCACGCCGTGACATCCTCAATCAGGCGCTGCTGCGGGAGCACGACTACCTGATGATCCTCGACATCGACAACTTCAAGTCCGTCAACGACACCCATGGTCACGGGGTGGGTGACCTGGCGCTCGTCGCCTTCGCCAATCACCTCAAGACCAATATCCGCAAGGGCGATGTCGCCATTCGCTGGGGCGGGGAAGAGTTCATCGTGCTGTTCAAGGGGATGGACGATGACAAAATGATGCATCACTCCGCCGCCCGCCTGCTGGAGCGGCCATTGCGCATCCCCGAGCTGCCCGCCCCCATCACCTTCTCCGCCGGAGTAACCCGCATTCGCGATTACCTGACGGTGGCCGAGGCGGTGCAACTGGCCGACGACCTGCTCTATCACGTCAAGCAGCACGGCAAGCGCAATATCGCCTATTACCAGGGGCAGACCATCCGCCTTGTCCGCGATCCGGGTGACAATTCGGCCCCCTGAGCGGCCCGGCTTCTGCCGCTCCCCTGCTATCTGTTACCATCCCGCCCACGCTGATTGTTTCCGTCCCGGCCACGGGGCGGGATAACCCCATACTGGTGCCCTATGTCCATTGCCACTTTCGCCGAACTGGCCCTCTCCCCCCGCTTGCAGCAAACCCTGACCGAGCTTGGCTACGCCGCCCCCACCCCGGTGCAGGCCAGCGCCATCCCCCTGATCCTCGCGGGGCGGGATCTGATGGCGGGCGCCCAGACCGGCACCGGCAAGACCGCCGCCTTCGTGCTGCCGCTGCTGGAGCAGTTGTTGCAACACCCGACGAGCGATGACCCTCGCCCCATCCGCGCCCTGGTGCTGGTGCCGACCCGCGAGCTGGCGGTGCAGGTTGCCGAGAGCGTCACACGCTACGCCAGGGGCACCGACCTCACCAGCACGCTGGTCTACGGCGGGGTGAGCATCGCCGCACAGGTGGAGGCGCTGAACGCCGGGGTGGATATCCTCATCGCCACCCCGGGCCGCCTGCTCGATCACCTGCGCCAGGGGGCGCTCACGCTGGCCGAACTGCGTCATCTGGTGTTTGACGAGGCGGACAGGATGCTCGACATGGGCTTTATGGACGAGATCAAGGCGCTGCTGAAGCAAATCCCGGCGGATCGCCAGACCCTGCTGTTTTCGGCCACCTGCGACGACAACCTCTTTGCCCTCTGCAAGGTGCTGCTGCGCGACCCGGCGCTGGTGGAAGTGGCACCGCGCAACACCACGGCGGCCGAGGTGGAGCAGCGGGTCTATGCGGTGGACAGCGATCGCAAGGTGGCGCTGGTCCAACACATGCTGACCGTGAAGGGCTGGGCACCGGCGCTGATCTTCAGCCGCACCCGCCAGGGGGCCGACAAGCTGGCCCAGCAGCTTGGCAAGGGGGGCATCAATGCGCTGGCCTTCCACGGGGATCTGTCACAGAGCGCACGGGAAAACGTGCTGCTGGCGTTTCGCGCCGGCACCTTGCAGGCGCTGGTGGCCACCGACGTGGCGGCTCGCGGCCTCGATATCAGCGATCTCAACCATGTGATCAATCTGGAGTTCCCCTATCAGCCCGAGGATTACGTCCACCGCATCGGGCGCACCGGCCGCGCCGGCAACAAGGGGCTCGCCATCACCCTGTTCAGCCCGGAAGATGCGCCCCTGCTGGAAAAAGTCGAAGCCGTGCTCGATACCCGCCTGCCCCAGCAGTGGTTCCCGGGCTTTGAACCGGATCTCACCCGCTTCGACCCCGAGCCGCGCCGCGCCAGCAAGGGAGCCCTGAAGCAGAAGGCCAGAAAGCAGGCCCTCGCGGGCAACAAGGGCGGCAAGGGACGAAAATCCTGACACGACTGTTTGCTGGGGCAGCCATGTGGCTGCCCCAGCATCACCCCTCTCCAGACCCAGGCCTGTGGGGTGACGCCAACCGCTTTCCTGCCGCTCCCCCCTTGTTTTTCTCCGCGCCCTCCTCCTCAGTCCGCTTGCCCTGACCCGACGACCCTTTGCCACACTCTGCTACAAAAGAGGTAGTCAGGGGGCACACTTTCGCCACAAAGCAGGCGTGCAATGAAGGCATGGACAAGGAGGACATCATGAAACCCGCATCCCTCGTCTGGGCCCTGCCCCTGACCCTCATCTGGCTGTTTGGCCTGACCCAGTGGCCCGCCGGTCTCTGGCCCTGGCGCCACGAGCTGCTGATCCTGACCGGTCTGCTTGGCCTTGGCGCCATGACCCTCTCCCTGCTGCTGGCCCTGCGCCTGCCCAGGCTCGAAGCCTGGTGCGGCGGGCTGGATCGCATGTTGCACCTGCACCGCAGCAGCGCCCTCTGGGCCACCGGCACCCTGGTGGCCCACTGGCTGCTGGTGGAAGCCCCCAAGTGGGCTGTCGCCGCCGACTGGCTGACCCGGCCGGCGCGCCGCGGTGCTGGTGCTGGTGCTGGTGCTGGTGCTGGTGCTGGTGCTGGTGCTGGTGCTGGTGCTGGTGCTGGTGCTGGTAACGATGCCCTCTGGCACAGCCTCGGCAATACCCTGGGGGAATGGAGTTTCTATCTGCTGCTGGCGCTGGTGGTGGTAAGCCTGCTGGCGGTGGTGCGCTACGAGCGCTTCAAGGTGGTTCACCGGCTGGCCCCGGTCATCTATCTGATGGGCTGGCTGCACGGGCTCTGCCTGCTGCCGCGCATCGGCGCCCTGACCCCGGTCGGCCTGACCCTGCTCATCGGTGGCGGGCTGGGTGCTCTGGGGGCGCTCTACTCCCTGCTTGGCCGGGTGGGGCGGGACGCACGCCGCCAGGGGACGGTCAGCGCCCTCACCCCTCTGGACGAGCGCACCCTGGAGATCCGGGTTGGCCTCACCGCCCCCCTGCACGGCTATCGCCCGGGGCAGTTCGCCTTCTTCGACTTTGCCGGGCGCGGCGAGCCCCACCCCTACACCCTGGTCGATGTCTCGGCAGACTGCCGCACCCTGACCCTGGCGGTGCGCGCCCTCGGGGATCACACCCGCTGGCTGCACCGCCACCTCAAGGTGGGGAATGCTGTGATCGTGACCGGCCCCTATGGCGCCTTCGCCCTGCCGGATCCGGCCCCCGGGCTCTGGGTGGGCGCCGGTATCGGCATCACCCCCTTCGTCGCCTGGCTGGAGGCCCTGGTACGCCGTGGTGAACAACGCCCCGGCACCACCTTGCTGCAATGCGCTCCCAGCGCCGAGGCCGCCCCCTATCACGGTCGGCTGGCCGATCTGTGCCGCCGGGCCGGGGTCGACTACCGGCTGCATCTGGAGTCCGAGCGCGGCCGACTGGATCTCGCCGCCCTGGGCGAGCGCCAGCACACCCCGGTGTGGTTCTGCGGCCCCGAGCCCATGGCCCACACCCTGGATGCCCATCTGGCCACCCCACTGCACCGGGAGCTGTTTCGCTTTCGCTGACCTTCGACACACCTCACCGCGTCACCCGAGACATAAAAAGGGCTTCCCGAGGGAAGCCCTTATCGTCACCCAGCCGCTATCAGTCGCGGCTCACCGTGAGCGTCACAAAGCCACGGTTGTTCTCGTAATATCCCCAGGCATCGTTGGCAAAACAGTAGAGATAACCGCTCTTGGTCGGCTTAATGCTGGCCTCTTTGCCGATCACAAAGGTGCTGGGCCGCGCCGGGGTACCATCGTTGTCCGGGTTACCCGCATCCGCCACCACCCCTATCAGGGCAAACCATTCCGCCTCTTCTAGCCGCTTGGTAGCAGGAACATTGGCCTGACTGTTGCGAGTCACTATGCCGTAGAAGCGCTCAATCTTGCCAAACGCATCACCCAACAGGTGTGCAAGCGCCTTGTCGCGCACCCCCTCCGGGCCCGCTGGCACGTGGGAGTCATGCCACTCACCATGAGCGCTGAAGCGGTAATGGCGGCCTGCCTCCAGATAGATACCAGTCCAATACCATGGATGGCGGGCATAGACATCCAGGGTGATCGAACCTTCCGGTGACCACTCCTTGGTGGGCAGATAGGGAAGCTGATTGATGGGAGAGAGCTTGCGCCGACCATCCACTGACTTGTGGACCTCGGCGGAGTGAAGATTCGGCAAGCTGCGCGGCGAGGTGAGCAAGAGCTTCATCAGACCGACGTGGGATTCGTGCAGCAGGCCGGCAGGATCAGGATGTAGCTGCGAGCTTGCTGACTCCCTGAACACCAATCCACACTGGCCAGCCTCCTTCATCATCCAGGCCAGAGTGATATCCGAAAGCCCGTGTTCCTTGTAGCCGCCACCCACGTCGCTATGAACCCCGGCAAACCAGATCTGCTGCATGTCTCGCCCTGGGGCCGGATCCCAGAGAGTCGGCGTGAAACTACCTCGTTTCTCGTCGATAGCGACGGCATGGCGTGCCGTCTTGATATGCTGGCCAAGCTGGACGTCGTGAAAACGGTAGTTGTCGGGACGGTCGAGCAAGTTCAGCAATCCCTTGTCATCGGGAATACCGAGAGCGCCGACAGTATCCCATACCCCAATGAAGCGGATAGCTTGAGAGGCTGGATAAAAGGTGAGATCCGCCAAGAGCTGCTTCTTGCGATATCCCTGATCGTAAATCCGCTCCACCACCTCGCCCATCCCTTCATCAGAGGCGAATCGGACTATGCCGCATCGCCCAATCATGCCCCCGAGGCTACGGGCCGTGAACGCACCACGACTAAAACCAAACAAGAAAAGTTCATCTCCTTCTTGGTAATGAGTCGCCAACCATTGATAACAGTCACGAATATCCTCACTGAGCCCAAGCCCGATCGTGCCTCCCATCACCTTGTCGATCAGACCACCACTGCCAACCCCGCTCTGGTAACGTGTGAGCTGGGTTTCGTCACAGCGCAGGGCATTGAAGATTTTGAATACATTGGTAGGCGCCAGCACACCGTCATCTTTGTTGTCTTCGCTGTTCCAGGTTCCATCGCAGCAAACAATCAATTTTCTAGCCATCACGCACTCCTTACGCGGGGATATCACGGTTACCACCTCGGTACCGTATGACGCTTTATGCTAGTCCATCCATTGGCGACCCCACTGTTGTTACATCACCTTTGTTCCTCCAAGAGCACAAAGTAGTTAAGAGATCTCTTCTTTGAAGAGACAAAGGGCGGGCACTGCTACACCGGCCTTTTCGGGTCATTTTCGCCATGGGCTGACTATCCTCAACAGGGTCTTGCGCCCAATATGGAGCTACCCATGGATCGCTACTACAAACACCTGGCCATCAGCGGCCTCATCTCCTTCGGAGGCCTTGCTCTGGTACTGCTGCTACAAACCATCCCCCTCATGTCCAACATCATGACCGCCATCTTCTTTGCCGGATCGGTGGGGGCTGTCATCAACAACTATTACCGCCTCGCCAGGCTGCACGACAGCGGTGCCATCGCCCACATCAGCCAACCCCGGGTGATCGTGACGCAGTTTTATGTTTCCCTGCTCTTTTCCGGCATTCTCGGCTTTATCGCCTACGGGCTCTTTGCCAGCAGCCTGCTCCAGGGGGACCTGTTTCCCAAGTTCAAACACATGGAGCACCCCTATGTCTCCTTGCAGACTCTGCTGACCCTGGCCTCTCCTGCAACCAATCTGGATGCCGCCAAAGCCGTCATCTGGGCCTTTATCGCCGGTTTTTCCGAGCGATTCGTCCCCAATGCCATCGACGCCCTCACCAAGGCAGTCCCCCCTTCCGGGCAAGACACCCCGGGATAAGGGCCCGGGCAAACAGGAGCATTGCCACCCTGGATGCAGACCGGACTACCCGGCATCCGGATGAAATACACTGGCGCCGCCTGTTGTTCTCGTATCGCCATCACGGACAAGCACCTTACCCCCGGCGTCAACGCAGCAATACGACGCCATGACCAAAACCCTCATTCGGATATTGATGCAGGTTGAATGAATCAATATCATTTTGCCGCCCCTGGTCATGGATAAGAATGTTGTATGTCCTTTGATAAAAAGCACGGTGAGTTCATCTTCAATGTGCAGGAACACCTGGTCACCTGCGAGCTGATCGGCCCTTTCAATGAAGAGGGTATGCTGGCGTGGATTGCACAGATAAAGTCCGTGGTGAACAGCCTGGACGGTAAGCGTTTCTGCGCCCTGGTGGACCATCGTCAGCATCAGGGGGTGGTGCTCTCCGCCCTGCCCCATCTTCAGGATATTTATGGGTGGCTTGCCCAGAAGAACCTGGTGGCCATCGCCTCCCTCTATTCGGCCAAGGTGCTCCATCACATCGCCCTCTCCTGCCTCTCTCTCACCCATCCGGACCATATCCGGGCATTCAACGACCCCCAAGAGGCCATCGCCTGGCTGGATGCACAATATCGGGCGCGGTAGGCCACCCGGCCTGGCATGAGGTTCACTATGTCGCGCACTAGCCAATCCGGCCTGTGTTGATGTGCACTGTGCCGTGACATCACCGGCCCAGTCTGGTTAAAAAGGCCGGTATCAACTCCCTCAGGTGCCACGTCCGGCAGCAACCGATGGCAGAGCCTCCAGGGGCTGGAAATGGGCACCCGTCGGGAGTACCGCCTTGGCGACTGTCTGCCCCGGCAGGGCGCCATCCGTGCCAAGGGGCATCTGCGCCGCCCGCACGCTGCCACCCCAGAAACTCGCCATCAGCACCACGGCTCCGGCCAATGTGCACTTCATCCAACCTTTCATCATCTTGCTCCCTCGAACCAATCGCCCCCTCGCCACCCCTGTGGCAAGCCGGGCCTTTTAAGCAGTGGGCAGAAGATACGGGGGATTTGTGAGGGGAAAATGAGGTTGTGTGAAGTCTGAGTGAAGTCTGGGGGAAGTCAGGGGAAAGTCCGGAAAAATCAGCAGCGACATCCTGTTCGCGAACGTCCGAATACGCTTCGCTATTCGAACCCATGCCACCTTAAAGAAGAGTTTTGTCACGTTAAGACAAAAAAAGCAGATAAGGCTTTATTGTTTCTTTGCACTCTGATATTTTATTAATAAATCTGATCAAATAGAGTCTACACAATGTTATTAGAATATGGCGTTAAGAATTTTTTCTGCTTCTACGAAGGAGTAAACGTATCCTTCAAATTGCCTGCCAACTGCCCTGATAATATATCAATGGGGAATGATATTTCTAATATTTTATGCTTAAAGGGTAAAAATGGATCGGGTAAAACCAACTTATTAAAAGGCTTATCTTTTCTAGGTGAGTTTTGTACAAACTCATTCTCCTATAAACCCGACGAAAAAATAATTTTAGAGAACTTTTATAATAATAATGAAGACACAGAGTTTTATATTGAATTCAGAGTGGATAACATCACTTACATTTATGAGTTGACTTTAAACAAAGAACATGTGGTTAAAGAGACTTTATTTAGAAAGGAAAGAAGAAAATCTAAAATAATAGAGAGAGACGGTGATAGGTTTTCTTTACTGACCTCTGAGTTTTCTCAACTAAAAAACATAAAACTCAGAAAGAATGCATCATTTATTAGTATTGCTAATCAATATGATTTTGATGAGTTAGAGGCACTCACAATTGTTTATATGTTCTTTAATAGCATTATAAGCAACGTTATTCATATTGGGCTTTCTGAGTGGAGTCCAAGCATTGATGTTGTGAGTGAAATGTATTTTGATGACCCCGACATGCTAGAATTTGCAAAAAATATAATAATAGCTTGTGACACTGGGATATCAAACATTGAAATACTTAAGAAAAAAGATAGTAATGATGAAAAGCGATTTATACCGGTCTTTACTCATACAGTTAAAGGAATTAACAAGAAAATTTTATTCCAGACTGAATCAAGTGGAACGAAATCACTTTTCATCCAACTTGCAAAATATAAATGCATTCTAGATATAGGCGGCATTCTTTGTCTAGATGAGTTTGATATAAATCTTCACCCTCATATTTTACCGGTGCTGTTATCTTTGTTCTTAGATAAGAAAGTCAATACAAATCAATCTCAAATAATATTTACCACACATAACTCAGAAATAATAGACTTTTTAGGTAGATATAGAACCTATATTGTAGAAAAGACCGAGAATGAAAGTTTTGCATACAGATTAGATGAAATATCCGGTGATATCTTGAGAAATGACAGACCAATATTGCCTATCTATAACTCAGGGAAAATTGGTGGAGTCCCTAAGCTATGAGTTTCATAAATACAAGAAAGAATGCATTCCTCGAATCTATACCAAAGGTCAGCATTGAAGATAAATGTGACTATATCGCAAGAAAATGCAAATTTAATTTTTCTTATTTTGATCATACTCAAGAACCAGCACAAAACTTTTCTGACTGGTCAAATGAACAATTACTAAAGCTTTTATGGAAACTTCATGAGTATAGTAAAGAGTCTTTGCTTCACTGGCAAAAAATGCCTGTTGGGAAAAAAAGCGGGCATGTTTTAGAAATATACAAAAGCTTTCCTAACAAATCTGATTTTTCACATCCCAAGCACGTTCCTCATCAAGCACAGTGGGGACGATTTAGACTAGAAGGAAGTGTTAGGCTGGTTGGTTTCACTATCCCAGATGATTTTAAAAACATAGAACAAAACTCTTCAGGATTTAAATTCTGTACCAATACATTCTATGTTGTATTTTTAGATAAAGACCATCGATTCTATAAAACAAAATAAAATGCCACATCATTTTGATATGTGAGCCACGCATCATTGAGGGCTCACATATCATTGATATAAATGGCTATTTATAGTGAGTGAAATACACACCACTCAGAGCTAAACTCTATTTATGGATAGGTAAACACCTCTACATTTTTACCGATTATGACCCCAACATTTTCTCTGTCTTCTGACGAAAAAAAAGACCACCCGCATCACAAGTGGTCTTTGGTTTTATAGCGAGATAAGCCAAAAATAATTAATTACTAATAGCGATCACCCAACGGCGGCGTACGTGGCGGCACCATCCGCTTGCAGCCGGTAGACTCGAAGGCCGAGGCGAAGCGCAGCAGGTTGTTGTCGTCATAGGCGCGGCCGGCGAAGGTCAGGCCCACCGGCATACCGATATCGGCCATCACCCCCATGGGGACGGTGACGGTCGGCACGCCGAGGTGGCGAATGGCGAGGTTGCCGTTGGCAACCCAGATGCCGTTGCTCCAGGCGATATCGGCGGAGGCCGGATCCACGTCCGCATCAGCCGGGGCGACATCGGCGGCGGTCGGGAACAGCACGGCGTCGAGCTTGAGCCCGTCCATCCACTCTTCCAAGTCCAGCTTGCGGGTCTTTTCCAGACCACGCAGGCCGTCCGGCACAGAGGCAATCTCGTCGAAACGCTTGAGACCGCGCTTGGCCATCTTGACGTACTCGTCCATGCCGGCGGCGAGATCCCCCTCGCGGTTCGGCAAGGTGCCCGGATCGTGGGGGAAGATCTTCGGCCCATCGACATCTTCAAGTTTGTTCAACTTGGGATCGCCGTTGGCGCGCAGAAAGTCGTCGAACGCCCAGCCGGAGAGCTCCCACAGCTCGTCGTTGAGAAACTCCGGGCTCACGATGCCGCGATTGAACACGGTCGGCGCGCCGGGTCTGTCCCCTTCGCAGTTGGATACCAGCGGGAAGTCCACTTCGATAACTTCGGCGCCAGCAGCTTCCAGCGCCTGACGGGCCTGCTCCCACAGGGCAATCACGGTCTCGCGGGTATGAATACGCTGACCGGTCGGGCCGCCGATACCGGGGTTGTCGCTGGTGCCGGCCAGTTCATCCTTGTTGATAAACATGCGCGGCACGCCGAGGCGCTTGCCCTTGAGGGCATCGGCCTTGGCAGCCAGATCCAGATAGGAAGCCGGACGCACTTCAGAAGCCTTGGGCAGCTGCACCCAGGGTTGCAGGCGCCACAGATCGCCACGGGTGTCGGCATCGTCGGCGACCACTACGTCGAGCACTTCCAGCAGATCGGCCATGGTGCGGGCATAGGGCACCACCACATCCATGGTCGGGGTCAGAGGCCAGTTGCCACGCACCGAAATCACGCCACGGGACGGAGTGTAGGCACATAGGCCGTTGTTGGAGGCAGGGCCCCGGCCGCTCGACCAAGTCTCTTCCGCCAGACCAAAGGCGGCGAAGCTCGCGGCGGTGGCAGTACCGGCCCCGTTGGAGGAGCCGGAGGCAAAGGGCGCGGTCAGGTAGTCGGCGTTGTAGGGGCTCTCGGCACGGCCATAGACACCGCGCTGCATGCCGCCATTGGCCATGGGGGGCATATTGGTTTTGCCAAGGCAGATGGCACCGGCGGCGCGCAGGCGCTCAACGGTAAAGGCATCGCGCTGGGCCACCAGATCCTTGAAGGCCGGGCTGCCGGAGGCGGCGGTCAGCCCCTTGACCAGATAGCTGTCTTTGGCGGTGTAGGGGATGCCGTCGAGCGGCCCCAGGGTTTCCCCACGGGCGCGGCGAGCATCGGACGCTTGCGCCTCTTTCAGGGCATCGTGGTTGGGCACCACGACGGCGTTGAGGCGGGTTGCTGTCTCGGGGCCGTCATAGGCTTTGATCCGCGCTTGATAGGCCTCGACCAGTTCGACCGCGGTGGTGCGGCCTGATTCGAGCGCATCGCGCAGCTCGGCAATGGAAACCTCGGTCACTTCGATCATGGGGATCTCCTGTAAAAGGGTGACTGTTTGTCATGATGATCGCCGCATCGGCGCCTGCGACCATCACATTATCAAGAGATAAAACCCCACTGAGTGGGGTTTTGAATACCAACCTCGGCTGGCTTGGAACAGGTTCTTACTTGCCAGAAGGAATTTGCTGAGTAATGCAGTGGATATTGCCACCCCCCAGCAGGATCTCCCGGGCCGGCACGCCGACCACGGTGTGCTCCGGGAAGATCTCTTCCAGAATGCGCTGGGCTTCGCCGTCGGTGGCGGCATCCAGCAGCGGATAGACGATGCGATCGTTGGTGATGAGGAAGTTCACGTAGGAACCGGCCAGACGGCCTTCTGCCTCGCGCGGCACACCGGTGCCGCTCTCGACGCCGGCAGACTCCTCTTCAGTGCAGAAGAGCGGGCCCGGCTGGGGCAGCTTCCACACTTTCAGCTTGCGACCCTTGGCATCGACCGCCGCTTCCAGCACCTGGAGGGCGGCCAGGGAGCGGGCGTACTGGGGATCGTTCTCGTCATCGGTCCAGTGCAGGGCCACTTCACCTGGGCGCACGAAGCAGCACATATTGTCGATGTGGCCGTCTGTTTCATCCATGTAGACGCCTTCGTCCAGCCAGATAAAGCTGGTGACGCCCAGATAGTCGCGCAGGTGAGCTTCGATCTGCGCTTTGGTCAGGTGCGGGTTGCGGTTTTCGTTGAGCAGGCACTCGGCGGTGGTCAGGCAGGTGCCTTCGCCATCCACATGGATGGAGCCCCCTTCCAGAATGAGCGGCGCGTCGTAACGATCCATGTCGTGCTGTTCCAGCATCCGGGCTGCGACCTCTTCATCCTGGTTCCACGGGTAGTAGAGACCACCCTTGTGGCCGCCCCAGGCGTTGAAGCCCCAGTCCACCCCACGGCACTCGCCAGCGGCATTGGTGACGATGGTGGGGCCAGTGTCGCGGGCCCAGCAGTCATCGCTGGCCATCTCCACCAGGGTAACGTGGGCGGGCATGATGCCACGGGCCTGCTCCATAAACTGGGCCGGCACCCCCATAAAGACCGGCGTCGCGCCACCGATGGCATCCGCCACCTTGGCGAAGGTGGCCTGGGCGAAGCGACCGGCTTCCCGCCAGTTGTCCGGGCGGAACGGCCAGATCATCCAGACGGCTTGCTGGTGAGCCCACTCGGCGGGCATGGTGAAGCCGTCGGCGGCCGGCGTGGAATTCATGGTCTTGATGCTCATCGCAAGGCTCCTTGCATGGATTGAGGCCCCCGATTTGCCTGGGAACCCTGAAAAAATAAGAGTGGGTCGCAGTGTAAGAAGTTGCGCGCCCATCCATCAAATGAATAGGATTAATTGTCCCATAAACACGGCGAATAATCCCCCCATGAAACTGCACCAGCTCGACCTCAATCTGCTGCTCGCCTTTGACGCCCTGATGACGCAAGGGAGCGTGACCCGCGCCGCCGAATCGCTCTTTATCAGCCAGCCCGCCATGAGCCACTCCCTCGGCCGGTTGCGGGCCTTTCTCGGCGACCCGCTGCTGGTGCGCACGCCCCAGGGGATGTTGCCGACTCCCCGGGCCCAGCGCCTGCATCTGGGGGTGCAGCAGGCGCTGCGGCTGCTGGAGCAGCAACTCTGGGAGGAGGACGAGTTCGCGCCACGCCAGTCGAAGCGCCGCTTCGTGCTCTGCACCACGGATTACGTGGAGTGCGTGCTGATCCCGCCCCTTATCCAGCGCCTCAGGAAGCTGGCGCCGGGCGTCACCATCGAAATCCGCATCCTGCGCGATACCCTGCCCGAAGCCGAGCTGGCGAGCGGCGAGATAGATCTCGTGCTGGGGTTTGACGAGTACATGCAGGTGCCGGGGTATCTGGGCAAGGAGACCTGGCTCACCGAACCCCTGGCCGGGCTGGTGCGCGCCACCCTGGAGCTGGAAGAGGAGCGCATCACCCTCGAGCAGCTAATCGAGATGCCCCATGTGTTCCACTCGCCGCTCGGCACCTCGGAGGCAAGCCTCGACCGCTATTTGCAGAGCCTGGGCCATAGCCGCACCATCTCGGTCAACAGCCAGAGCTATATGTCCGCCGCCGCCATCGTGAGCCAGAGCGACCACCTCTTGGTACTGCCCAGCATGGTGGCCGAGCTGCTCGCCAGCCACTGGCCGCTGAAAAGCCTGCCCCTGCCCGACGACGTGCCGGACTATCACCTCAACTGCGTCTGGCACCCGGTCCACGCCCAGCAACCGGCCTTGATCTGGTTGAAGGCATTGATGAAGGACCTGGTGAATCCGGGCTAAGCGGCAGCGGCTGGCATACCAAAGCAGCATGCGCAGCAGCCGGCCCAGGTGTGGCTCAAGCATCTGATGAAAGAGCTGGTGAATCCTGAATAACCCGACGGCGTGTGCCCCCCTCATCCCCAACCCTTCTCCCGCAAGGGGAGAAGGGAGCAGATCTGCGCCACTGGCAGCATCGCAAACAACCTGTCTGCTAGGGCGAAATACATCCCACCAGCACATCGACCTGTCGATTCATCAGTTCAATGTCACACCACACCACGATGGCCCCGAGATGACCACCAAAATGACAACTGTCACTCGATCTGTCCCCTCTCCCTCTGGGAGAGGGCCAGGGTGAGGGGAAGCAACCCACTCAGTCACCAGACCGGGGAATGGCTATATCTAATAGGGTCAAACAGCTCTGTATAGGCACCATGAGAACCCATGCATTTGCCAAGCGCATGAGGCGAGAAGCCACCCTTGCCGAACAGAAGCTGTGGCTGCAATTGCGCGACCGCCGTCTGGCCGGGGTGAAATTCCGTCGCCAGGTCGCCAGATGCCCATCGGGCCCTACATTGTCGATTTCATCTCTCTTGAGCAGAGGTTGATCATCGAGGTAGACGGGTCACAGCACAACGAACCGGCCGGACGGCAACATGATGGCGCAAGAACGGCCTACCTCAATCAGCAGGGCTTTCGGGTGATCCGGGTGTGGAATAACGATGTATTGAGTCGGATGGAGGCCGTACTGGAACTTCTTTTGCTCTCTTTGCGCTGAGCACGAGCCCTCCCCCTCATCCCCAGCCCTTCTCCCATTCTTTTGTAAATAAGTGGGAGAAGGGAGCAAACAACCCGGTGGCGTGTGGCATCCCCAGCAACAACCATGGCTCCCGCAAGGGGAGAAGGGAGCAAACAACCCGGTGGCGTGTGGCATCCCCAGAAACAACCATGACTCCCGCAAGGGGAGAAGGGAGCAAACAACCCGGCGGCGTGTGGCATCCCAGCAACAACAAAGGCTCCCGCGGGAGCCTTTGTTGTTTCCATCCTCGCCATCACGCCCGCAGGGCGCTCATCATCCGGGCAACGACACCGGCCAGCAGAGGGCGGTCTGGGTGGCACTGGGCGAAGGTGACCAGTCCCTGGATATGGACCTGCAAGAAGGCTGTCAGGGTGGGGATGTCCCCCTCTTTTGCCAGCTCTCCCTGCGCCTTTGCCAGGGCCAGCTGCCCGGCCAGATCCTGTTCCAGCTCGCCGTAGATGGCCTTGAAGCGAAGGTGCAGCTCCTCGTCCTGCTCCGCCAGCTCCATCAGGGTGCGGGTCAGCAGGCAGGAGCCCTGCAGGGCATCGTCCACCACCTGCTCGAGGAAGGCGTGCAGCCCCGCCAGCGGGCTGGGCTGTGCCAGGCAGCGACGGCGCAGGGCTCCCTTCTCTGCCACATAGTGATCGACCGCCGCCAGCAGCAGGCCGCGTTTGTTGCCAAAGGCGGCATAGAGGCTGCCCGGGTGCAGGCCGGTTGCGGCCACCAGCTCCTGCATGGTGGTCTTGGCATAGCCTTTGGCGCGAAAGGCTTCCATGGCGTTTCGCAAGACGGCATCCCGATCGTATTCGGCGCTGCGCATGGGGTCTCCGGTGGCAAGGTCCCGCGGGACGGAAAAAACAGGGCGGCAAGTTTACCCCAGCCTCCCCCGTCAATCCATGTTGAATGCTTGCTCAAAAAATACTTGCACGCAAACCAAAAAACGTCTTGAATGCCCGTTCAAGAATCACTCCCTCAGGACAGACGATCATGAATACCCTGTTTCAGCCCTATCGCCTCAACGACACCCTCACCCTCGCGAACCGTTTCATGATGGCCCCCCTCACCCGCTGCATGGCGGGCCCGGGTCTGGTGCCCACCGAACAGATGGCCGCCTACTACGGCCGCCGCGCCGACATCGGCCTCATCATCTCCGAAGCCACCATCATCCGTCCGGACGGTCAGGGCTACCCCAATACCCCGGGGCTCTACAGCGCCGAACAGATCGCCGGCTGGAAGAAAGTGACCGGCGCCGTGCATGCCAACGGCGGCAAGATCTTCGCCCAGCTGTGGCACGTGGGTCGTCTCTCCCACCCCTTCTTCCACCACGCCGAAGTGCTGGCCCCCTCTGCCGTCGCCCATGAGGGCACGGTGCCGCGCATGCGCGAACTGGTCTATCAGGTGCCGCGCGCCCTGACCGAAAGCGAAATCGCCCAGCTGGTTGAGGATTACGCCCAGGCCGCCGCCAACGCCATCGAAGCGGGCTTTGACGGGGTGGAGATCCACGGTGCCAACGGCTACCTCATCGATCAGTTCCTGCACCACGCCAGCAACCTGCGCACCGACAACTACGGCGGCAGCCCCGAGAACATGAGCCGCTTCGCACTGGAGGTGGTGGATGCCATCAATGCCCGCATCGGCGGGGATCGGGTGGGCCTGCGCCTCTCCCCCGGTGCCTATGTGCACCTC
The DNA here is from genome assembly GCF_001898585.1 of Aeromonas sp. 62-46. Taxonomy (NCBI): domain Bacteria; kingdom Pseudomonadati; phylum Pseudomonadota; class Gammaproteobacteria; order Aeromonadales; family Aeromonadaceae; genus Aeromonas; species Aeromonas sp. 62-46. The sequence goes on along the minus strand of NZ_MKUI01000037.1, from coordinate 50,916 downwards.
GAAGGGGATGCCCGGGATCGCGCCGTGTTCGACCACCTACTGGCCGAGCTGAACCAGCGCACTCTGGCCTATCTGCACCTGGGTATCTTCGATGACAGCCTCACCTTCGACTACCTGGACGGCCGCGCCTCCGACTACCTGCGTGCCCGCTACGACGGCCACCTGGTAGGGGTCGGCAACTACAGCGCCGAGACCGCGCTAGAGGCCATCGAGGCAGACCGCTTCGACCTCGTCGCCATCGGTCGCCCCCTCATCGCCAACCCGGACTACCTCGCCAAGGTGAAACAGGGCGACGCCCTAGTGCCCTATGCCGACACCATGCTGGCCGAGCTGGTCTAACCCTCGCCGGCGCCTTGCCTGACCAAGGATGGGATCCGCGCCCCCGCGCGGGTTTCCAATGTTTGGGCCCTCTCCCGGGCCCTTTTTTCTGCCTGCCTTTCACCCTTTTTCACGCAAATGGTTGTCACCAACAACCAAATGATGCTATTGGTTGCGTACAACAACCAAACACCATCACTAGGAGACAACCCCATGGATCCCCGCCCCCTGCGTGCCCTGTCGAGGGAACTGGTACGCGAACTCGGCATGCTCTCCCAGCAGTGCGGCTCGCTGGCCCTGAGCCCCCTGGAGGCCCACCTGCTCATCGAGCTGGAGAACGGTCCCGCCACCAACCAGCAGCTTGCCGAGCGCCTTCGCATCGACAAATCCAACGCCAGCCGCCCCCTGGCCCGCCTCGCCGAGCGGGAGCTGATCGCCTGGCAACCCCACCCCTCGGACGGGCGCAGCAAGGAGGCGAGCCTCACCGAGCCGGGCAAGGCACAGCTTGAGGAGCTGCACCGGCAGATGGACGAGACCATGGCGGGGGCCCTGGCCCAACTCTCCCCCGCCGAGTGCGAGCAGATCTGGGAGGGCATGCGGCTCTATCGCAGCGCCCTCTCCCGCGCCCGCCGCCAGCAGGGCTTCGTCATCCGCCCCATCACCCCGGCCGACAATCCCCGGATCGCCGCCGTGGTGCGCGCCGTCTCCGCCGAATACGGCCTCACCGCCGACAAGGGGTACGGGGTGGCGGATCCCAACCTCGATTTTCTCCACGAGACCTATCAGGGGGAGCGCAGCCGCTACTGGGTGATTGAGGGACCGGACGGCGCCATTCTCGGCGGGGGTGGCATAGCGCCGCTGGCGGGGGCAGCGGATGTGTGCGAGCTGCAGAAGATGTACTTCCTGCCCGCCCTGCGAGGGCTGGGGCTGGGACGGCGGCTGGTCTTGCAGGCGCTGGCCGAGGCTCGCGCCCTGGGTTACCAGCGCTGCTATCTGGAGACCACCGCCGTGCTGCGGGAAGCCACCGCCCTCTATGAATCCCTGGGCTTCGAACACCTGCCGGGGCCCCTTGGCTGCACGGGCCACGACGCCTGCGAGATCTGCATGGTACTGGCGCTCGACTAGCTCAAACAACAACTAGGGGCCCATGGCCCCTAGTTGTTTCATCTGTCGCCCCCTGATCAGCCAGCGCTCTGCTCCAGGGTCCCAGCAGGCCGGGAAAGCGGCCGCTTGGCCCAGACCCCGGCCAGCAGCGAGCCGGACAGGTTGTGCCAGACCGAGAAGAGGGTACCAGCCATGGCCGAGGCGGGAGTGAAGAACTTCATGGCCAGCGCCGTGGCTAGGCCAGAATTCTGCAACCCCACTTCGAAGGCCACGGTGCGGCAGATCCGCTCCTCAAAGCCCAGCCAGCGACTGACCCAGTAGCCCGCCGCAATGCCGATGCCGTTGTGCAGGATCACCGCCAGCGCCACGATGGGGCCGATGCTGGCGAACTGCCCTGCGTTGAGGGCGACCACGATGGCGATGATCATGACGATGGCGGCCATGGAGACGAGCGGCAGCACGGGCTCGATACGTGCCGTCAGGGAGTGGAGGAAGACATTGGCAACCACCCCGAACACCACGGGGATCAGCACTATCTTCACCAGGCTCAGCAGCATGTCCAGCACCGGCACGTCGACGCTCTTGCCAGCCAGCAACTGCACCAGCAGGGGGGTGACGAGCACCCCGAGCAGGGTGGAGAGAGCTGTCATGGTGATGGAGAGAGCGACATCGCCCTTGGCCAGATAGCACATCACGTTGGAAGAGGTGCCACCGGCGACGCTGCCCACCAGCACCATGCCCACGGTCAGCTCGGCATCAAAACCCAGCAACAGGCTGACCAGCAGGGCGGCCAGCGGCATCACGCTGAACTGCAATACCAGCCCAAGGCCGATGGCCTTCTTGTTGCGCACCACGTCGAGGAAGTTCTGGGGTTTGAGGGTCAGCCCCATGGCCAGCATGATGATGGTCAGCAGCGGCACTATCTGGCCCTTGAGGCCGACGAAGGGCTCGGGCTGCCAGTAGGCCAGCAGGGAAAACAGCAGGGCCCAAAGCGGGAAGAGGTGGGTGATGCGTCCAAGCATGATGTACTCCTTGTTATTGTCCAGACGCGGGCTGACCGGAGGATGCCCGCAGGGAACTTTCTCTTATACCAGCTTTGTCGCCGGCAGGCCCGTGTAGCGGCGCTCAGGAAGGGAAATAGAACCAGGCGGTCTGGATAAGACCCTCCTTCACCTCGAACACCGCCACGCTCTCGATGGGCTCGGGGGAGAGGCCGTGGATCAGCTCGTGATCGAACACCTTGTTGCCCATGACAGTGCGTGACAGCAGCTCGGCCTTGAGCAGCGGGTTGTTGAATCTGTGCTGTGCATAGAAGGCCCGCAGCGCCCCCTTGCCGACTGTGCTCGGCGTCTCGGTCGGCATGCGATAGCCTTTGAAATCCGGGGCAAAGCAGGCCACGAAGGCGTCGAGGTCGTGGGCATTGTAGGCGGCAAACTGCGCCTCTACGGGTTGGGTGACGGACATGTCTCTCTCCATGGGTGAAATTAAAATCACTTATCCTGTATTTTTATTCAACCATCAAGCCCCGGATGGGGATCTACGCCCCTTCCAATGAAACGCCCCATAACAAAAAACCCCGCCGAAGCGGGGTCTCTCTTGTCATCAGCCACCCGCTGTGCGCGGGCGGGGTGATCAGTGTTCGCGGGTCTGGCGGAAGTGAACGTCCGGGTGACGCTCCTGGGCCAGGCGCAGGTTGACCATGGTCGGCGCGATGTAGGTGAGGTTGTCACCACCATCGAGGGCCAGGTTGACCTCGTTCTTGCGCTTGAACTCTTCGAACTTCTTGACGTCGGTCCCTTCCACCCAGCGGGCGGTGGCGACGTTGACCGCCTCGTAGATGGCCTCGACGTTGTACTCGCTCTTGAGGCGCGAGACCACCACGTCGAACTGCAGCACACCGACCGCACCGACGATGAGATCGTTGCTGATGAGCGGACGGAACACCTGCACCGCCCCCTCTTCGGAGAGCTGCACCAGCCCCTTGAGCAGCTGCTTCTGCTTGAGGGGGTCACGCAGGCGGATGCGGCGGAACAGTTCCGGCGCGAAGTTCGGGATGCCGGTGAACTTGAGATCTTCACCCTGGGTGAAGGTGTCGCCGATCTGGATGGTGCCGTGGTTGTGCAGACCGATGATGTCGCCGGCACAGGCCTCGACCGCCTGTTCACGGTCACCGGCCATGAAGGTGACGGCGTCGGAGATGTTCACATCCTTGCCGATGCGCACGTGACGCATCTTCATGCCCTTGGAGTAAGTGCCTGACACGATACGCATAAAGGCGATACGGTCGCGGTGTTTCGGGTCCATGTTCGCCTGGATCTTGAACACGAAGCCGGAGAACTTCTCCTCGGTCGCCACCACTTCGCGGCTCTCGGCCTTGCGCGGCATGGGGGCTGGCGCCCAGTCGGTCAGGCCGTCCAGCATGTGGTCGACGCCGAAGTTGCCGAGGGCGGTCCCGAAGAAGACCGGGGTCATCTCGCCGGCGATGAAGGCATCGTGATCGAACTCGGGAGAGGCGCCCTGCACCAGCTCCAGCTCGCCACGCAGCTGGGCAGCCAGATCGTCGCCGATGGCGGCATCCAGCTCGGGGTTGTTCAACCCCTTGACCACCCGCTTCTCCTGGATGGTGTGGCCCTGACCACTCTGATACAGGTAGGTCTCGTCCTTGTAGAGGTGATAGACCCCCTTGAAGGATTTGCCACAGCCGATGGGCCAGGTGATGGGGGCGCACATGATGTTGAGCTCGCGCTCCACCTCGTCCATGACCTCCATCGGGTCGCGCACTTCGCGGTCCAGCTTGTTCATGAAGGTGAGGATGGGGGTATCCCGCAGACGGGTCACTTCCATCAGCTTGCGGGTCCGGTCTTCAACACCCTTGGCGGCGTCGATGACCATCAGGCAGCAGTCGACCGCCGTGAGGGTACGGTAGGTATCTTCGGAGAAGTCCTCGTGACCCGGGGTGTCGAGCAGGTTGACCAGGCAGTCGGCGTAGGGGAACTGCATCACGGAAGTGGTGATGGAGATACCGCGCTGCTTCTCCATCTCCATCCAGTCGGATTTGGCGTGCTGGCCCGAGCCACGGCCCTTGACGGTACCGGCGCGCTGAATGGCCTGTCCGAACAGCAGGACCTTTTCGGTGATGGTGGTTTTACCCGCATCCGGGTGCGAGATGATCGCAAAAGTGCGTCTCTTGGAGACTTCACTCAGAAATTCAGCTGACATAATTCGACGTTCTTCTATTGAGCGGCGGCCTGGAGCCACCGTGGGAAAAATGCGGGACAGCACCTTGGAATCAGGGCGCCCATGCAGACAACGACACCACGCGGGCGGGTCAGTGACCGCCGGTGAAGACAGGAGAAGCGCGTTGCATTACATGGGTCTGGCCCCGGATCAAAGCAAAATTGCGCGGCATTATACCCGCGCGAGTGAAAAATACCCAGCCCGCTATCACGGGGGCCCGGGGTCGGCCTCACCGGGCCGTCATCACCCGGTTGCGCCCCGCCAGCTTGGCCTCGTACATGGCCTCGTCGGCCCGGCGTACCAGTTCGCCCAGGTTGTCATCCTCGGGTTTGTACTGGGCACAGCCGATGCTGATGCGGATGGGGTGATCCGCAGGCACCCCCTCAATCTCGAGACGGGCGACGGCTTGGCGGATCCGCTCGGCCACCTCGACGGCCTCGTTCAGGAGGGTATCCGGCAGCAGCACCAGAAACTCCTCGCCGCCGTTGCGCCCCACCCTGTCGAGGCTGCGCAACTGCTCCTCGATGCACTGGGCCACGGCGGTGAGCACACTGTCACCCACGTGGTGGCCCAGCTGGTCGTTCACCTTCTTGAAGTGATCCACATCCAGCAGCAGCACGCACAGGGGTTTGCCCTCCTCCCGGGCCTGGGTGAACCATTTGCGCCCCTTGGCCTGGATCTGGCGCCGGTTGTGGATGCCGGTCAGTTCGTCCGTCATGGCGAGACGCTGCATCTTGCGGGTGCGCCCGCGCTGGTGCACCACCAGGGTACCCATCACCACCAGCAGCAGGGCCACCACCAGGTATTGCCAGTAGCGCCGCTCCTGCAACTGCTTGAGTTTCTCCGCCTGCAACTGCTGCTGGGACCTGAGGGTCTGGTTTTCCAGCTCCTTGCGGGCGAGATCGAACTCGAAACGCATCTGCAAGGAGCGCTGTTCCCGCAATCTGAGCTCGAGGGCCTGGCGGGTCTCGACATAGGTCTTGAGGCTGGTGAGGGCCGACTGGATATGCCCCTGACGCTCCAGCACCCGTGCCCGTGTCTCATGCACCCGGGCGAGGAAGCGCAGGTTCTGCTCCCGGGTAAAGATGGGCTCGGCCTCGTCCAGGTGCCGCAACGCCTCGCCGGGTCGGTTCAGGGCCTCGAGGACGTCGGCCATGACGAGGTGCCAGTGGCCCAGGGTGACGCTGTCCGCCCCCTCCGCCTGATGGAGGGAGGCTGCCGCCTGATCGAGTTTGGTCATGGCCTGGTCCGGCTTGCCCTGTTTAAGCAGGATGGTGGCTATCTCGATCCGGCTCCAGGCCAGGATCCCTTCCTGGTTTAACCCCAGATAATAGATCTCCGCTTCCACCATCAGGGGCAGCGCCTTGTCGTACTCTTCGGTGTCGATGTAGAGGAGTCCCTGCTGGCTGTGAATGTCCACCAGGTGCTCCTCGTCCCCGAGCTGCCGGTAGTCGTGCTCCAGCTCGTTGAAGTAGCTCTCGGCCCGCTCATAGAGCCCCATCCTGCGATAGGCATTGGCAATATTGGCGAGCACCTCGCGCCCCTTGGCCTCCAGCCCGAGCGCCTCGTAGCGCTGGTGGGCATCAATGAGATCCATCAGCCCCTCCGCCAGCTCCCCCTGGTAGGAGTACATCTCCCCCCGCAGGCTCAGGATGTCGGCACGCTGACGCTCATCCCCGAGCCGGCGAGCCAGGGTCAGGGCGGCGTCGTAATCCTCCCCGGCCCCGGCCATGTTGCCGAGCAGTTGCCGGTGATACCCGCGGCAGGCGAGCAACCCCACCTCGGTGACCCTGTCCTTGCGGGCACGGGCCTGCGCCAGCCCCTGCTCGGCAAACGCCACCGCGCGGCGAAACTCCTCGTCCCGTTCACTCGGCTGGGCCCAGCACTGCAGCCGGGCAAGGCGGCCCTGCACCTCGGGCGGATAGTGTGCCTGTCCGGCAGTCAGGGCGGCGACGCGCTCGCGAAACACCTGCACCGGCATCGTCGACTCTTCCAGCTGCTGCAACGCCAGTTGCAACTCGTGCCCGGCCAGTGGCGCCGCCTGGGCCAGGGCAACCCCCAGCAACAGGCCACATCCCATCAGGATCTTCATGCGGACTTTTTCTCCTCTTCACCGGCCGGACGCCGCGCTCACCGCTGTCATCATATCCCCACAGACTCTGGGCGCACAGCCGTCAGAGGGTGGGAAAACGCCTCATATCGGACGAGAGCCTCCCCTATCCCCTTCTTTACAGAAGGAGAGAGTGCATCGACTATATATGCTTTCGAACAGGGGAAGGGATGAGGAATGACCTACGAGGAGCTGAGGGAGGCTTACGACAGGTTGTTGCTGGAGAACGAGCGTCTCAAACGCATCGCGGATGACGCGCGGGAGAAGCTGGACGCCGCCATGGACGGCACCGGCCTGTGCATCTGGCAGAACCATGTGCCCACCGGCAAACTCATCATCTTCAACCGGCGCTGGGGCTCCATGCTCGGTTACCAGCCCAAGGAGCTGTCGGCCCACTTCGACGTCTGGCGCGCCCACCTTCACCCGGAGGACAGGGAGCAGGTGCTGCAGGCCTTCTTCGACCATCTGGAGGGCAAGAGCCCGTTTTATCAGGCGATGCACCGCATGATCGGCAAGGATGGCAAGACCACCTGGGTGCTGGACCGGGGCCGGGTGGTGGAGCGGGATGATCAGGGCAACCCCGTCCGGGTGATGGGCACCCACATCGACATCACCCACGAGAAGGAGTACGAGCAGCAGCTCGCCCAGCTTGCCCACCGGGATCCCCTCACCGGCCTGTTCAACCGCACCGCGCTGCACCGCCACTTTCCCGGGGAGTACCAGGCCATCTGTTTCATCGATCTCGATGACTTCAAGCTGGTGAACGACAACCTGGGCCACCGGGCAGGTGACGAACTGCTGGTCTCCCTTGCCCAGCGCCTTCGCCACTGCTGCGGCGAGGAGGTACGGCTGGGGCGCATCGGCGGGGACGAGTTCGTGCTGCTGCTGCCCTGGGCGTGCGACGATCCCCGTACCAGCCACCTCGCCCGCCAGTGCATCGATGCCATCGCCACCCCCTTCGAGCTGCCCAACGGGGACGCCTCGGTGGGACTGAGCATGGGAATTGCGGCCATCCGGCCCCAGGACGATTTCGGCGCGGCGCTGGCCCGGGCGGATCAGGCCATGTACAGGGTCAAGCGCAGCGGCAAGCGGGGTTTTTATATTGCCCAGCCAAGCGGTCAGCCGCTGCTGGATCAGGAGCAGGTCAACGAACGAGGCCTCTACCACAGGCCCACTCTCTGAGCCTGAGCACCCTCAATGGCGCTGCCAGCGCCGCAGCAGGCGTCCACGCAGGCCGCAATCGAGCAGCCAGCTGTTGTCGAACACCCGCAAAATGGCCGCCTTGGCGTGACGGGACATGGCGACCGCATGGAAGCGTGTCTGCTGCGCCCGTCGCCGGTTCATCCGCTCGAGCAGGGGGTGGGGCAGGTTCTGGGCGATGAAGTCGGAGATCACCAGCACGTCGGCCTTGGCAAAGGCGGGTTGTTCGAGCTGGGTCAGGGCCTGCTCCAGGCAGGGCACCAGATCGGTCCCTCCGTGAAAACTCATGGAGAGAAAGCGCTCCGCCTTCTCAAGCCCGGTGTCGGCGGTGATCTCCAGGGTCGCCACCTCGGTGGAGAAGAGCATCAGATAGCAGCCCCGCTTTTCCTCCATCGCCCCTTTGAGCAGGGCGAGAAACAGCGCCTTGGCACACTCCTCCGGATAGCCCCCCATGGAACCTGACGTATCGACGCAGACGATGAAGGGGCCCCGCGGCTGCACCTCCTGCCCTCCCTGCTCGGGGGAGCGCAGCATCAGACGCTGGCGCGGCAGGGTGCCCCGCGACTGGTAGCTCAGCAGGCGCCGCTCCAGATAACGGCGATAGAACTCCAGCTCCAGCTCCGGCAGCGCCAGCATCACCGCCTCGCTCGGCAGGAGGCGCATCAGATCGCTGGCCGGGTGCACCCCCACCAGATCGTCGGGCACATCGTCACTTTGCACCTCCTCCAGTTCGTGCACAGGCACCGGCGGCAGCGTCCTGTCCTCGCTGCGCCGCTCCCGCTCGCTGCGTCCAAGCAGGGCGGCGATCTCCGCGAGCAGAGGCTCCTGCTGCAACATGCGGGCGTACTGCTTCACCAGCGCCAGACTGCGCTTGTGCCAGCTCCCCTGGGCCAGATCCCAGAGCCCCCCGGCGGAGATCTGGTGCGGATCCAGGGCATCGGCCAGGGTCCGGTTGGCCAGCAGTTGATCCTCGATCTCCTGGCGCTGCTTCTCCCGCTCCGCCTCCGCTATCTGCTGCTGCAACTGCAACAGGCTGCCCACCAGGCTGGCGCGCCACTTCTCGATGAAGAGCTGGCGCAGCCCCTCGGTGGGCTGGGCCACTATCTGGCGCACCAGGCTGCGGGCATCCCCCGCGAAGGGGCTGTGCTGCTCAAGGGCTTCCAGCAGGGCGGGCAGGCGCCCCACCAGCTCCGGCAGGGGCAGTTGCCGGTGGGCCTGATAGAGCAGGTATTCCCGCTCGAGAGCCACCGGCACCGGCTTGTGACGCATCTCCTCCCCAAGCTGTTCGCTCCAGGTCTGGATGCGCTTTCTGAGCAGCTTCCCCTGCAGGGGCGAGCGCTTGAGGAACTCGGAGATCTTGGGGGTGGAGGCAAGCAGCAGCGCCATCTCCCCCGCCAGCTCCCCCTCCCCCATGAGCAGCCCCAGGTCCATCATGCCGATCTCTAGCATGGGCCACCCCGGATGTTGAGATGTGATGGAGTATCATGCTGACGAAACATGTTTTTCATCCTGTTTATTTCACCAATCCCACGTCAGGCGCGACGTCACCCCTGTGCATCGAGAAGAGGCAGACGATCCCGCCACTGCTGCAGCTCGGCCCCCAGCCGCTCCAGGTCCCGGCTCAGCACGAAGAAGCTGTCCTCCACCTGACGCAACCAGTTGTCCCCCACGAACAGATGGGGCTGGTGACGGTCGAACAGGTTGCGCTGACCCTTGAGATTTTGCAGCACCCGGTTCACCTGGCCCGTCAGGTCGTCCAGGGCCGACAGCCAGGGGGCCATCACCACCTCGGGGATGGGGGTGCGCTCCACCAGCATCAGTGGCACGGGCTGGCGCTGGATATCCAGCACGTGCAGCCGCAACTGCTCGTCCAGCACCAGTTCGTAGTGCCCCTCCTTGGGGTTGCCGAGGGGCCAGCCCACCAGCGCCTCCCCGGTGGGGTGCCAGTGAGAGAGCAGGGTGCGATCGAAGGTGAGGGTGCCGGTGAGGCGCTCGGGATCGCTGCCATCCAGGGGCGCCGGGGTGAGCAGCTGGAAGTGCACCAGCTTGCCGAACGGCCTGGCGTTGGCCAGCGGCAGTTCGGTGCCGCGGGCGCGGCGGCCGAACCACTGCTTGCGCTTGACCGCCTTGCAGCCGATGCGCAGGGCGACCGCCCCCTGCAACTGCTTGAACTGCTCGCGCAGGGAGAGCAGCTCCCGGGTCAGCGCCAGTTGCTGGTAGCCGTAGAGGCGGGAAAACTCGCCGATCATCTCCAGCAGCGCGGTGCGGGAAGCCTCGTCGTGCCAGAGGCAATCCTTGAACAGCAGCAGATCCAGGGGAGCCACCTCGTCGCGGCCATTGAAGAAGGCGCTCGCCTTGATGAGCCGCACGGCCTTCTTCCAGCGCCGATCCGAGACATAGCAGCCGTGCCCGAGCTGGCTGTCGAGCTGCTGGCGCAGCTGGTAGATGAGTTCGAAACAGGCGTCCGGCAGGCGCACCTGCTCGATGGCATCTTGCCAGGCGTCGTACTCCTCCCCCCGAATCTGCACCGCCGGGGTCAGGTTCTGATGGGACTGGCCATCGCTCGCCAGCATGGCCTGGAAGTTGGATTTCTCCTGCACCCTGTCCATCCAGACCCGCACCAGCATGCGGTCGTAGAGCGCCTCCAGCCCGCTGTCCGGGGCCGGCAGCTCGTTCGAGGCGGTGACCAGCAGCCGCATGGGAATGGGGTGCTGGCTGTCGCCGTTGCGAAACTGCCGCTCGTTGATGGCGGTGAGCAGGGTGTTGAGGATGGCGGGGCCCGCCTTCCAGATCTCGTCGAGGAAGACCACCTCGGCCTCCGGCAGGTAGCCGCTGGTCAACCGCAGGTACTTGCCATCCTCCTTGAGCGCCTGGATGGAGAGGGGACCGAACACCTCCTCCGGCGTACTGAAACGGGTCATCAGGTATTCGAAATGGCGGGCATCCTGAAACGCCAGCTTGAGGCGCCGCGCGATCAGGCTCTTGGCGATGCCCGGGGGGCCCAGCAGAAAGACGCTCTCGCCACTCAGGGCCGCCAGCAGGCCGAGCCGCAGGGCATCCTGGCGCTCATACAGTCCCTCACCAAGGGCGGAAAGGAGCCGTGGCAGGCGCTCATGAATGGGGGTGGCACGAACAGTATTCTGGGCTAAAGGCGGCATAGGCACAGTTCCGAAGCTGATAGGTCATCCGTGGTGACGGGGTCCGGCCTCTGGCCCCGCCCCACTCTCATTGTCTGTCATCTCTGCCCCCGGGGAAGCGCTCGTTTGCCATCGCCACAGGGCGAAAAGCGCACGTCCGGGGTGCAGCAAATCCCGCGAGAGTGTACTCTGCGCATCATTATTTACCCCAACGCAGATCAAGAGTGAGCCTTCGCCATGCAAGATCCCCTACTGGACCCGCTGCGCCAGCGCATCCTGGCCCGCATGGGCATCCCCCTCTGGCAACAAAGAGGCCGACTCCTGGCGGGAGGCACCAGCCCCGACGGCGCCGCGCAGCCGGCAAACACGCCCGCCGACGAGGTGCTGGCCCCGCAGGAGACCGCCCCTCTGCCGACCGGCAAGCTCTGGCTGCTGGCAGAGACGCTGCCCGCGCCCTCCCTGCTCGGGGACATCTGCCGCTGGCTCGGCCTTGGCACGGACGAGGTATCCCTGCTGTCCGAGATGCCTTCCCTGCCAGCAGGGGCCACTTCGCCCCTGCTCTGGCTGACGGCGCCGGACCCTCGCTGGCCCGATGCCCTGGTCTGCCCGCTCAAGCCCGATGGGGCGCACAAGCGCGCCCTCTGGCAGCAGTGCCGGCAGCGCCACACCCCTTGATGCTCACGACCATGGCACGGCCATGGTGTCCATCGCAAGCCTGAATCCCGTCCGGAGTGACCATGTCTGACCTCTTGCCCCACTTTCGCCCCCTGCTCGAATCGGACTTCGAAGCCATCTACCCCATCGAGCAAGCCGCCCACCAGGAGCCCTGGAGCCAGGCCAACCTGCTCTCCTGCTTCGGGCCGCGCTATCTCAACGGCCTGATGCTGGTGGACGGACGACCGGCCGGTTTCTACATCTCGGATCTGGTGGCGGGAGACAGCTCCCTGATGAATCTCTGCGTGCACCCCGATTTTCAGGGCAAGGGGCTGGGGCGAGTGCTGCTCAGGGAGTACCTGGCCCGCAGCAAGGCCGGCAAGGCCGAGGCCTGGTTCCTGGAGGTCAGGGCCGGCAACCGCACCGCCATCAACCTCTACGAGAGCGAGGGGTTTGCCGAATATTGCCGCCGCGCCGACTACTATGGCACCGGGCAGGAGAGGGAGGATGCCGTGCTGATGTCCCGTCTGTTCGACTTCGGCTGACAACCCGCAGCAGACCGCCGTCAGCGGACGCCCCCCTCTGACCTCCCAGACTCCCCCTCTTCGCTTCCCCCCTCAGGGCAGGGGCGCGTTGTCGATGGAGGGGTCTTCCAGGCTCAGGGTCACCCTCAGCACGGCCTCGAAGGCGGCTCCCGAGAGGGGCATGAAGAAGCCGCGACCATAGGTGACGCCGGGCATCCAGATCTGATCGATATCCACCGCGATCTTGATGGGGCGAAGCGGCTCACCCGGTCGCTGGACATAGATGCCAGGGGCCGTCGCAACCTGGGGGAAGCGGCGCAGAATGTGCTCGCTGCCATCCCCCGCATCCGGGTTGAGTCGCACCTTCACCAGCCCCGCCAGGGCGGATTGCATCTCGGGGGCACGCCACAGCCTGGTATTCAGCGCCTTGCAGCGTCGGCACTTGGCGCGCTCGATCACGTAGAGCAAGGGGTATCCTTCCCTCAGCGCCAGCCGCTGCGCCTGCTCATAGCCCTCGGCGCCGCTCAGCCAGGGATTCTCCTGCTCCCCCGCGCCCCCCAGCAGATACCAGAGGGCGCCTGCCCCCGCCAACAGCAGCAACACGCCGGTGAACAGGCTCTTGATCCCGATATTCATGGTGCAACTCCCTGAATGAATCCGATCCCTGCCCCCTATCATGCCTCACTCTCATCTGGTTGACGACTTTGTGATCCAGGACAAATGGCGCACACTTGTAAGCTGTAATGTTAGAGTTTAAACTCCAGCCCCGATTTTGGTGCCCCTGCGGGCGCACAACTGTTACTTGAGGATGCGTGAGATGTCGCAGTTTCATCTGGTTAGAGTGATGCGTGAGCGTATTGCCCGCCTTGGCAACAAGGCCGCCCTGCGCGTCCAGCAGGATGGCCAGTGGCGCGCCATCGGCTGGCGAACCCTGGGTCAGGCCATGGATTATTGCGCCCAGGGCCTGATCCGGGCGGGCCACCAGTCCGGCGAGATGGTCGGCATCTATGCCCGCAACATGCCCGAGTGGACCCAGGCCGACCTCGGCATCCTGGCCGCCCGCGGCGTCAGCGTGCCCATCTACCCCACCAGCACCCTCGATCAGCTGCGCTACATCGTCAAGGATGCCGGCATCAGGATGCTGTTCGTGGGGGAGCAGCCCCAGTTCGATCAGGCGCTGCACCTCATCGACAGCGGCGAGATAAGCCACATCGTCGCCCTGGACGGCACCGTCGATCTGCGCGGCTGCGCCTCGGCCAGCCACTTCCAGACCTTCCTCGTCTCCGGCAACCACCAACCCAGCGAGCAGGTGCTGCGCGAGCGCGAGCGCCACTACCGCATGGACGACCTGCTGACCCTCATCTACACCTCGGGCACCACGGGCGAACCCAAGGGGGTCATGCTCGATTTCGCCAACATGGCCGCCTGCTTCGAGATGCATGACGCTCGCCTCGACCTCAGCGAGCAGGATGTCTCCCTCTGCATGCTGCCGCTGAGTCATGTGTTCGAGCGCGCCTGGAGCTACTACGTGTTCTATTGCGGCGCCGAGAACGTCTACATTCGCGACCCGCAGAAGGTGATGGATGTCATCGGCGAGGTGAAGCCCACCGTGATGTGCGCCGTGCCCCGCCTCTACGAGAAGGCCTACGCCATGATCCAGGCCAAGGTCGCCCAGGCGCCGCGCCTGCGCCGCGCCCTGTTCGGCTGGGCCACCCGGGTGGGCAAGCAGATGGTCGCCACCCGTCAGGCGGGCAAGTCCGCCTCTCCCCTGCTCTATGGCCAGCTCTGGCTTGCCGAGCGCCTGGTGTTTCGCAAGCTGCGCGCCCGTTTCGGCGGCCGCACCCGCTTCCTGCCGGTGGCGGGCGCCCGTCTCGCGGACGAGGTGAATCTCTTCTTCCAGGCCATGGGGCTCAACCTCAAGTACGGCTACGGCATGACCGAGACCACCGCCACCGTCTGCTGCTATGAAGACACCCAGTTCAGGCTGGGCTCCATCGGCACGGCGCTAAACGGCATCGAGGTGAAACTCGGCGAGAACAATGAACTGCTGGTGCGCGCCCCCACCGTGATGCGTGGCTACTACAACAAGCCGCAAGCCACCGCCGAGGTGATGACCGAGGATGGCTTCCTGCGCACCGGCGATGCAGGCGAGCTGGATGACGAGGGCAACATCTACTTCACAGAGCGCTTGAAGGAGCTGATGAAGACCTCCAACGGCAAGTACGTGGCGCCGCAACTGGTGGAGGGGACCCTCGGCAAGGATCGCTTCATCGAGCAGATTGCCATCGTCGCCGATGCCCGCCACTTCGTGTCGGCGCTCATCGTGCCCTGCTTCGAGTCCCTGGAGGAGTACGCCCGCTCCATCAACCTGCAGTACCAGTGCAAGACCGAGCTGCTGCGCCACTCCCGGGTAATGGAGTTCTTCGAAGCCCGCATCGCCGATCTGCAAAAAGAGCTGGCCAAGTTCGAGCAGGTGAAGAAGTTCACCCTGCTGCCGAGCGCCTTCTCCATGGAGCTCGGGGAGATCACCCCCACCATGAAGCTGCGCCGCAAGATCATCGAGGCCAAGTACCAGCGCGAGATAGAAGCCATGTACAGCCATGTTTAAGAAATTGTATTGCTTGACATGCACCAGATAAATAATGGCCACCCTGAGGTGGCCTTTATTTATCTTACAAAGACCATTAGTTGGCTACTACCATATGAGACATCTTGCTGCTGTGGCCAATTTGTTCTAATCCATAAGTCTGGATAATTAGCAGTCCAAACACCTTTTTTATACCGATAGAAGTTACCTTGATAATCCAAACTACCAGGATGGCCGACTACGGTATAGTCTAAGTTTTCGAGTGAGCACCCTTCTTTTTCAGCATGGACTAAAACCTTTTCACTTAAATTCTCATTCAATGGTGAGCATAATTTTGGATTACTCGCTTGTGATATATTCATAACCCCCCATATCTCTGTGTCGGGTTGTAAAAATAGTATCTCCGTTGATTCATCCTTCAATTGCCCCCATGCACCTGGATTCAGATACTGGTTGCTATTTAACTCAGTCAATTGTTCAACAGGAACATGAGTCTCTTTATTATACCTAACTGCAACTAATCTCCAGCCCCCACCATCAATATCTACATTACAGTATAAACCGTGATACCAGCCGGTTTCTGTTGCCAAACGGCAATCAGGTCTTTCTTCATCACCCCACTCGATGCGGAAGTCACCACCATTACCATTAATATCATACCAAGTACCTTGATACTGCCGGTCTGATATTACCTTGCCAAGATAATAAGTTTTGTTTTGATTTATGTCTTGCTTCAGTTGTATTATTTTTCTATTCTCAACGAAACTACCAGTTATATTATCGCCACTACTTCCGGGAGTGATGATGTCACCATTTACATTCACAATTACCGTTGTTGATGATGCAGTCTCCTTGTCTATATTTCCATCAACCCAAGCATCTTTTGTCATTCGGTAATCTTGTTCAATAGCGGAAACCCCTATCGGAACTAACAAAGCTAACATGAACAATTTCATACAACATATCTTCCATTTCATTGTGAAATGGGAAGTATATGTTATCAACGCACAAAAAAAAGGCCCATATGGATACTTGATTTTGACAGGTAAAGCATTTTCAGAACTTAGGAAAAACTATTCTTGAATTACAAAAAACTGGATTTTATTACTAATGATTTCAGTAATAATCCGTCAATATCATACCTTAAGTATTTTCAGATAACTACTTGTAGCTCATTTCGTCACATAAAGTATCTATCGTGCCTTTCAATGTATAGTTCTAAATATAAATATTGCTGATATCAATCTACTCGACCACCATTACATACAGTTTAATCAGACCTCTCAGGGACTTTCATAACAACACCAGCTCAAAAGAATCCACTGACCTGCTCTGCTGGTGCGTTCTAGACACAGTTATCTCAGTCCGCCATCGAGAGCATTATTTATATATAATTATACTTTAACACGCCAACCCCATTTACAAGCCCGTAACGCAGTAAGCTATGGAAATATAGTAGCCAGCAAGTAACTGTACCCAATTTATTTATTACAATTAACTTTAGAACTATAAAATAAAGGAGCTATCCGATAATAAGGATATGTCGCTGGGAATAGAAAAGCCGCTCATGGAGCGGCTTTTTGCTGGGCGTCTCTCCCTTATGGCAGCTTGACCAGGGGTTGCTCGCGCAGCTCGGTGGCCCGACCGCCCTGGATCTTCTCCACCTGGGCCAGGGCCTGCTTCACCTCGTCGGCATTTTGCAGCAGGCGATAGGTCAGATCGAAGGTCTTGGTCTCCCCCGGCTGGATCTTGGGGACCAGCCCGAGCGGGCGCTGGTACTTGGTGCTGTAGGCATAGCTGGTACCGGGCTCGATGCCGGTCACATAGCCCTGGGCACGGGTGTCGGTGTTCTTCCACAGGGTGAGCACCGGCAGCTGTCGGGTGTTGTAGCCCACCGCCACTCCGGCGTTGCCGGCCCGGTTGTTCAGCACTGCCAGGGTATTGCCGTCGGCGTCGCTGTAGGGCACCAGGTTGAACACCATCTCGTCGAAGCCCTTGGTGGGCCCCAGATAGGTTTGCCAGCCCTTGAGTCCGGCCTTGGCGTAGTCATTGAACGGGGAGATCTGCTTCACCGGCGTGCTCACCTTGGCTCCCTCCTCCAGAATGGGGGCCCCGAAGTTGCCGTGATAGATGATCTGGTACTCGTTCTCGTAGTCCGCGTGGTTGGTCAGCTTGTCCTGCAGGGCAAATTCCGCCTGACCGGGCACCACGCTCAGCTGGGTCCAGGTGACCAGTTCGCTCATCTTGAAGGTGCGCTCGTCCACCCGGCCCAGCACGTGGATGGCATAGGGCGGCTCTTCGTCCACGGTCACGCTGACCACGGAGGCGGGAATGTTCTGCACCCGGCCATGCAGGCTCTTGAGGCGGCCGTCGTCATCCACCCCGGGATGACCCGTCCACTCGTAGCCGCAGCGCACCAGCATCTCGTTGAAGCCGTCGAGCCAGCCGAGGCCGCCACGGCTCTCGAGATCGATGAAGGCGGGGTTGACCACCTCCTTGACCGGTGAATCCCAGCCGAGGCGCAGATCCGCCGCCTTGACCTCCTTGATCCCCATGCCGCGGGTCGGCACCAGGGTGATCTTCATGACGCCGTTGTCGACGATGAGCAGATCCACCCCTTCCTGGCGACCGCCGTGCAGGCGTTTCTTCTCGATGGTGAAGGGAACCGGGCTCTTGATGCCGAGCTTCTCGCTGGTGATCTTCCAGTCGCCCACATCCAGCCCTTGCTGGGAGTCGGTCAGCAGAAATTCGGCGGCGTGGCCCGCGGTGGCGCCCAGGGCGAGCAGCACGGCAATGGAGAGTTTCTTCAACATGGATTTATCCTCGTGTCTCTTGTTTTTGTGAAAGCTGAATCGTTTCAGCGATCGAAAACTAGGCGTCTGACGCCCCGGACTCAAGAGACAAAAAGAGGAAATGTGAGCCGATTGACAATAAAAACGGCTTCAGCCCTGCTGAAATGAAGGCTGACTCACAGTTATGAAAGGAGGAAAAAACAGACGGGCGCCGAGAGGGGCGCCCCCCTAACCCCGCCCGCACCACATCAGGCAAGGGCCAGCGTCACCGCGGCTTCGGCGTGGATGGCGGTGGTGTCATAGAGAGGCACGGCGGCCTGGCACGCCCCCACCAGCAGGGCGATCTCGGTGCAACCCAGGATCACCGCCTGGGCACCGGTCTGTGCCAGATCGGCGATGATGGCCAGATACTCGGCCTGAGACGACTCGCGAATATCGCCGAGGCAGAGCTCGTCATAGATGATGCGGTGCACCCGCTCCCGTGCAGCGTCATCAGGCACCAGCACCTCCAGCCCGAAGCGCTCCTGGAGCCTCCCCTTGTAGAAATCCTGCTCCATGGTGAAGCGGGTGCCGAGCAAGCCCACCCGGGTCACCCCGTCGGCCTGGAGGCGATGGGCCGTGGCATCGGCGATGTGGAGCAGGGGAATGTCGATGGCGGCCTCGATCTCCGGCGCCACCTTGTGCATGGTGTTGGTTCCGATCAGCAGGAAATCGGCGCCACCGGCCTGGATGGCCCTGGCCTCGGCCGCCAGCAGACGGGCGGTGGCGGGCCAGTCACCGGCGTGCTGCAACCGCTCTATCCCGGCAAAATCCACGCTGCTCAGCAGCACCCGCGCCGAGTGCAGACCGCCGAGCCGCTCGCGTACCCCCCGGTTGAGGGCCTGGTAATAGCTGACGGTGGACTCCCAGCTCATGCCACCCAGCAGACCGATACATTTCATGGGATCTCCTTATGTAACCCGATGGTGCAAACCAATGCCGCAATCCCTCAGGGGGCGCGTTTGATCGCACCGCCCCGGCAATAAAAAAGGCCCCGAAGGGCCAACAAGACAGCCGGTAAAGGCTCAGGCCGAGGCCTAAACCCAGATCATCAGCACGCAGGCCGCCGTGGCGAGCCCCATGCCCAAATTGAAACGACGCCAGCCGGTGGCGGTGCGGATGAGGCGGCGCACCTGGGCACCGAACAGCACCCAGAAGGCACCGGTATAGAGGCCGGTCACGAAGAAAATGCCGAGCACCCAGCCCGCGGACGGCCAGTAAGCCTCCCCCGCCAGGGTGAAGCCGCTGATGGCGGAGAGCGCCATCATCCAGGCTTTAGGGTTGAGCAGTTGCAGCATGGCCCCCTGATGGGCCGGGATGAGCGGCCGGTTCCCCTCCGCCGGGCCACTGGCGTTGGCCACCTTCCAGGCCAGCCAGAGCAGGTAGGCCGACCCCACCAGCTTGAGGCCGTCGTGCAGCAGGGGCAGACGCTCGAACACCACCCCGAGCCCCAGGGCCGTGGCCAGGATCATCAGGTTGATGCCCCCCACCACCCCCACCAGCAGAGGCACGGAGCGGCGAAACCCCTGGGCGGCCCCGGCACTGGTGAGCAGCATGTTGTTGGGGCCCGGCGTGCCACAGGTGATAAGGGCAAAGCCCGCCAGGGGGAGCAACCAGTTCAGATCCATCTCAACCTCGTTCAGATACGGCAAGCCTCCTAATATGCAGAGCCGACGCCCTGACGACAAGGTCAGCAATGCATTTTCTTTGCATGAATAATCAAGACGCTGTTAATACCAGAGCATCACCACGCACAGGGCGGTCAAGGCACCCAGGCTGCCGTTGAGAC
The DNA here is from genome assembly GCF_001898585.1 of Aeromonas sp. 62-46. Lineage (NCBI taxonomy): Bacteria > Pseudomonadati > Pseudomonadota > Gammaproteobacteria > Aeromonadales > Aeromonadaceae > Aeromonas > Aeromonas sp. 62-46. The sequence goes on along the minus strand of NZ_MKUI01000037.1, from coordinate 31,425 downwards.
GACGCCACCCCTTGTCCGAGTTGATCCAGCGGCTGAGCTGATGGCCAAACATCACCCAGGCGAAGCAGACCGGGAACCCCGCCATGGGGAAGACACTCATGATGCCCCACATGCTGGGCCAATAGTCGCTCCCCGGCAGGCTGAACAGACTGATGGCCGAGATCCCCATCATCCACGCCTTGGGATTGAGGAACTGGAAGCCCAGCCCTTCAAGCAGGGTCAAGGGGCGGGCACGGCTGGCGGGATCTCCGGGAGCGCCTGCCACCGCGATGCGCCACGCCAGCCACAGCAGGTAAAGGCTGCCCAGCACCTGCAGGCTCAGCTTGAGCAGGGGCCAGCGCTCAAACAGCGGATAGAAGCCGAGCGCCAGCACCAGTTGCAACACAGGCTGGCCCACCGCCACCCCGATGAGATGGGGCAGGGTGCGCCGCACGCCGAAGTTGGCGCCGGACGCCGTCAACATCAGGTTGTTCGGCCCGGGCGTGCCGCAGGTGAGCAGGGCGAAGCCAAACAGGGTGGCATACCATTCGATGGTCATGGGGAGACTCCTTTCTCGCCACATTGTACCGATACAATGTGTGCTTGTTGGTTGTGTACAGGCTGATAATCACGCTATATTGCGGACAATCTTGGATCAATGGATTTATTGTCACCATGACAATCTGGACGCCCGACCTCACCCCTTTCGAGGGGCCCCTCTACCTCAAACTGGTCAAGGCCATCGAGCAGGCCATCTCCACCGGCATCCTCTCACCCGAGACCCGGCTGCCAACCCACAGGGCCCTGGCAGATAAGCTGGGGGTCACCGTGGGCACCGTCACCCGCGCCTACACCGAGGCGGAGCGACGGGGCCTGCTGGCGGCCCGGGTCGGGCACGGCACCTGGGTCAGGGGAGCGGCGGATCCCGCCAACGAATGGGTGATCCGCAATGAAGACAGCCAGCGCATCGAGTTGTGGCAGAACCTCCCGGTCCAGCTGGACAGGGGCGCCATCATCAGGCCCCTGCTCACCGAGCTGGCGCAGGGGGATCTCAACGGCCTGCTCGGTTATGACAAGGAGGCGGGACGCCCCGCACAGCGCCAGCTGTTCGTCGACTGGCTCGCCGAGCAGGGCATCACGGCGAGCGAAGATCGCCTGCTGTTCAGCCATGGTGCCCAGCACGGCATCATGCTGGCCCTGCTGGCCACCGGCTGCGTGGGAGAGACCCTGTTTTGCGAGGGACTGAGCTACCCCGGCATGCTGGGCAATGCACGCCAGCTCAAGAATCAGGTGGTGGGACTGGCGATGGATGAGGAGGGACTGCTGCCAGAGGCGCTGGATGCCGCGTGCCGTACCCGCCGGGCCAAGCTGCTCTACCTCACCCCCACCCTGCAAAACCCCACCACGGCCACCATGAGCCTGGCGCGACGCGACGCCATCGTCGCCATCGCCCGTCGCCACGATCTGCTGATCGTCGAGGATGACGTCAACGGCCTGCTGCCCGAAAGTGCGCTCCCTCCCCTGGTCAACCTGGCACCGGAGCGGGTCATCTACCTCGGCAGTCTCGCCAAGATCGCCTGCGGCGGCCTGCGGGTCGGCTTCGTGTTGTCCCCTCCCGCCCTTCGCAACGGCTTCGCCCAGGCGATGCGGCTGTCGAGCTGGATGGTGAGTCCGCTGCTCATCGAGCTGGCCTGCAAGCTGGTGAGCCAGCGCCAGATCATGCCGCTCATCGAACACCAGCGAAAAATCCTGGCGCGCCGGGGTGAGCTCCTGCGCCACCTGTTGCCGGGAGCGCGCTGGCAGCCGGGGTCCATGCACGCCTGGCTGCCGCTGCCCGAGCCCTGGCGCAGCCAGGAGTTTGCGGAGGCCGCCAACGCCCTTGACGTGGGGGTCGCCAGCGGAGAACACTTCGCCGCCGGCCAGTTTGCCGCCCCGCAGGGAGTACGCCTCAGCCTGAGTCAGCCCGCCACCGACGCCCGCGTCGCCGAAGGGCTGGAGCGCCTCGCCGGGCTGCTGAGGGGCACGCCGCCCACCAATCCCCTGCTATAGTCATTGACCCTGGCACCCGAGGAACCTTCATGTCTGCCGTCCGTCCCGCCCTGCTGATCGCGACCCTGCTGCTGGGAGGCTGCGCCTCCTCGGCCCATCAACAGCTTAGCGCCGCCCTGAGCGGGCTGGAGGGGGAGCTGACGCGGCTGGAGGAGGAGTTGGCAGCCATGAACGGCCTTCACTATCAAAAAGCCATCGACGCCCCGGTGGCGCTGCGCCGCTATCTCAAGGCCCCCGCACCGACGGCGGAGGGACTGGTGCCCGTGCAAAGCCGGCTGCAAGATGGCCCCCTGCTGCGCTACGACTACCGGCTGCCCGCCGGGATGACGCAGCTGCCCACCGACAACCCCTGCCTGCGCTACGAGTTCGAGCTGCGCCGCCTCGGGCGCCTGGGCCAGCTCGAGCTCGCCTGGCAGGGAGAGTCGGGAGCCGGGGAACTGCATGTCCCGCAGCGGGACTGCCCCTTCTCGGCCAGGGGGCCCGGCCTTCAGTGATGCTTTCTTTGCCCCGCCCAAGGCCGGCACTGAGCCATCCCTGACCCAGGTGGGGTATTGACCCCCTCTGGCTCTCGCGGGAGAGTGGAGGCTAACTTTGAATCCAACCTCGCCACCCCCGACCGGCGAAGGAGCGTCAAAGATGCAGATCCTCCTCATCGAAGACGATGCCATGATGGGCTCGACCCTCACCCAGGGACTGAGTGATCTGGGGCTGCCCCCCACCGAGCTGTTCCACTGCAAAGAGATTGCAAGCCTGCCCGCCCTGCTGCGCCAGCACGCCTTTGATGCCATTCTTTGCCGCCAGTATCACCACCAGGCCCACGAGGGAGTCAGGCTGCTGCATGAAGCACACCACCTGGGCCTGCTCGCGCCCGGCTGTGTGCTCCTGCTGCTGGAGCAGGACGAGGACACCGGCCAGTTCCCCCCCTCCGACCTCTATTTCGCCCTGCGTCTGGCCGTGCCCTTCACCACGGAGCAGTTGGCGTACAGCCTGCAAGCGCTGCTGGCACTGACCACGGTGACCCGCCCCCTGGCCACCCCCATGGCGCTCAGGGAGTGGCGCAGCGCCTGCGCCCAGTGCGAGGATCTGCTTTACCGGCACGCCAGCCACAAGGGGCTGGAAGCACAGATGGACAGGGTAAAGGGCTACATGCTGCTGCAAGCCGGGGAACGGGTGCAGGCCGCCCAGCACTACGCCATCTGCACCACGGAGCACGATGCCTGGTGGCCACGCCAGGGACTGAACCAGGCTCTGCTCGGGCTGAACCGGGTGGAGAGCGCCCACAAGGATCTGGCCCGCAACCGGGAGCGACTGCCCCCCGTCATCCATCAGGCGCTGGTTCTCGCCTGCCAACTGCACGAGGCGCAGTGGGATCCGGCCTGGGAAACCTTGTCAGGCTTGCTGCAACGCTGCCCCTGGCAGCCGCAGTGGCGCCAGGTGGCCATTTTGCTGGCCTTGCTGCGAAGGGATGAAGGTCAGGTGCTGGCGCAGGCCAGCGATTTCATCCTGCGCTACTTCCCCAAACAGACGTTTCGCCACTCTGTCGAACGCTGCCTGCTGGATGCGACCCTGGCGGTGCTCTGGCATCCACCGGGAGAGGCCAGAGTTCATGAGCTGCAGCAGGCCCTGGAGGAGCTCGGCCAGCAGGCCGTGACCCTGCGGGCCCACGAGGAGGGGCTGCTGCGCGCCCTGATGCTGGGTCTGGATTATCGATTCGATGACGCCTTGATGCTGCTGGCCAAGCACCCGCCGGAGGCAGCGCGGGACAATCATCTCAACCAGTTGCTCGGAGTGGCCGTCAGCCAGTTCTGCGGGCTTCCCCACCATGCCCAGCGTTATCTGGCCCAGCTCGGCCAGTATCAGGGACCGGTGGCACAGACCCCGCTGCTGCAGGGGCTCATTTTGCAGGTGGTCGACGATCTGGCGCGGCAACTGGCGCAGCGGGAGCAGCAGCTGACCCAGCTGCGCGAGGAGCGGCAACGGGCCATGACCACGGGTCAGCTCCAGCTCGCCGTGCAGAGCGCACTGACCCTGCAGGAGCGATTCCCGGCCCAGGCGGGGGATGCCTGGCAACTGCTGGTATTGCTGACCCAGTGCTGGCCCGCCGGCATGGCGGCCCCGGCGGTGGCCCGCCTGGTGGACAGGCTGGAGCAGCGTCTCAACCACAGTGCCGCCTTCCTGGAACACCATGGGAACGCCTATCGGGAAACCCTGCAACAGGTGAGATCTCACCTGGCCCCCAAACTGCCGCCCCTCGGTCCCCATCAGGGCCTATAGCCATCCAGGGCGGTGTATGCCGCCCTGGCAGGTGCGTTACAACAAGCCCCGCACCAGGATCCCCGCGATCAGCAGGGGGGCGACCAGCCGCCAGCACCAGAGCAGCGCACCACGCATCAGCGGCGAGAGATCCGCAGGCACAATACTGTCCCCCAGCTTCCAGCCAAGCAGCAGGGTCAGCACCAGACCGAACAGGGGCATCATCAGGTTGGAGGTGAGGTAATCCAGCAGATCGAACAGGGTCTTGCCAAACAGGGTGTAGTCAGCCCAGGGCCCGAACGACAGACTGACCGGAATGCCGCAGGCCATGATGAGCAGGGTCAGGACCCGACAGGCATTGCGGCGCGACCAGCCCCACTCCTCGGTGGTGAAGCGCACCAGGTGCTCCAGCATGGAGATGGAGGAGGAGAGCGCCGCCACCAGCAGCAGCAGGAAGAAGATCACCGCCAGCCCCTGACCGAACGGCAGGTGGTTGAACACCGCCGGCATGGTCATGAAGGTGAGGCCGGGGCCGGCGGCAGGATCGATGCCGGTGGAGGCCAGCACCGGGAAGATCATCAGCCCCGCCAGCACCGAGATGCAGCTCGCCAGGGTGACCACCCAGACCCCGGAGCGCAGCGCCCCGTCACTGCTCGGCAGGTAGGCGCCATAGGTGGTGTGTACCCCGAGGCCAATGGAGAGGGAGAAGAACGCCAGCCCCAGGGCGTCGAGCACCCCTTGCCCCGTCAGGTGGGAGAAGTCGGGCATCAGGAACTGGCGTACCCCGGCCATGGCCCCCGGCATGGAGAGCCCGGTCACCACCAGGAGCAGCATCATCACGAACAGGGCCGGCATCATCCAGCGCAGCGCCCGCTCCACCCCTTGTTGCAGCCCTCCCTGCACGAACCACCAGGTGAGCCCGGCGAAGACGAGATGGGTGAGGGCCGGCCAGAGGGGATCGCTCACATAACCAGTAAAGAGTGCGGTGAGGGTGCTCGCCTCACTCAGGTTGAGCTCGCCGCCCACGGCCAGGGCCGCATAGCCCACGGTCCAGCCCCCCACCACGCTGTAGAAGCTGTAGATGAAGAAGCCACACAGGATCCCCATGTAACCCATCCAGCGCCAGTTCGGCCCCACCAGCTTGTGGAAGGCGCCGAGCACGCCGCGCTGGCTGCGGCTGCCGAGCAGGGTCTCCCCCACCAGCACCGCGACCCCCAGGGTGAAGCTGAAGAGCAGGAACACCAGCAGGAAGGCACCGCCCCCGTTGGTGGCTGTCACATAGGGAAACTTCCAGATGGCGCCAAGGCCGATCGCCGAGCCGGCGGCCGCCAGCACATGACCAATACGGGAAGACCACTGAACCTGGCTCATACAACCTCCGGGCAAGACAACATCAGTTCGATACTCCATGGCTAGACGCGGTGTGCGCCGCAACAAAAAAGGCCGCCTGAGGGCGACCTTTGCAATGAACAGTCAGACAAACGACACCTGCAAGGTCACCTCTCCAGGAAGGGGCTAAATCGGCCACAGAGAGCGATAAGGGGTGACATGGGAGGGCGACGCCTGCACGGTAAAAAGGAGCCACAGCCTAAACCATGGCAAGAGAAGTTGACAGGAAATAGTCTAAAACAGAACCAAAAACAGATTTAACCAAAATAAAATATCGAAATTTCAGATCGTTACTCTGTTTATTTTTAATTAACAGATTTTTATAAAGAGTCAATCCTGCCACCCCACTCCCCGGCCGGGGAGTGGCAGAGATGACCAACCCTCCCTACACCAGGCCGCGCACCAGAATGCCGCCAATGAGCAGGGGAGCCAGCCAGCGCCAGCAGCCCATCAGCAGGGCCCGCCAATGGGGAGCCAGCCCTTCGGGCAGCGCCTGGCGACCGAGCCGCCAGCCCAGCAGCAGCGTCAGGGCCAGCCCGAACAGGGGCATCATCAGGTTGGAGGTGATGAAGTCCAGCAACTCGAAGATGTTCTTGCCAAACAGGGTCAGGGTGGCCCAGGGACCGAACGACAGGCTCACCGGGATGCCACCCGCCATCACCAGGGCAATGACCAGGTTGCACGCCGTGCGGCGGGACCAGCCCAGGCTCTCGCACAGGAAGCACTGCAAGTGCTCCAGCAGGGAGATGGAGGAGGAGAGCGCCGCCACCACCAGCAGGGAGAAGAACACCACCGCCAGCCCCTGGCCGAAGGGCAGTTGCTGGAACACCGCCGGCATGGTCATGAAGGTGAGGCCCGGGCCCGAGGCCGGGTCAATACCGGTCGCCGCCAGTACCGGGAAGATCATCAGGCCCGCCAGCACGGCGATGACGCTCGCCAGCAGCACCACCCAGAGGCTGGAGCGGCCGACCCCTTCGCTGGAAGGCAGGTAGGCGCCATAGGTGGTGTGGATGCCAAGGCCGATGGAGAGGGAGAAAAAGGCCAGCCCCATGGCGTCCAGCACACCCGACATGCCGAGCTTGCTGAAATCGGGCATCAGGAAGTGGCGCACCCCGGCCATGGCGCCCGGCAGGGTGAGGCCGAAGGCCACCAGCAGCAGGATCATGATGAAGAGGGCCGGCATCATCCAGCGCAGGGTGCGCTCCACCCCTTGTTGCACGCCGCCCCGCACGAACCACCAGGTCAAGCCGGCAAACAGCAGGTGGGTCAGCACCGGCCAGAACGGATCACCGACGTAGTCGTTGAAACGGGCGGTCAGTGCCGCGCCGTCCCCCTGTTGCAGCTCCCCCGCCAGGGCCATGCCCGTGTACCCCAGGGTCCAGCCGCCCACCACGCTGTAGAAACAGAAGATGAACAGGCTGCACAGCAAACCCATGGCACCGACCCAGCGCCAGCGCCTGCCCATCAGTTCACCAAAGGCTCCCACCACCCCGCGCCGGGTCAGGCTGCCGATCAGGGTCTCCCCCATCAGCACCGCCACCCCCAGGGTGAAGCTGAACAGCAGAAAGACCAGCAGGAAGGCGCCGCCACCGTTGGCGGCGGTGACATAGGGGAACTTCCAGATGGCGCCGAGACCGACCGCGGAACCTGCGGCGGCCAGGATGTAACCGAGCCGGGATGACCATTGGGACTGCTTCATAAGAACTCCACGGGAAGGGCCTGCCAGCGAGGCCCGAAATGGCGCTCAGAGTACGCCCGCGGGCGCGCAATCACTCGGCGTATATCCGATATAAAACTCAGTTTTTAGCATCATTAACCAATAAAATTCGGATAACCAACCAATCGTGCCACAAAATAAAAACCGGAGCGGGGATGCTCCGGTTTGTTGTCTGCCCGGGTCTGGCGGGATTAGATCACCCCCAGCTCCCGCAGCCGTTCCATCAGATAGCTGTGGGCGGTGTGACGCTCCGAGAGCACCACATCCGGACGGGGGTGCAGGAAGAGCGGCAAGGAGATGCGGGACTTGGCGGCACTGCCCCCGGTCGGGTTGATGACCCTGTGGGTGGTGGAGGGGTAATAGCCGCGGGAGGCCTCCTGCAGCATGTCACCGATGTTGATGATGAGGGTGCCGAAATCGCAGGGCACATCCATCCACTCCCCGTCTGAACCTTTCACCTGCAGGCCCGGCTCGTTGGAGGCGGGCAGAATGGTCAGCAGGTTGATGTCTTCATGGGCGGCGGCGCGGATGGCGCCCGGCTCCTCGGTGCCGTCGAAGGGCGGGTAGTGCAGCACCCGAAGCAGGGTCTTGTGGCTCTCTTCGATCATGGAGGAGAGCGGGCAGCTATAGTGGGCGGCGATGTCGCCCGGGGTGTGCTGCTCCACCCAGCCCAGCAGCTCGGCGGCCAGATCGTTGGCGAGGCGGTAGTACTCCATCGCCTGCTCTTTCAGCTCTGCCGGCATCTGGCCCCAGGGATAGATGTGGAAGTACTCCTTGATGTCCTTCTGGCTGTGCCCCTTGGCCACCTCGGACACCGAGGGCGGGAAGTAGCCGTCCTGGGTCTCGCGATTGAACAGGAAATCCTGCTTCTGTTCGCTCATGAAGAAGCGATACCAGTTGTCATAGATGGACTGCACCAGCTCCTTCGGGATGGGGTGGTGAGTCAGCACTCCGAAGCCGGTGGTGCGCAGGGATTCGGTGAAGCGCTCGGCCGCATCGGGGGAGCGATAATCGACGGTCAGGACTTTCATTGTTTTTATGTTACATGCCAGTTAAAAGTAGGCGCAGTTTACCCTGCCTCCCCCGGCAAGAAAAGGCTGCCGGAAGCCCGTCTACAACGGCTTGAAAATACTGATAAAAACATCATGATACGGCCCCCTCGCCCGGTGCTTGTCCCGGACGGGCCTCCTCTTCTAGAATGCCCCACCCCCTTTGCTGTCGGAGCCCCCTCATGTCCCCCAAGATCCTGTTGTTGACCCTTCCCTTCCTGCTCGCCGGGTGCAGTTCCCTCTCGGAGGAGGAGTGCCGTGCCATGAGCTGGTACAACCAGGGCTATCAGGACGGGGAGCAGGGCAAGACCCGGAGCGCCACCCGCGACTATCAGAAGACCTGCGGGGAGTACGGCCTCAAGGTGGATGAGGCGGAGTGGCAGCGCGGCTACGCCAAGGGGCTGGAGCTCTATTGCATCCCCGAGCTTGCCTACAGCAAGGGACGGGAGGGGAGCGAATACCTGGGGGTCTGCCCCAACGACACCAGCTTCCTCACCCAGTTCGAGCGCGGCCGCAAGGAATACCTGCTGGAGCAGCGCCTCGGCGAATTGCAGCAGGAGCTGGAGCGCACCGAGCGGAGCATCCACCAGCTGGATCAGCAGATCCGGGGCGAGAGCGACAGCCGCCAGCGCGACTACTATCGTGCCCAGCGCGAGCGCGCCATCCGTCACTACGAAGGGGTATACCGGGACTACAACCGGCTGCGCTTCCCGGATCGGGTGATCCAGTTCTCCTTCGGGAGCTGACAAAAAGGGGCCGACATGGCCCCTTTCTGTTTATGCCGCAGACTGTTTTTCCCCTCAGGCGGGCAGGACCCAGCGCTGCAACGCCAGGGCGATGCCATCCTCGTTGTGATCCGCGGTGACCCGGTCTGCATGGGCCTGGATCTGGGGCGCCGCATTGCCCATGGCCACCGCCAGCCCCACCTGCTCGAACATGCTGATGTCGTTGTTGTTGTCGCCAAAGGCCACCAGGTTCTCCATGGCGATCCCCTCGCTCGCCGCCCACTGGGCCAGCCGGTTGCCCTTGCTGCAACCGGGCTGCACCAGCTCCACCGCATAGGGGGCCGCCCAGTCACGGGTGAAGGGCAGTCTCTCCACCACCTCCCCGACGAAACGGTGCAACCGGCCGGGGTCCTGGTTGAACAACTCCAGTTTCCAGATGGGGGACTGCAACCAGGACTCGATATCCTCGGCGGGCAGCAGGGAGACCTTGAGGTGATCCGGCTGGGTTGCCGACCAGCGCCGCATCCGGCCCACGTGCTCCTCGCAGCCCAGGTAGCCGATGCCGTCCCCCAGGTGGAACAGCGCCCCCATCTGCTGGGCTTGCACCTCCTCCAGCAGGGTGGTGAGAGGCGCCACGGCCAGGGGATCCCCGGCGAGGATCCTCTCCTGCACCGGATCATAGAGGTAGGCGCCGTTGCTGCAGATGATGGGGGTGTCGAGGGCCAGCTCGTGGTGGAAGGGACGGGCCGTCATGAAGTGGCGACCCGTCACCAGCAGCACCTTGATGTCGTGGGCCCGGGCCTGGGCCAGGGCAGCCCGGGTAGCGGACGAGATCTTGTGATCCCGGTTCAGCAGGGTACCGTCCATGTCCAATGCAATGGCCTGATAACGACTCATATCACCTCCAAGAATGTCGAGACGGGTGCGGCGCCATCCCCTCCCGTTTCCAGTGCCATGACGACACATCTCACCGCCGGGAATGCGGACTGGGCATCGCAAGGCCCATGATGGGAGACGCGCTCGCCGGGGGGCGGGAACAGCGGAGCAAAGAGCCATACCGTCCCAGACTCGGCGCCGCGATGCAAGTCCGGCCCGCCATCCCGTCGCCGAACTGTGATCCCCGCGCCCTTCGTCAGCCCGCCTCGGCGCACCCGGCCACGGCGTTTCGCCTGTCCGCCCGTCTGCGCAATCCGTAGAAACCGAGGGCACAGATCACGCCGCAGAGGCCGGCCAGGTAGAAGGGCCACTCGGTCCCCGCCAGCAGCACCAGGCTGCCCAGCACCACCGCCAGGATCTCGCTGCCCACCGCCAGACCGCGGTAGAGCCCCATCGCCTGCCCCTGCTGGCTGGCATGACTGCGGTTGGAGACCGCCACCGAGGTGGCCAGCTCCCCCAGGCTCATGCCGATGCCCGCCGGGATGAAGGTGAGCGCGAGCCCCCACCACTGGGTCGGCAGGATGAACATCAGCATGCCCACCGCCATCACCAGGTGGCCGACGATGCCAAGGGAGCTGCCGCGCCAGTGCCGTGCCAGCTGCTCACCGATCCAGGAGCCCAGCATCATGGGCACGCTCACCAGCACGGCGGCCTGGGCCAGTTGCACCGGATCCCATGCCAGCCGCTCCACCAGCCAGACATTGAAGTAGGTGAAGTAGAGCTGCACCGCCCCGTAGCTTGCCAGGGTCAGGGCAAAGTAGGGCAGGAGACGAGGTTGCAGCAGCAGTTGGCGGGTCGAGAGGGGAGCCTCATCCCGGGTCGCCGGCACCGGGGGACGATTGGGCAGTAGCCAGAGCACCAGCAGCAGGTTGATCACCGTCATCCCCACCGCCAGCCAGGCCGCCAGGCTGTAATCCCCCGAGACCACGGCCGCATAGCCTCCAATCATGGGGCCCACCACCCAGCCCAGGTTCATGCCGATGTTGATGCGGGCGAAGTTGCGTGCCTTGGTCCTGGCCGTGCTCATGTCCGCCGCCATCGCCTGCACGATGGCGATGTCGCCGTTGAAGAAGCCCTCCACCACCCGGCTCAGCAGCAAGAGCGGCAGGGAACGCCAGGCGATGCCGAGGGCCATCAGCACATACCCCGCCAGCACCCCCACCAGACAGAGGGTCAGCACCGGCTTGCGCCCATGACGATCGGAGAGACGGCCAAGCAAGGGGGCCCCCAGCAGTTGAAACAACGGATAGAGCCCCATGATGACGCCAAGCCACACCTTGCGGCTCCAGTCCGACGCCTGTGGCGTCAACATGCCCTGGGCCGGATCCAGCAGCAGCGGTGCCAGGACGGGGGAAGGCAGGCTGAATCCCGCCACCGCCAGCGTCACCGTCATCACCAATACCCAGAGGGTCGCCTGTCCCTTGATCCCTTCCATCTTTGCCTCATTAAATAAAGTTATTGGTTTATTTATATTGTGAGGGGTTGTCCATTAAGTAAAGCAGATTGTTGATTTAAATCTCCCTGCTACCCATAATGACCTCATCCAGGCGGTCACCGCACCGATACCCACCACCGGAGCTCCCATGAACGCCAGTACCGACAAGATCCTCTATCTGTTGAAAACCCGCGGCCCCCAGAGCGCCGCCGAACTCGGCGACCAGTTGCAGATGACGTCCATGGGGGCGCGCCAGCACCTGATGGCCCTGGAGTCCGAGGGCTGGGTGGGGTTTAGTGACGAGGCCCGCGGCCGTGGTCGCCCGGTGCGCCTGTGGCACCTCACCGACCAGGCCTGGCAACGCTTCCCCGACACCCATGGCGATCTGACCCTGCAACTGATCGACGACATCCGGCAGGTGTTTGGCGACGCGGGCATGGAGCAGCTCATCGCGCGGCGGGAGCAGCAGATGCAGACACGCTATGAATCCAGGCTGACCCAGCCGGCGCTGGCAGACAGGCTGATGACGCTCAAGGCGCTGCGCACCCAGGAGGGGTATATGGCGGACATGTCGCAGGAGGAGGACGGCAGCTGGCTGTGGTGGGAGAGTCACTGCCCCATCTGCAGTGCGGCCAGAGCCTGTCGGGGCTTTTGCCGCAGCGAGCTGGCGCTGTTTCGCCGGTTGCTGGCGCCGGCCGAGGTGGAGCGGGAGCAGTATCTGCTAGAGGGGGACAGCCGCTGCCTCTATCGCATCCGGCCGCCCCGCCCCTGAGCGGGCGGAACGCAAAAACAACAAAGCAGGCGCCGGGATGCCTGCTTTGTTGCCTTCGGGGAGGGGGTGCTCTCGTTCCAGCCCGTTGTTTCCCGATAAGGTCGAACGGCTGATGGGGCTCTTGACCCGGTAAGGTCCTTCACCACAGGTGCCTGGTCGGGCGCCTGTCTTGCCACCGGAAGATGTAACCATGGTACTCCCCGCGATGCGGTGAGTGGTTGTGAAGTAGCAGGTATTTTCAGTTGTTTTTGCAATAGTTCACCCTTAATCTAGGAAAAGTGGATTAGTAATTGCGAAGAGGTACGGAGAATGCTGAAACTTGATCGTATAGACAGGCATATTCTGGAGCTGATGCAGGAAAATGGCCGCATCAGCAACCTGGAGCTGGCCGAGCTGGTCGGGCTCTCTCCCTCCCCCTGCTCGCGCCGGGTCAAGGCGCTGGAGGATGCCGGTCTCATCGATACCCATGTCACCCTGCTCAATGCCCGCCAGCTGGGGCTGACCCTCACCGCCTACATTCACATCTCCATGGACAGGCACACTCCGGAGCGGTTCGAGAACTTCGATCGCGCCGTCAAGGATCTGCCCGAGGTGCTGGAGTGCGACCTCATCACCGGCAACGATGCGGATTACCAGCTCAAGGTGGTGGTGCGGGACATGGAGCACTACCAGCACTTCCTGCTGGACAAACTGACCCACATCTCCGGCGTGACCGGGGTGCGTTCGAGCTTCGTGCTGCGCCGCATCAAGCACAAGACCGCCCTGCCCCTCAACCACCTGGGCTGACAACCCACCCCGCATCCGGGGAGCACCAAAAGCAAGAGGAGGCCAGGGCCTCCTCTTCTTGTCTCTGCTATCAAGGGTATTCGCGGTCAACACAGCCCCCGGGCGCCATCGCCCGCCAGGTGGCGAACGCCTCGTCATGTCTCGACCTGGCTGACGTCCTGCACCTGCAGCAACCAGCCGTTCTGCTCCTGCAGGGGTTCGCCGCGCAGCCGCAGCCGCTCACCGGTCGACACCCACTGCCCTTTGGGCAGAGAGATTTCCAGGCTCTCGCTGCCGTTGTCGAACACCCAGCGATCGGCGCCCAACGACTCCATCAAGTACCCTTCCATCTCCACTCTGGACTCGGCCTGCCAGGAGGGGGAGGCGGTATCACGGCTCTCGATGAAATCCCCCTGAACACCAAAGCTGGCCAGCCCCCACAGAATGGAGAGCCCGACGATGGATGATTGCATCTCTCTCTCCCGTTGGTTTGCTACCTTGAGGGCCAGTATGGGAAGAGAAAAATGAGTGCACCATGAACAAGGTGCCAAAGTGCTGGCAAGATCGCGAAAAAAACCGGCCCCATGGCCGGTCATGTCATTTTATGTCGTACAGGTCACACTACTTGGCCGCTTCTTCTGCCATCCGTGCAGCCCTTGGTTTATTTGTCCACATGGCCACCCCGCGGTGATCCGCACAGATCCCCTCGTCGGTGACCGCCCTCACCCGGACCCCGTCCTTGCAGATGGCCTGCCAGGCATCGGCATCGTCGATCTGCAGCTCGGAACGGGGATAGGAGGTATCGGCGCAGGCGCACAGCAGGATGGCAAACAGAGGCAGCAGGGATTGCATGGGTTTCATCGGGTCACTCCTGACGGGAAAAGGGATCAGCGCCCCAGCTGCGCCGCCACGCGATCGCAAAGCTGCTTGAGCTGGGCCAACTCAGCATCGGCCAGATCCACCTGATTGCGCAAGCTGTCCGCCAGACAGCACTCCCTGACCTCCTGCTGCAACTGGCGTCCCGCCTCGGTCAGACTGATGCACTTTTGCCGCTCATCCTCGTGGGAGACGGTTCGGGTCAGCCACCCCTTGCTCTCCAGCCGCTTGACGATGGGGGTCAGGGTGCCCGCATCCAGTCCGGTCTCCTGCCCTATCTCCTTGAGGCTGACCTCGTCCCGGGCCCAGAGCGAGAGCATCACCAGGTACTGGGTATAGGTGAGATCCAGCTTGTCCAGCAGCGGCCGATAGGCACGCATCACCGCATTGGAGGCGCTGTAGAGGGCAAAACAGACCTGCTTTTTCAATTCGCTCATGGAGGACCTCGCTGACGACAAGGGGGCAGTATACCCCATCAACTTCGGGGCTGAATAGTTTGCACACAAAACAGTTGCCAGCCCCCGCGTTCAGGACTACCCTGATTTTAGTTTGCACACAAACAAAAATACCAGGCCGCCGCCCGACGCGCGGCCCCACTGCCGGAGAATGCCCATGAATGCCATCAGCCATCAAATCCAACTGCTGCGTCGCCCCACCGGTCTCCCCACCCTGGAGGACTTCACCCTCCGGGACGTGCCCCTGCCCGCCCTGCAGGAGGGAGAGGTGCAGGTCGCCAACCAGTGGCTGTCGGTGGATCCCTACATGCGCGGCCGCATGAGCGAGGCAAAAAGCTACGTTCCTCCCTTCCCCCTCAACGGTCCCCTCGACGGCGGCGCCATCGGCACGGTACAGGCATCGCGCCATCCCGATTTCAAGGTGGGGGACAAGGTGAGCAGCATGCTGGGCTGGCGGGATGCCTTCGTGGCAAACGCCGCCCAGCTCACCCGCCTGCCCGACACCACCCTGCCGCCCCAGCGCTTCCTCGGCGCCCTCGGCATGCCGGGCATGACCGCCTGGGCGGGCCTGCACAAGGTGGCACACCTGAAGGCCGGTGAAACCCTGCTGGTCTCGGCAGCCTCCGGGGCGGTCGGCACCATGGCGGTCCAGCTCGCCAAGCAGGCGGGGGCCAGGGTCATCGGCTCCACCGGCTCGGCCGACAAGGTCGCCTACCTCAAGACCCTGGGAGCCGATGCGGTGATCAATTACCGGGAGACCCCGGATCTCGACGCCGAGCTGGCCCGCCTCGCCCCCGAAGGCATCCACGTCTACTTCGAGAACGTGGGGGGCGCCATGCTGGATGCCGCCCTCAACCACCTGGTGGTGCACGGGCGCATCGTGCTGTGCGGCCTCATCGAGCAGTACAACAGCAACGGCCAGGCCAGCGGCCCGCGCAACCTCTCCCAGGTGATCCGCAAGCGCATCCTGATGCAGGGACTGCTGGTCTCCGATCACTGGCAGCACTACGGGGAGTTCCTGGCCGAGGCCATGCCGGCCTTCGAAGCGGGCACCCTCCAGGCCGAGGAGACCGTCAGCGAGGGGCTGGCCTGCATGCCGCAAGCCTTTATCGGACTGTTCCAGGGCCACAATACCGGCAAAATGCTGGTCAGACTGCCCTGATCCGGGGGCATTTCCCATCTATTTAACAGATAGAATGTCGCCAGACCCATCCATTGAAGCGATGGAAAATCGGCATCCGATCGCCCTTGAACAGGCGGCTTGCGCAACGGGCCCATCCCCCCTAAGGTGAGCCCGTTTTCCCTGGCGCACCCCGCCGTCTCAGCAAGGAGCCTCCCCTATGTCTACCCCCTATCCCCGCGTCGGTGTCGGCGTCATTCTCACCAATGGCCAGGGCCAGGTACTGCTTGGCAAGCGCAAGGGCAGCCATGCCCCCTACTGGTCCATCGCCGGCGGTCATCTGGAATTGGGGGAAACCTTCGAGTCGGCAGCCATCCGGGAGGTGGCGGAGGAGACCGGCTTCGTCATCCGCCAGCCTCGCGTCATCGCCGTCACCAACAACCTGGAGACCTGGCGCGAGAGCGGCCTGCACTACATCTCGGTCACCCTGCTGGCAGAGGTGGACGGGGAGCCGCAACTGCTGGAGCCGGAAAAATGCGAGGGCTGGATCTGGTGCGACCCGCACACTCTGCCCGAGCCTCACTTCGATGCCAGTCGCCAGTCCATCGCCTGCTGGCTGGCGGGACAATGCTACCTGCCCCAGGCACAACCTGCCCCCTGACCCTCACCGGCAGGCTGCCGCGCGTCACCCCGGTACCTCTCGTCAGCTGGCGGAGGCGACCAGCCACCCCGCCAGCCCCTGTTGATGGCAGGCTGCGCGGGAGGGCGTACCGTCACCAAACTGTCACTTTTTTGTCATATTATCCGGGCCAGGATGATGACGAGGAGGGGAAGATGGGACAGGTATTCATGCAGTTCTTGTGGCTGGGATGCATCAGTTTTGGCGGGCCGGCCGCCCATATCGGCTATTTTCAGCGCACCTTTGTCCAGCGGCTGGGCTGGCTGAACCAGGCGGAGTTCGCCCAGTTGCTGGCCCTGTGCCAACTGCTGCCGGGTCCGGCCTCCAGCCAGCTCGGCTTTGCCATCGGCCGCCACCGCGCCGGCATCGGCGGCGCCCTGGCTGCCTTCGTCGGCTTTACCCTCCCCTCCTTCCTGCTGTTGCTGGCGGCCGCCGTCGGTCTGGGTCAGCTTGCGGGCAACCTCTGGCTGGACGCCGCCCTGCACGGCCTCAAGCTGCTGGCGCTCGTCGTGGTGGCGGATGCCGTGCTCACCATGAGCCGCCAGTTCTGCAAGACGGCGCTGCAACAGGGGGTCATGGTGGCCACCGCCGCCGCCCTCTGGTGCGCCCCCGGTCTTCTGACCCAGGTCGCCATGCTGCTCGGCGCGGCCCTCCTCTGTGCCTTGCGCGAGCCGCACCCGGGGAGTCAGGGCCTCGCGTCCACTCCGGATCGCCAGCCTCACTGGCCGACCCTGCTGCTGTTCGCCCTGCTGTTCGTCGGCCTGCCCCTGGTGGCGAGCGGCCCCGTCAGCCAGTTGCTGGCCGACTTTTACCGGGCAGGCAGCCTGGTATTTGGCGGTGGTCACGTGGTGCTGCCCCTGTTGCAGGAGAGCCTGGGTCACCACCTGAGCGAGCAGCAGTTCCTGACCGGCTACGGCCTGGCCCAGCTGGTACCCGGCCCCATGTTCACCCTGGCCACCTACCTGGGCGCCGTGCTGCTGCCCGCCACACCCCTCATCGGGGCGCTGCTGGCGACCCTGGCGCTCTTCCTGCCGGGTTTCTTGCTGCTCTGGGCGCTGGGCCCCTGCTGGCAGCACTGGCTGGCCCGCCCCCGTCTGGCGGGGGCCGTGGCCGGCATCAACGCCGCCGTGGTGGGGCTGCTGCTGGCGGCCCTCTATCAGCCGGTGTGGCAGAGCGCCGTGCTCTCCCCCACCGATCTGGCGCTGGCCGCCGTCGGCTTCTACCTGCTGCGGGTGCCACGGCTCCCCGTTCTTCCCCTCGCCGCCCTGCTGACGGGGGCAGCCCTGCTGCTGGCCTGACGAACCCGCGACAAGTCAGGCAGCGCCCGCCGGGCTGGCGGTCATGGCTCTTTTCACCGAAGGGAGGCAAAGAGAGCAAGATCCGTCAGGACAGCTCGGGCCCGTTGGCCGATAGTGGGCAGCACAGAGGAGAGACCATGGATCACAACCAGACAGAGGCCTACCGCCGACGCTTTCAAACGGTGACAGAGCACATCGAGCGCCATCTCGACGACGACCTGTCGCTGGAGCGGCTCAGCGCCGTGGCGCACTTTTCGCCCTTTCACTTTCATCGGCAATTTGCCGCTTACTGCGGCGTGCCGCTGGGGCGTTACATCCAGCTGCTGCGGCTGAAGCGGGCCTCTTACCGGTTGGCATTCGCACCTCTGGACAAGGTGACTGATATCGCCCTCGATGCCGGCTTCCAGCATGGCGAATCTTTCAGTCGCGCCTTCAAGCAGACGTTCGGCCTGACGCCCAGCCAGTTCAGGCATCACCCGGACTGGGCCAGCTGGCATCGCTGCCTGCCACGGCCCCCCACAAAGAGGATTGACCCCATGCGAGTCGACATCATCCAGTTCCCGCAGACCGCCGTCGCCGCCCTGACCCATCAGGGCCTGCCCGAGCGCATCAACGACACCGCGGCGCGCTTCATCCAGTGGCGCAAGGCCACGGGCGGCTCCCCGGTCGCCACCAGCCGGACCTATGGCCTGGCGCCGGACGACCCCGCCACGACGGAGGGTGCGGCGTTTCGCTTTACCCTCTGTGGCAGCGTCGAGGCCCCCGTCGCCGAGGACAATGAGTGGGGTGTGAAGAATGCCCTCATCCCGGCCGGGCGCTGCGCCGTGGTACGCCACCGCGGCTCCCACGACCTCCTGGCCGACTGTGCCCGGGCGCTCTACCGCGACTTGCTGCCCGCCAGCGGCGAAGAGCTGCGGGATTTTCCACTCTTCTTCCACTACCACAACTTTGTACACGAGGTGCCCACCCATGAGCTGGTCACCGACATCTACCTGCCGCTGGCATAGCCCGGCACCTGACAGGGGGAGATAAAAAAGCGGCGCCTCCGAAGGGAGGCGCCGCTGGTCGTGTCGGGGATCAGGCGTCGGGCTCGAAATCCAGGCTCAGGCTGTTGACGCAGTAGCGCTGGCCGGTCTCGGTCGGCCCGTCGGGAAAGACGTGGCCGAGGTGGGAGCCGCACTGGCTGCAGGTGATCTCCACCCGCTTCATGCCGTGGCTGTTGTCCTCGGTGTAGGTCACCGTCCCCTCGATGGCCCGGTCGAACGAGGGCCAGCCGCAGCCCGCGTCGAACTTGGCTGCTGAGTGGAACAGCACCTGCTTGCAGCAGACGCAGTGGTAATCGCCGCTCTTACGGTTGTGCAGCAGGGCACCGCTGTAGGGACGCTCGGTCCCTTTCTCCCAGCAGATGTGGAACTGCTCTGCACTCAGCTTGTCGCGCCACTGTTCAGGGTTGTTACTGCTCATTCCGGCTCCTCACCACTGATAACGGTGCCCAGCATACCCAGTCAGGGCGCCTGGCTCTACCCCGCCAGCGGGAACTGTGATCCCGTTGGCAACACGGCGACAACATCCGCTGCCACCACCCCTTCGCTCGCCAGCACCGCCGCCGGCAGGGCGACCCGCTCCAGCAGCTTGAGGGAGTGGGCACGCCCCACCGCCACCTGCCGCTTGATGTCGTCCGGCAGGAAGGGCAGGCCGTCGTTGGTGGCGGTGTCGATGGTCTGGATCCACTCCATGCCCTCCCCCGGCGGCGGCAGGCGGAACTGGATGTCATAGTCGCTGGCGTTGAACAGCACGTACCAGCGCTCCCCGATGCAGCCGATCATGCCGATGTCCATGGCAAACGCCTGCCCCATGGGGGCGTGCCAGTCCTGATCGGTGAGCTGATGGCCGTCCGGGTGATACCAGTTCACCTGGTGACAGCTGGTCGCCTTGCCGTTCCAGCCGTCGTCGCTCAGTTGCAGGTTGGAGAAGACCCCGGACTCCGCCCGCAGCGCCATCATCTGGCGGGTGAAAGCGAGCAGCCGCTCGTCCTCCGGGCGCAGTTGCCAGTTCACCCAGCTTATCTGGTTGTCCTGACAGTAGGCGTTGTTGTTGCCAAGCTGGCTGCGGCCCATCTCATCCCCGGCCAGGAAGTGGGGCGTCCCCTGTGACAGCAGCAGGGTGGCGATGAGGTTGCGCTTCTGCTGCTGGCGCAGGTTGTTGATGCGCGGGTCCAGGGTCGGCCCCTCCACCCCGTGGTTGCTGGAGAGGTTGTTGCCGTGGCCGTCCCGGTTGTCCTCGCCGTTGGCCTGGTTGTGGCGCTGGTTGTAGGAGACCAGGTCCTCGAGGGTGAAGCCGTCGTGATAGCAGAGGTAGTTGACGCTGGTGTGGGGGGAGCGCCAGTTCTTCGGGAAGAGATCCCGCGAGCCCACCAGACGGGTGGCAAAATCCCCCATCTTGCCCGCATCCCCGCGCCAGAAGGCGCGCACCGTGTCGCGGTAACGATCGTTGATCTCCAGCCATTGGCTCGGAAACTGGCCGAGACGATAGCCGAAGGGGCCGATGTCCCAGGGTTCGGCGATGAGCCTGACCCGCGCCAGCACGGGATCCGCCATCATGGCCTTGAAGAAGGCGCTCATGGGATCGAACTCCCCCGCCTCCCGCGCCAGGGTGACCGCCAGATCGAAGCGAAAACCGTCCACCTGCATCTCGGTGACCCAGTAGCGCAGGGCATCGAGCACCAGTCGCAGAGTGTTGGGGTGATCCAGATTGACGCTGTTGCCGCAGCCGGTGACGTTGGCGTGGCGATGGTAATCCGGACCGTGGGCCCCCGACTCGAAGGCGTAGTAGCCCGCGTTGTCAAACCCCTTGAGGGAGAGCATGGGGCCGTCGAAGCCCGACTCCGCGGTGTGGTTGTAGACCACGTCCAGGATCACCTCGAGCCCCGCCCGGTGCAGCTCGCGCACCATGGTCTTGAACTCGGTCACCGCATCCTTCGCCCCGTAGCGCGGTTCGGGCGCGAAGAAGGCGATGGGGTTGTAGCCCCAGTAGTTGGTCAGCCCCAGCTGCTCGAGCCTGGGCTCGGACATGAAGGCCGCCACCGGCATTAGCTGGACCGAGGTCACCCCCAGGCCCTGCAGATGCTCGATCATCAGCGGGTGGCTGATGCCCAGATAGGTGCCCTGCAGCGCCTTGGGGATGCCGGGGTGCTGGCGGGTGAACCCCTTGACGTGGGTCTCGTAGAGCACGACCCGCTCCGGCGGGATGCCGGGCTTGCCGACCCCCTGCCAGTCGAAGGCATCGTCCACCACCACCGACTTGCCCACCATGGCCGCGCTGTCCCCCTCGTAAAGGGCATCGTCCCAGTGGGTGGCACGGCTGAGCGCCCGGGCGTAGGGGTCTATCAGCAGCTTGTCCGGGTCAAACAGCAACCCCTCCTGGGGAGAGCCATGCACCCGGTAGCCATAGCGCTGACCGGCCTTGACCCCTCGCACGTGGCCGAACCAGTACTGGCCGCGCCGACCGGGCAAGGGGAGACGCGCCAGCTCCTGCTCCTCATCGTCGAACAGGCAGAGCTCCACCTTGTCCGATTGGGGAGCCCAGACACAGAAGTGGCAGCCCGTCTCGTCCAGACGGGCGCCAAGCGGGTGATCTACCCCGTTTTCCATTTCAAACATCAGGACTCCTGTTTGATGAACAAGGTCGCGAGCGGCGGCAAGTCCAGCACCAGGCTATGTGCCATCCCCTGCCAGGGGGTCGCCTCGGCGACGAAGACCAGACCCACATCATAGTTGCTGCCCCAGTAATGCTCGCTGTCGGTGTTGAGCACCACCCGATAGCGACCGGCAGACGGCACCCCGAGACGGTAACCGATGCGCGGCACCGGGGTGAAGTTGCAGGCCACCACCAGCGGATGGGCCCCCAGCTTGTCGGCCCGCAGCCAGGCGAAGATGCTGTTGTCGGCATCGTTGTGATCCAGCCAGCGGAAACCTCCCTGTTCATAATCCGCCTGATACAAGGCAGGTTCATGACGATAGAGGTGGTTGAGATCCCGGATCAGCCGCTGCTGGCCGCCGTGCCTGGGGTACTGCAACAGGTGCCAGGGCAGCTGGGCATCATGATTCCACTCGTTGCTCTGGGCGATCTCGGTGCCCATGAAGTTGAGCTTCTTGCCGGGGTGGGCATACATGAAGCCCATGTAGGCGCGCAGGTTGGCGGCCTGCTGCCACTCGTCCCCCGGCATCTTGTAGAGCAGGGAGTGCTTGCCGTGGACCACCTCGTCGTGGGAGAGGGACAGAATGAAGTTCTCGTCATAGTGGTACACCATGGAGAAGGTCATGTCGTTGTGGTGGTAGCGACGGTGAATGGGCTCTTTTTGCATGTAGCTGAGGGTGTCGTGCATCCAGCCCATATTCCACTTGAAGCCAAACCCCAGGCCACCGAGGAAGGTGGGACGGGAGACCCCGGCAAAGGCGGTGGACTCCTCGGCGATGGTCATGGCGTGGGGGTACTTGCCGTACACCTCCTCGTTGGTCCACTTCAAGAGGCTGATCGCCTCGTAGTTGTGGTTGCCGCCATCGACGTTGGGCACCCACTCACCGGCGTTGCGGGAGTAATCCAGATAGAGCATGGAGGCGACCGCATCCACCCGCAGGCCGTCGATGTGGAACTTGTCGAGCCAGAACAGGGCGCTGGCCACCAGGAACTGGCGCACGGTGTCGCGACCGAAGTCATAGATGTAGGAGTTCCAGTCCGGGTGCCAGCCACGGCGCGGATCTTCGTACTCGTAGAGCGGCGTGCCGTCGAAGCGGGCCAGGCCGTGGGCATCGGACGGGAAGTGGGCGGGCACCCAATCCAGAATCACGCCGATCCCCGCCTGGTGGCACTGATCCACGAAGTATTTGAAATCGTCGGCCGTGCCGTAGCGGCTGGTGGGGGAGAACATGCCCACCGGCTGGTAGCCCCAGGAGCCGCTGAAGGGATGCTCGGAGACTGGCAGCAGCTCGATGTGGGTGTACTCCATCTCCTTGATGTAATCCACCAGTTCCACCGCCAGCTCGCGCCAGCTCAGGCTGTCGCCGTTGGAGTGACGCTTCCATGAACCCACGTGCAGCTCGTAGATGGAAAGGGGCTGCTCGCGCTTGTCATTGAGCTGACTCTCGCGCCAGTCGGCGTCCTGCCACTGGTACTGGCCGTGGTCATAGACCACGGAGGCGAACGAGGGGTACTGCTCGCAGTAGAAGCCCACCGGGTCGCTCTTGTGGGGCAGGCGATTGCCCGCCGGGTCCTTGAGTTCGAACTTGTAGCGATCCCCGGCCTTGAGCCCCGGCACGAACAGCACCCAGTGGCCGCACTGGCTGCGCTGCATGGGGTGACGGCGGCCATCCCAGAAGTTGAAATCCCCGATGAGGCTCACCGCCGTGGCGCTCGGCGCGTAGACGGCAAAGCGTACCCCTTCCACCTGCTGGCCGAGGTGCGTCACGGTGCGCAACTGGGCGCCGAGGGTGTGGTAGAGGTTTTCCGGTTGCCAGGTGAGTTCCGCCAGCCCTTCCCAGGCGGCAGCCTGGAACTGATAGGGATCGATGATGTCGGCACTGGCGTCGGCGTAGGTCGCGATGAGCTGGTAGGGGAAGGGATTCTTGCGGCGGGTGAAAACAGTTTCAAAGAGGCCCGCTTCGTCAGCGGCGGTCAGGGTGGCAACTATCTTGCCTGACTTGAGATCCCTGACCCGGACCTCGAGTGCATCGGGCAACCAGGCGGTGAGTTTCAGGCCTGGCCCATCCGGATTGGCCAGCAGGCCTAGATGGGAGAAAGGATCGGCACAGCGGGCGGCAACCAAACGTTCAACGGGCATCGACATTTCCTTTGATGGCTGAACATCCGCTTCGGCCGAAGCCGAAGCGGATGAAAGTGAGTCACATGTTGGCGTTCAAGGCTCAACGGCTGGCCTCGTCACGGGCCCGGCTCATCTTGCCCGCCAGATTCTTGAGCGCCTCGTCGGCGAAGATATCCTCCAGATCCCGGGAGAGCTTGCGACGCCAGTTGGGGTACTCGTAGCTGGTACCCGGCACGTTGACCGGCTTGTCCATCTCCAGCCAGTCTTCGAGCTGGGTGCTGAACAGGGCACAGCTGCCGCGGGACATGTGCAGTTGCAGACC
The DNA here is from genome assembly GCF_001898585.1 of Aeromonas sp. 62-46. NCBI lineage: Bacteria > Pseudomonadati > Pseudomonadota > Gammaproteobacteria > Aeromonadales > Aeromonadaceae > Aeromonas > Aeromonas sp. 62-46. The sequence goes on along the minus strand of NZ_MKUI01000037.1, from coordinate 7,788 downwards.
GTGGTTGAGCTCGGTATTCATGCCGACCCAGTTCACGTCTTGACTGATATTGCCAGAGATGACCCCATGAGCATGCAGGCTGTCAAGGATCCGCTGCTTGGCCTGGTGGCGATCAGCATACAGGGTCTTGAGTACGTCTTCATCCGGGTACAGGCCCAGTTCGCGTCCCAGCGCCAGATCGTCGCAGTGCCAGAAGCCCTTGAGGGTCGGCATGTCGTGGGTGGTCAGGGCGGACATCGCCTGCTCGGCGTAGTGTGCCGGGGAGATGAAGCCACCATCGTCCTTGGAACGCTCGAAGAAGAACACCTTGTAGGAGTGGACGCCGTTCTCTTTCAGGGTCACGTCGATCCCCTCCGGCACCGTCCCCAGATCCTCGCCGATCAGCAGACACTGGTTGCGGTGGGATTCCAGCGCCAGGATCCCCAGCAGGTCATTAACCGGATAATAGATGTAGGCCCCCTTGGCGGCGGACTCTCCGGGCGGCACCCACCACAGGCGCAGCAAGGCCATCACGTGGTCGATGCGCAGGGCGCCGCAGGAGCGCATGTTGGCACGGAACAGATCCACCATGGGCTGGTAGGCGGCCTCGAACAGCTGGTTCGGGTTCATGGGGGGCAGGCCCCAGTTCTGGCCGAGGGGGCCGAGAATGTCGGGCGGTGCACCGACCGAGGCTTTCGGGCAGTAGAGATCCCGGTTTGCCCAGATCTCGGTGGAACCTTCGGAGACGCCGACCGCCAGATCCCGGTAGATCCCCATCACCATGCCGGCGGCCTTGGCGCGGGCATCGGCCCGGGCCAGCTGCTCGTCAGCCAGGAACTGCAGATAGAGATAGAAGGCCACATCCTGCTGGTGCTCGGCCATCCAGGCCGCCACTTCGGGGTTGTGGTAATCGCGCAACGCCTCGGGCCAGACCGGCCAGCCCCAGGCATTCTCGCCCTTGGCATAGAAGTGGGCCTGAAGGGCGTCAAACGCTGCCTGCTGTTGCAGGCTGTCACCGCCGGCAGCCACGAAGGCATCGAACGCAGCCTGACGCTCGGCGCTGAAGCTGGCCTGGTCGAATACCTGGCGCAGCATCCCGATCTTGGTCTGGATGACGCCGGTGTAATCCACATTGTCCTTGACCCGCAGGGAGGTGAGGTGCTGCTGGAAGGCCGGGCTCGCCACTTCCGCTTTCAGGCGATCGTTGCCCAGGAATTCGGGCACCGCTTCCACATCGATATAGGCGACGTTGAGCCAGCGACGGGAAGAAGGGCTGTAGGGGCTGGCACTCTCCGGGTTGGCCGGATAGAGGGCATGAATGGGGTTGAGACCGACGAAGTGGGCTCCCCAGGCGGCGGCATTCTCAACCAGCTGGCCGAGATCGCTGAAATCGCCGATGCCCCAGTTGTGGCGGCTGCGCAGGCAGTAGAGCTGGACGCTCGGGCCCCACACCTTGCGACCATTGGCGATGGGCGCCTGCTTGTAGCAGGACTTGGGGGCGACGATGAGACGCATGGTGGCCAGCGGCTCGTCATTGCCCTCTTCCAGCAGGATGAGCTGGTGATAACCCAGCGCAGGCTGCATATCCAGGGTGACGCGATAGGCCTGGCACTCCATCTCCTCGAACTCGGCCACCCCGACCAGCTCACCCTCGATGGGGGTGAGTTGACCGGACAGCACTGCACCCTGCTCCTGCTGGAGCTGCCAGGTGAGGGCATCGTTGACGAATTCGATGGGGAGGCGAACCTCAAGAGTAACGGCGTCGCCGCTGCGTACCACCATCACGGGATCCAGCGCGCGCAGCCAGTGCTGGCGGTGCTCCTGCTCAAGCTGTTCGGACAGGGCGGCCTCGTCGTCGACGCGGTAGCCCATGGCGCCCAGCATGGCGGCCTTGCTCTCTTCCGATACCAGGGCCGGCTGGCCCCAGGCATCAACATACTCACTGGCAATGCCTTTGGCGGCAGCCAGCTGTTCAATCAGGGTGGTCATAGTTTGAGAATTCCCGCTGTGGATTCTGTCTACGCTATTTTGTGATTAATTTTTATGGTTGGTACTTGAACAGTGGCTCTTTGGCCATGCTAAACCGCGCACATTTTTACATATCTCCCCGGCTGGATGTGTGACCGGGCAGGCACTATTGTTGTTCTCTGCCACCGACTTTGCTGATGATGCATTCAACAAAAGTTGGTAGCCAGTTACATAAACCGAAAATAAATTTCACAGTTTTTCATGATATAGCGCAATTTCGAGCAGATTGTTGGTTGACTCGCGAGGGAGTTCTAGTAAATTTACAAACGGAATTTTCTTTGACTACTGAACAGTTAGGTAACCAATTATGACTATCAAAGTAGGTATTAACGGTTTTGGCCGTATCGGTCGTTTCGTTTTCCGTCTGGCCGCTGAGCGTGCTGACATCGAAGTGGTTGGTATCAACGACCTGATCGACGTTGACTACATGGCTTACATGCTGAAGTACGACTCCACTCACGGTCGCTTCAAGGGCACTGTTGAAGTCAAAGACGGCAACCTGATCGTCAACGGCAAAACCGTACGTGTTACCGCTGAACGTGACCCGGCCAACCTGAAATGGGGCGAAATCGGTGTTGACGTTGTTGCCGAAGCAACCGGTCTGTTCCTGACCGACGAAACCGCTCGCAAGCACATCGCTGCCGGTGCCAAGAAAGTCGTACTGACCGGTCCGTCCAAAGACGCTACCCCGATGTTCGTCATGGGCGTCAACCAGGATTCCTACGCTGGCCAGGACATCGTTTCCAACGCTTCCTGCACCACCAACTGCCTGGCCCCCATCGCCAAGGTTCTGAACGATACCTTCGGTATCGAATCCGGCCTGATGACCACCGTTCACGCTACCACTGCTACCCAGAAGACCGTTGATGGTCCGTCTGCCAAAGACTGGCGCGGTGGCCGCGGTGCGGCTCAGAACATCATCCCGTCCTCTACCGGTGCTGCCAAGGCTGTTGGCGTGGTCATCCCGGAACTGAACGGCAAGCTGACCGGCATGGCCTTCCGCGTTCCGACTCCGGACGTGTCCGTTGTTGACCTGACCGTCAACCTGAAGAAAGAAGCGTCCTACGCTGAAATCTGCCAGGCCATGAAGGCTGCCTCCGAAGGCGCCATGAAGGGCGTGCTGGGCTACACCGAAGACGAAGTGGTTTCCACCGACTTCCTGGGTGAGCGTCAGACTTCCGTGTTCGATGCCAAGGCTGGTATCCAGCTGAACAAGACCTTCGTGAAAGTCGTCTCCTGGTACGACAACGAAATGGGCTACTCCAGCAAGGTTCTGGACCTGATCGCTCACATCTCCAAGTAATTTGGGATGCGCAATCGCGTAGCTTGAAAAAAGGCGGCCAATGGCCGCCTTTTTGTATTCTGAATCACGGACCCTTTCTGAATGTCCCCGAGCACTGGAGCCTTTATGACACCGACACGTACGCTGACTGCCCACTGCACCCTGAGCCAGGATGGCCTGCCCCTGCTGACCATAGACAATGAGCACGCCAGGGCCGAGATAAGCCTGTTTGGCGCCCATGTGCTGCGTTACCAACGCCATGGTGAGCCGGCCTCTCTCTGGCTCAGCGACAAGGCGATACTGGATGGCAGCAAGCCCATTCGCGGCGGCATTCCCCTCTGCTGGCCCTGGTTCGGCCCCTCCCCCGCTCGCGTTGGCAGCGGCAAACCGGCTCATGGCTTCGCACGCAACTGCCTGTGGACGCTGGATGGGGTCTCCGATCACGGGGATGGCACACTCGTCCACCTCTCCCTGCGTGACAACGATGCCAGCAGGACACTCTGGCCCCATGCCTTCGAGCTGGAGCTGGACGTACTGGTCGGCAAGGAGCTTTCCCTGGTGCTGACCACCCGCAACACCGGCAAGTCAGCGCTCACCTACAATGCCGCCCTGCACACCTACCTGCAGATCAGTGCGCCGGAAGCGGTAACCGTGACCGGCCTCGGCGAACCCTATCTGGACAAGCTGACCGGCCGAAACGAACTGCAACAGGGAGCGCTGACCGTCACCGCAGCCATGGATCGCATCTACCGCCAGCCCGATGCCATGGTCAGCGTGCAGGATGGTGAGCGCACCACCCGGGTGGTCAGCGGCAACCACGACAGCGTGGTGGTCTGGACCCCCTGGCAGGAAGGGGCCAGCGCCATGGCCGACATGAGTGACGACGGTTATCGCACCATGCTCTGTGTCGAGGCGGCCATCACCGCCGAGGACGGGATCACTGTCGCGCCCGACGAGGAGCACAGCTTCTCCACCGTCATCATCTGACGATACGGCTGACGGATAAATTAAAGAGGGCTCCCGCGGGAGCCCTCTTTGCATCTTGCCATCAGCGACGATCAGGCGTTGCCCTGGGTCTTGAGCTTGAGCTCGGCGGCGAAATCCAGCATGCGATCGAGCGGGACAAGCGCTTTGAGACGCAGTGCCTCATCCACATGGATCTCGTGACGCTCGGCACCGTCGGTCAGGGCTTCCTTGATGGCCACCAGGCCGTTCATCGCCATCCAGGGGCAGTGGGCGCAGCTGCGGCAGGTAGCACCATCACCGCCGGTGGGCGCTTCCACCATCTCTTTCTCCGGGCAGGCCTGCTGCATCTTGTAGAAGATGCCGCGATCGGTCGCCACGATCAGTTTCTGCTGGGGCAGCTCTTTGGCGGCCTTGATGAGCTGGCTGGTGGAACCCACCGCATCCGCCAGCTCGATGACGGAGGCCGGGGACTCCGGGTGCACCAGCACGGCGGCATCCGGGTTCTGGGCCTTGAGCTCGCGCAGCGCCTTGGCCTTGAACTCGTCGTGCACGATGCAGTGACCCTGCCAGCGCAGCATCTCGGCCCCTGTCTTCTTCTCGATATAGGCGCCGAGGTGGCGGTCCGGGCCCCAGATGATCTTGTGACCCTGACTGTCCAGATGTTCGACGATCTCCAGTGCAATACTGGAGGTGACCACCCAGTCGGCCCGTGCTTTCACCGCTGCCGAGGTATTGGCATAGACCACCACGATGTGATCGGGGTGCGCATCGCAGAAGGTGGAGAACTGGTCGATGGGACAACCCAGATCAAGAGAGCACTCGGCCTCCAGCGTCGGCATCAGCACCCGCTTGTGGGGGCTCAGGATCTTGGAGGTCTCTCCCATGAAGCGCACACCGGCCACGATCAGGGTCTGGGCTGCATGGTCGCGACCGAAGCGGGCCATCTCCAGGGAGTCACCCACGAAGCCACCGGTGGCTTCTGCCAGGGCCTGGATCTCGGGATCCGTGTAGTAATGGGCAACCAGCACGGCCTGGCGCGCCTGCAGCAGCACCTTGATCTCGGCGATCAGGGTCGCCTTCTGCTCGGGAGTCAGGGGCTGTGGTTTGGCCGGGAAGGGGTAGTCCATCTCGACTACCGGCGGAATACTGCTCAGTGCATTGCTCATTGCGACTGTTCCATCAACGCTCGGGAAGGCCAAAATTATAACCAGAAGCCGTGCACAAACCCATCAACAAATCCAGTACAGTACAACTGTCAGGACCCGCTCCGACCATATCGTTGTCATTCTTGCCAAAAGGAGTTGTCGAATGAAACAACGTTCGCTCAAGACCAAGTTGTTGTTGCTCACGCTGGGACTTTTTCTCGCCAGTGGCGTCGCCATGACATGGATACAGTCCTCCTCGTTGAACGGTCTGCGCGATGACATCATGGCGCAGACCCGTGGCGCCCTGGAGCAGGAGGTTTCCCGTTCCCTGCAATTCCAGGCAGAGCGGTATGCCGTGCAGATCGAAGACCAGTTGCAGCAGGCCTATCAGATACCGCTCGGCATGGCGGCGCAGCTTGAAGGAAGCATGGCCCAGCCGGACCAGCGGCTGAGTCGCCCACAAGTGGAGCTCCAGCTTGGCAGCCGCCTGCGCCAGGCAAACGGGATCAGTTCCATCTACGCCCAGTTCGAACCCAACGGTTACGACGGACAGGACGCCGACTGGCAGACGGGTGCCAGCCATTCGGTTGCCGGCAAGGGCAGTCTCGAGGTCTACTTCACCCGGGAACAGAACGGAAACATCGCGCAGCAGACCATAGATGCCGCCACCAGTGACGCCAAGTTCGACACCTCGCGCAATGAATTCGGCATTCGCAACAGCGAGTGGTATCTCTGCGGTCGCGAGACACGTCGCCCCTGCCTGATGGAACCCTACCTCTACGAGATAAGCCCTGGTCAGAAGATGCTGATGACCAGCCTGACGGTGCCCGTCCTCAAGGATGGCAAGTTTGCCGGGATCACCGGGGTCGACATGAACCTGCCCATCTTCCAGCAACTGGCTGAGCACCTTGGCAAGAGCCTCTATGACAACCAGGCCGAGGTCACCCTGGTCAGCAAGGCGGGCTTCATCGTCGGCAGCAACCGCCATTCGGACAAACTGGGGCGTCCCCTGACAGAGGCCGGACTGGTTGCCCCGCATGGACGCCCCGCCGATACCGACAGCGATTTCATCCTGCAGCAGCCCATACGGATCGATGCCGCCGACAACCAGTGGTGGCTGATGATCAAGGTGCCCAAGGCCCTCGCCCTCAGCCAGGCCAACACCATCAGCCAGCAGCTCGGCAGCCTGTTGCAGGCGACCCAGCAGCAGCAGCTGGTTGCCATCGTTGTCATCACCCTAGTGGCCCTGGGCCTGCTTGTCTGGTTCATCCAGACCATCACGGCGCCCCTCTCCCTCATCAGCCGCCACGTCTCCCACCTCGCCAGCAATGAAGGCGACCTGACCCAGCAGATGCGTATCGACACCCACCAGGAGCTCATCGAGCTGGGCAGGCATCTCAATGCCTTCCTCGGCAAGCTGAGGGCCATGGTGCAGGGCAGCAAGCAGATTGGGCAACAGGTGCATCAGCAGGCCAGGGGCATGAAGCAGACGGCCGATGCCATGCGCAGCAGCCTGGATGATCAGAGCCTGGAGCTGGAGAGCGTGGTCAGCGCCATGCACGAGATGAGCACCACGGCAGTCAGCGTGGCGGGCTATGCGGAACAGGCGGCGCAGGAGTCGGAAGCGGCGACCCACCATGTCAGCACGGCCCAGCAGACATTGAGCAGGGCCCGCAGCGAGATCCATACCCTGGTCGAGGACATGCATCAGGCCGACAAGGCGGTCGCCCAGGTCGCCCAGCGCAGCACCAATATCAGCCACATTCTCGATGTGATCCGGGCCATTGCCGAACAGACCAATCTGCTGGCCCTCAACGCAGCCATCGAGGCGGCTCGGGCCGGCGACATGGGCAGGGGCTTTGCCGTCGTGGCGGACGAGGTGAGGGCGCTGGCCAACAAGACCCGCTCATCCACCGACGAGATAGGGCAGCTCATCGGCAGCCTGCAAACCGAGGTCACCAGCAGCCAGCAGCTGATGAGCACAGGGATCGCCCGCTCGGTGAGCACGGTTGAAGGCACGGAGCAGGCCTTCGAGGCACTCAATCAGGTGGTCACCCAGATCCAGCAGATCCATGATCACATCAGCCAGGTGGCGACCGCCGCCGAGCAGCAGAGTGCCGTGAGCGACACCATCAACCAGAACCTGATGCGCATCGGTGACGCCGCCACCACCCTGGGACAAGAGGCCAATGCCAGCCAGCGCCTGAGCGAGGCACTGGAACAGGCGGCCACCACCCTGGCAAGCGAGCTGGATCGACTGCGAACCTGATGAGAGACGGAAACGAAAAAGCCCGCATCGCTGCGGGCTTTTCAATATGGTGGTCGTTACTGGGCTCGAACCAGTGACCCCCTCCTTGTAAGGGAGGTGCTCTCCCAGCTGAGCTAAAC